>NZ_JBUZTL010000010.1:0-152263 GCF_055408345.1 Pseudomonas sp. B424 | reverse complement strand
TGATCCCATCCCGAACTCAGTAGTGAAACGATGCATCGCCGATGGTAGTGTGGGGTTTCCCCATGTGAGAGTAGGTCATCGTCAAGATTAAATTCCAAACCCCCTGTCTGCTAACGCAGACAGGGGGTTTGTTTTTGTGCCGAGAAAAGTTGCAGCGAGCAATCGCTCGGGCTATCAAGCGTTATTACGCGCATGCTGTGACTTGCAGGGTTTCTATGCAATTGCTCTGCTCATGGCTATTATGCGTGCCTGATTGTGAGGCGATACTTGCATGCTGACGTTGTTGAAACTCCTTAAAGATGGTCGGTTCCATTCAGGGCAAGCGCTTGGAGCTGCGCTAGGCGTTAGTCGTAGCGCTATCTGGAAGCAGCTCCAGCACCTGGAGTCTGATTTGAACTTGTCGATTCACAAAGTGCGAGGTCGCGGCTATCAACTGGCTGCACCGCTTGAGCTCCTTGAGCAGGATCAGTTGGATACCAGTCCTTGGCCTGTCTTGATTCATCACTCGTTAGACTCTACTAATGCTGAAGCTTTGCGCGCGATTGATCGTGGCATAACAGCTCCCTTTGTTATCACCGCTGAGCGACAAACAGCAGGTCGCGGGCGTAGGGGGCGTAAGTGGGTTAGCCCATTCGCGGAGAATATTTACTACAGTCTCGTTCTTCGGATGGATGGGGGCATGCGTCAGCTCGAGGGACTTAGTCTTGTAGTTGGCCTTGCGGTGTTGAGTGCGCTTAAAAATGTGGGTATCTCGGGTGCGGGCCTCAAATGGCCAAATGACGTGCTGGTAGGCAACAAAAAGATTGCCGGTATTTTGCTTGAGTTGGTCGGGGATCCGGCTGACGTTTGCCATGTCGTGCTTGGTATTGGTATCAACGTGAATATGCGTGTGGCCCGTGAGGTTGATCAGGCGTGGACTTCTGTTTATTTAGAGTCTGGGTCTGCGATAAATCGTAATTTACTGGTTTCGAAGCTCAACGACAGTTTGCTGTTGTATATCAAGCGCCATGCAGCCGAAGGCTTTTCGGCAATACAGGATGAGTGGGAACAAAATCACTTGTGGCAGGGACGTGAAGTGTCTTTGATTGCTGGGGTGCACCAGGTGGATGGTACGGTCATGGGTATTGATCAGCAGGGCGCATTACGTATGAGTGTCAGTGGCGAGGAGAAGGTGTTCAGTGGTGGCGAGCTTAGCCTGAGGTTGCGCCATGATTCTTGAGATGGACTGTGGCAACAGTTTTATCAAGTGGCGGGCACTTGATGCCGGAGTGGCTGTGAGTGGTGGAGTCGTGGATTCTGATGTGGGGCTTATCGCTGCAATTTTGGCTGTTCCAGCGTTGTGCATAACTCATTGCCGCTTGGTGAGTGTGCGAAGTGATGATGAAACGTCTAGCCTGGTGGCCTCTATTGCTACGACATTTGGTATCAAGGTGGAATGTGCGCAACCTGCCAGGGCTGTGGCAGGGGTGAGTAACGGTTATGAAGAGTACGCTCGTTTGGGGCTCGATCGCTGGCTTGCGGTGGTTGGCGCTTTTGAGTTGGCGAGAAGTGCGTGTCTGGTGCTGGACTTCGGTACGGCGGTAACAGCGGACTTCGTTGCAGCCGATGGTCAGCATTTAGGTGGGTTTATTTGCCCTGGAATGCCCCTGATGCGTGATCAATTACGCACCCATACCCGTCGAATCAGGTATGACGACTTTTCAGCCGAGCAGGCATTGCTCCAGCGTACTCCGGGCCGTACAACGGTTGAGGCTGTAGAGCGCGGATGCTTGTTGATGATGAGAGGGTTTGTTCTGACCCAGTTGGAGCTGGCAAGCGAGTATTGGGGGCAGGATTTCGAGGTTTTTATCACCGGTGGTGACGCAAGCCTGGTGAAAGATATGGTGCCTGATGCGCGCCTGGTGCAAGACCTAGTGTTTGTTGGTTTGGCGGTGGTTTGTCCCCTTCCTTGAGGTTTATATGCGTTGGCTGTTTCTGCTGCTAGTCGTTTTAAACATTTTCTACTACGTATGGCATCAGCAAGAGGCGCCGCTTAGGGCTAAGGAAGTTGTTTCCTTGTCTTTGTACAAAGGTAGCCAGCAAGGCATAAGTCTTCTTAGTGAAGCGAGGTCTGTAGTGACTACTGGTGATGCCCAGAGTGGCCCTGCAGAGGGCGTGGAGTGTCTTTATCTCGGTGGCTTGCCGGCGGAGGATCAGTTGCGCAGCTTGCAACGCAAGCTTTCTGACAAAGGTATGCAGTCAGTGCCGGTTGAGGTTGATCGGTCTGCGTTGGTGGGATATGTCCTTAAAGTCACCCCGCAAAGCAGCTCTGCAGCGAGCGAAATGGTTTTGCAGGGCCTTGCCAGTGAATTCAATGGCTTAAAATACATAAAAATGCGCTGCGAGGGGTTGCAGCTACCCGATTCTTTGCATAGAATGGCGCCCGCTCCACAGTGAACGCCAAACAGGCTCTTAGCTGAGGAGTGAGTTAATCATCTAACTTCCTGATTTAATTGAAGAAAGTGGTTGACAGAAGGATAGAATGATGTAGAATTCTATCTCGCTTAGGAGGGGTTCCCGAGCGGCCAAAGGGATCAGACTGTAAATCTGACGTCTACGACTTCGAAGGTTCGAATCCTTCCCCCTCCACCATATTTAAGCTAAGACAGCAAGATTTGCGGGTGTAGTTTAGTGGTAGAACCTCAGCCTTCCAAGCTGATGATGCGGGTTCGATTCCCGCCACCCGCTCCAGCCTTGCTGTTTTCGCAACATTTTTTGCTCTTGTAGCTCAGTTGGTAGAGCACACCCTTGGTAAGGGTGAGGTCAGCGGTTCAAATCCGCTCAAGAGCTCCATATAACAAGGCAGATATGAAAATATCTGCCTTTGTTTTAACAGGTGCATAGCCTGTCCTGGGTGTTTGCTGGCGGTGCTTTTTTAGGTGCTGCTGCCTAGGTTGGTGTTACGGTTGTGGGTAGCTCGCATTCTGCTATTCACATGGTGATTTGCTGCTTGGTGTGGGTGGATTGCAAAAGTAATTGCACAGGTTGTTGAAAAGTCTCTCTCGTGCCGGCATAATCGGCGGCTCGATAATGTTTTAGGTCAGTAGCTCAATTGGCAGAGCGACGGTCTCCAAAACCGTAGGTTGGGGGTTCGATTCCCTCCTGACCTGCCAGATTCGCTCATTGCGTCTGGCTTTCTTTTCACAGGATCCTCTTAGATGACTCCCAAGGCTGAAGTTCAAGGCTCTCGCTTCGATCTCCTCAAGTGGCTTGTAGTGGTTGCTCTTGTGGTGGTTGGCGTTGTTGGGAATCAGTATTATTCTGGTTCGCCGATCCTGTATCGCGTCATTGCACTTCTTGTGATTGCTGCTGTTGCTACCTATGTAGGTTTGCAAACGGCGAAAGGCAAGTCGTTCTCTGTCTTGGTGAAGGAAGCTCGTACTGAGATTCGTAAAGTCGTATGGCCAACTCGCCAAGAAACTACGCAGACCACGTTGATCGTGGTGGCTGTTGTTCTTGTTATGGCGTTGCTGTTGTGGGGGCTTGATTCCCTGCTCGGCTGGCTCGTTTCCTTGATTGTTGGCTAAGGGTGTCCCGTGGCTAAGCGTTGGTACGTAGTGCATGCTTATTCGGGTTACGAAAAGCATGTTATGCGCTCTTTGATGGAGCGTATTAAGCTGGCAGGCATGGAAGAAGGCTTCGGCGAAATTCTGGTTCCCACTGAAGAAGTGGTTGAAATGCGTAATGGCCAGAAACGCAAAAGCGAGCGCAAATTCTTTCCTGGCTATGTGCTGGTACAGATGGATATGAGCGAAGGGACTTGGCACTTGGTCAAGGATACTCCTCGCGTAATGGGCTTCATTGGTGGTACTGCCGATAAACCGGCTCCGATCACTGATAAAGAGGCAGAAGCGATTCTGCGTCGAGTTGCTGATGGTAGCGACAAGCCCAAGCCGAAAACATTGTTCGAGCCAGGCGAAGTTGTTCGCGTTACAGATGGCCCGTTCGCTGATTTTAACGGCACAGTTGAAGAAGTTAACTACGAAAAGAGCCGCATCCAAGTGGCGGTGCTCATTTTCGGTCGCTCTACTCCGGTAGAGCTAGAGTTTAGCCAGGTCGAAAAGGTCTAGTTAGACACGAATCCCAACCCCATGGCTTAGGCTGTGGGGTTTTGTCGTCACTGGGATAAACGCGCAAGTAACCGGGGAGCCTCTATAGGCGTTTGAACCCGTAATTGGAGTGCCTCATGGCTAAGAAGATTACCGCTTACATCAAGCTGCAAGTGAAGGCCGCACAGGCCAACCCAAGCCCACCTGTCGGCCCAGCTCTGGGTCAACACGGTGTGAATATCATGGAATTCTGCAAGGCTTTCAACGCCCGTACTCAGGGTATTGAGCCAGGCTTGCCGACTCCAGTGATCATCACTGTATACAGCGACCGTAGCTTCACGTTCGAAACCAAGTCGACCCCTGCTTCGGTACTGCTGAAGAAGGCTGCTGGTCTGACTAGCGGTTCCGCTCGTCCAAACACCGTTAAGGTTGGCACTGTTACCCGTGCTCAGCTGGAAGAAATCGCGAAAACCAAAAACGCGGATCTTACTGCAGCTGATATGGAAGCAGCCGTGCGTACTATCGCCGGTTCTGCTCGTAGCATGGGCCTTAACGTGGAGGGTGTGTAATGGCTAAGCTGACTAAGCGTCAAAAGGCAATCGCCGGTAAAATCGAAGCTGGCAAGTCCTACAACTTTGTAGACGCTGCTGCTTTGCTGGCTGAGCTGTCGACTGTTAAATTCAGCGAGTCTTTCGACATCGCCGTTAACTTGGGCGTGGACCCACGTAAATCTGACCAGGTTGTTCGTAGCGCTACTGTGCTGCCACACGGCACTGGCAAGACTGTACGTGTAGCTGTGTTCACCCAGGGGCCGGCTGCTGAAGCTGCTCTGGCTGCCGGCGCTGATCGCGTTGGTATGGACGACCTGGCTGCCGAAATGAAAGGCGGCGACCTGAACTATGACGTAGTTATTGCATCCCCGGACGCAATGCGTGTTGTAGGTCAGCTGGGTCAGATCCTTGGTCCACGTGGTTTGATGCCTAACCCTAAGGTTGGTACTGTAACTCCAGACGTAGCTACCGCTGTTAAGAACGCGAAGGCTGGTCAGGTTCGTTATCGCACCGACAAAAACGGTATCATCCACACTTCCGTTGGCAAGATCGGTTTCGACGCCGTCAAGCTGAAGGAAAACGTTGAAGCACTGATCGCTGATCTGAAGCGTATCAAGCCAGCTTCCTCGAAAGGTATTTATGTTAAGCGCGTTACCCTGAGCACCACTATGGGCCCAGGCTTGATCATTGATCAAGGTTCCTTGGACGCGTAAGACAAATTGGCGCGTTTTAATGCGTCAATGAAAGATTGGGGTCCCTGCCTGGCGGGGGCTATCCAAGACCGTAGGCGGTGCAAGCCTTAAACCTCAAGCCTACGCAGATGGTGCTCCCGGTTCCTTACCGAATCAGACACCAAAACGACATCCGGCCTCGGTTGGATGAAACGGTAACAAGCAGGAGTTAAACCCGTGGCAATTAAACTCGAAGACAAGAAGGCCATCGTCGCTGAAGTCAACGAGGCTGCCAAAGTTGCCCTGTCCGCTGTTGTGGCTGATGCCCGCGGTGTGACAGTAGGCGCTATGACCGGACTCCGTAAAGAGGCTCGTGAAGCTGGCGTTTACGTACGTGTTGTACGTAACACCCTGCTCAAGCGCGCTGTTGCTGACACTGAATACAGTGTTCTCAACGACGTGTTCACAGGCCCGACCTTGATCGCATTCTCCAACGAACATCCAGGCGCTGCTGCCCGTTTGTTCAAAGAGTTCGCTAAAGGTCAGGATAAGTTCGAGATCAAGGCAGCTGCGTTCGAGGGCAAGTTCCTCGCAGCTAATCAGATCGACGTACTGGCAAGTCTGCCGACCCGTGACGAAGCAATTTCTCAGCTGATGAGCGTGATTCAAGGCGCTACCAGCAAATTGGCTCGTACTCTGGCGGCCCTTCGCGACCAGAAAGAAGCTGCTGCAGCCTAAGGCTGAGCAACTCCTTTCAGCGTTTATTGTTTATTTCGATGGCCGCCTAGGCTGTCACCCCAATACAGGAATCAATAGTCATGTCTCTGACTACTCAAGAAATCATCGACGCAATCGGTTCGAAATCCGTTCTGGAAATCGTTGAGCTGATCAAGGCAATGGAAGAAGCATTCGGCGTTTCCGCTGCTGCTGCTTCTGCTGGTCCTGCTGCTGCCGCTGCTGTTGTTGAAGAGCAAACTGAATTCAACGTCATGCTGCTGGAAGCTGGCGAGAAGAAAGTTAACGTGATCAAGGCTGTTCGTGAACTGACTGGTCTGGGCTTGAAAGAAGCCAAGGCAGTAGTTGACAGCGCTCCTAGCGTTGTTCTGGAAGCTGTATCGAAAGACGCAGCTGACAAAGCCAAGGCTACCTTGGAAGAAGCAGGCGCTAAAGTCGAGCTGAAGTAAGCATCGACCTTGCGTCTCCAGCCCAAGCGTTAAGCTGAGGCTGATGGCTGGTGGCTCTTGCCACCGGCCTTTTTCCGTTATTGGCAGCCGACTCGGTTGGCGCCTTTAACGTGCTGTAACCACCCTGTGCGGTGGAGCAAACCAAGGGGTTTGCACGATTTTCTGGCTGCTCCCGTCGGGAGAGGCCAAACAAGCAGGTGACCAAGCTGGGGAACGCTGATGGCTTACTCATATACTGAGAAAAAACGTATCCGCAAGGACTTTAGCAAGTTGCCGGACGTCATGGATGTGCCGTATCTCTTGGCAATCCAGCTGGATTCGTATCGTGAATTCTTGCAGGCGGGAGCGACTAAAGATCAGTTCCGCGACGTGGGCCTGCATGCGGCCTTCAAATCCGTTTTCCCGATCATCAGCTACTCCGGCAATGCTGCGCTGGAGTACGTCGGTTATCGCTTGGGCGAACCGGCATTTGATGTCAAAGAATGCGTGTTGCGCGGTGTAACTTACGCCGTACCTTTGCGGGTAAAAGTTCGTTTGATCATTTTCGACAAAGAGTCGTCGAACAAAGCGATCAAGGACATCAAAGAGCAAGAAGTCTACATGGGTGAAATCCCCCTGATGACTGAAAACGGTACCTTCGTAATCAACGGTACCGAGCGTGTAATTGTTTCCCAGCTGCACCGTTCCCCGGGCGTGTTCTTTGACCACGACCGCGGCAAGACGCACAGCTCCGGTAAGCTGCTTTATTCTGCGCGTATCATTCCTTACCGCGGTTCGTGGTTGGACTTCGAGTTCGATCCGAAGGACTGTGTGTTCGTACGTATTGACCGTCGTCGCAAGCTGCCTGCATCGGTATTGCTGCGAGCGCTGGGTTATACGACTGAACAAGTTCTGGACGCGTTCTACACCACCAACGTCTTCCATGTGCAAGGTGAAAGCCTGTGTCTGGAATTGGTGCCTCATCGCCTGCGCGGTGAAATTGCGGCCATCGATATCGTCGATGACAAAGGCAAGGTGATTGTTGAGCAGGGTCGTCGTATTACTGCTCGTCACATCAACCAGCTGGAAAAAGCCGGTGTCAAAGAGCTTGTTATGCCCCTGGACTACGTCCTGGGCCGCACAACGGCCAAGGCTATCGTGCACCCGGCTACTGGCGAAATCATTGCTGAGTGCAACACCGAGCTGACGACTGAAATCCTGGCAAAAATTGCCAAGGGTCAAGTAGTTCGTATCGAGACGTTGTACACCAACGACATCGACTGCGGTCCGTTCGTTTCCGACACTCTGAAGATCGACTCCACCAGCAACCAATTGGAAGCTCTGGTAGAGATCTATCGCATGATGCGTCCAGGCGAGCCGCCAACCAAAGACGCTGCCGAGACTCTGTTCAACAACCTGTTCTTCAGCCCCGAGCGTTATGACCTGTCTGCGGTCGGCCGGATGAAGTTCAACCGTCGTATCGGTCGTACCGAGATCGAAGGTTCGGGCGTGTTGTGCAAAGAAGACATCGTTGCTGTGCTGAAGACTCTGGTCGACATCCGTAACGGTAAAGGCATCGTCGATGACATCGACCACCTGGGTAACCGTCGTGTTCGCTGTGTAGGCGAAATGGCTGAAAACCAGTTCCGCGTTGGCCTGGTACGTGTTGAGCGTGCGGTCAAAGAGCGTCTGTCGATGGCTGAAAGCGAAGGCCTGATGCCGCAAGACCTGATCAACGCCAAGCCAGTGGCTGCAGCGGTGAAAGAGTTCTTCGGTTCGAGCCAGCTGTCCCAGTTCATGGACCAGAACAACCCTCTGTCCGAGATCACCCACAAGCGCCGTGTTTCTGCACTGGGTCCGGGTGGTTTGACGCGTGAGCGTGCTGGCTTTGAAGTTCGTGACGTACATCCGACTCACTACGGTCGTGTATGCCCGATTGAAACGCCGGAAGGTCCGAACATTGGTCTGATCAACTCCTTGGCTGCCTATGCGCGCACCAACCAGTACGGCTTCCTTGAAAGCCCGTATCGTGTGGTGAAAGACGCTCTGGTTACCGACGAGATCGTGTTCCTGTCCGCCATCGAAGAAGCCGATCACGTGATCGCTCAGGCTTCGGCCACGATGAACGACAAGAAGGTTCTGATCGACGAGCTGGTAGCTGTTCGTCACTTGAACGAATTCACCGTTAAGGCGCCGGAAGACGTCACCTTGATGGACGTTTCGCCGAAGCAGGTTGTGTCGGTTGCAGCGTCGTTGATCCCGTTCCTCGAGCACGATGACGCCAACCGTGCGTTGATGGGTTCGAACATGCAGCGTCAAGCTGTGCCAACCTTGCGCGCTGACAAGCCGCTGGTAGGTACTGGCATGGAGCGTAACGTAGCTCGTGACTCCGGCGTTTGCGTCGTGGCTCGTCGTGGTGGCGTTATCGACTCTGTTGATGCAAGCCGTATTGTGGTTCGTGTTGCAGATGACGAAGTTGAAACTGGCGAAGCCGGTGTAGACATCTATAACCTGACCAAATACACCCGCTCCAACCAGAACACCTGCATCAACCAGCGCCCGCTGGTTCGCAAGGGTGATCGTGTGCAGCGTAGCGACATCATGGCCGATGGTCCGTCCACCGACATGGGTGAGCTGGCTCTGGGTCAGAACATGCGCATCGCGTTCATGGCCTGGAACGGTTACAACTTCGAAGACTCCATCTGCTTGTCGGAACGAGTTGTTCAAGAAGATCGTTTCACCACGATCCACATTCAGGAACTGACCTGTGTGGCACGTGACACCAAGCTTGGGCCTGAAGAGATCACTGCAGACATCCCTAACGTGGGTGAAGCTGCACTGAACAAACTGGACGAAGCCGGTATCGTTTACGTAGGTGCTGAAGTTGGCGCCGGCGACATTCTGGTTGGTAAGGTCACTCCGAAAGGCGAGACTCAGCTGACTCCAGAAGAGAAGCTGTTGCGTGCAATCTTTGGTGAAAAAGCCAGCGACGTTAAAGACACTTCCCTGCGTGTACCTACCGGTACCAAAGGTACAGTTATCGACGTGCAGGTCTTCACCCGCGACGGCGTTGAGCGTGATGCTCGTGCCCTGTCGATCGAGAAGACCCAGCTGGACGAGATCCGCAAGGATCTGAACGAAGAGTTCCGTATCGTTGAAGGCGCTACTTTCGAACGTCTGCGCTCTGCTCTGGTTGGCCGTATAGCCGAGGGCGGTGCTGGTCTGAAGAAAGGTCAGGAAATCACCAATGAAATCCTGGACGGTCTTGAGCATGGGCAGTGGTTCAAACTGCGCATGGCTGAAGATGCTCTGAACGAGCAACTTGAAAAAGCCCAGGCTTACATCATCGATCGTCGTCGCCTGCTGGACGACAAGTTCGAAGACAAGAAGCGCAAACTGCAGCAGGGCGATGACCTGGCTCCAGGCGTGCTGAAAATCGTCAAGGTTTACCTGGCAATCCGTCGTCGCATCCAGCCGGGTGACAAGATGGCTGGTCGTCACGGTAACAAAGGTGTGGTCTCCGTGATCATGCCGGTTGAAGACATGCCGTACGATGCCAATGGCACCCCGGTTGATGTGGTCCTCAACCCGTTGGGCGTACCTTCGCGTATGAACGTTGGTCAGATTCTTGAAACTCACCTGGGCCTCGCGGCTAAAGGTTTGGGCGAGAAGATCAACCTCATGATTGAAGAACAACGCAAGGTCGCTGACCTGCGCAAGTTCTTGCATGAGATCTACAACGAAATTGGCGGTCGTCAAGAAAGCCTGGATGACTTCACCGACCAGGAGATCCTGGATCTGGCGAAGAACCTTCGTGGCGGTGTGCCTATGGCTACCCCGGTGTTCGACGGTGCCAAGGAAAGTGAAATCAAGGCAATGCTACGTTTGGCTGATCTGCCAGACAGCGGCCAGATGGAACTGACTGACGGCCGTACCGGCAACAAGTTCGAGCGTCCGGTTACCGTTGGCTACATGTACATGCTGAAGCTGAACCACTTGGTAGACGACAAGATGCATGCTCGTTCTACCGGTTCTTACAGCCTGGTTACCCAGCAGCCGCTGGGTGGTAAGGCACAGTTCGGTGGTCAGCGTTTCGGGGAGATGGAGGTCTGGGCGCTGGAAGCCTACGGCGCGGCATACACTCTGCAAGAAATGCTCACAGTGAAGTCGGACGATGTGAACGGTCGTACCAAGATGTACAAAAACATCGTGGACGGCGATCACCGTATGGAGCCGGGCATGCCCGAGTCTTTCAACGTGTTGATCAAAGAAATTCGTTCCCTCGGCATCGATATCGATCTGGAAACCGAATAACACGTGACGCGAATCGAGAGCGGGGCTGTTTAGCCCGCTCTCTGCTCCGCCAGGAGGAAAGGCCTTGAAAGACCTACTGAATTTGCTGAAAAACCAGGGTCAAGTCGAAGAGTTCGACGCCATCCGTATTGGATTGGCATCGCCTGAGATGATCCGTTCGTGGTCGTTCGGTGAAGTTAAAAAACCGGAAACCATCAACTACCGTACGTTCAAGCCTGAGCGTGACGGCCTGTTCTGCGCCAAGATCTTTGGCCCGGTAAAGGATTACGAGTGCCTGTGCGGTAAGTACAAGCGCTTGAAGCACCGCGGTGTGATCTGTGAGAAGTGTGGCGTAGAAGTCGCACTGGCCAAGGTCCGTCGCGAGCGCATGGCTCACATCGAACTGGCTTCGCCAGTTGCTCACATCTGGTTCCTGAAATCGCTGCCGTCCCGTATCGGTTTGCTGATGGACATGACCCTGCGTGATATCGAGCGCGTTCTCTACTTCGAGAGCTATGTCGTTATCGATCCAGGCATGACCACTCTTGAAAAAGGTCAGCTGCTGAACGATGAGCAGTACTTCGAAGCGCTGGAAGAGTTCGGCGACGACTTTGATGCCCGTATGGGTGCTGAAGCTGTACGTGAACTGCTGCACGCTATCGACCTGGAACACGAGATTGGCCGTCTGCGCGAAGAAATTCCGCAAACCAACTCCGAAACCAAAATCAAGAAGCTGTCCAAACGCCTGAAGTTGATGGAAGCCTTCCTGGGCTCCGGCAACCTTCCTGAGTGGATGGTTCTGACCGTTCTGCCGGTTCTGCCGCCGGATCTGCGTCCTTTGGTCCCGCTTGATGGTGGTCGTTTCGCGACTTCCGACCTCAACGATCTGTATCGTCGGGTAATCAACCGTAACAACCGCTTGAAGC
The DNA here is from genome assembly GCF_055408345.1 of Pseudomonas sp. B424. Classification (NCBI taxonomy): domain Bacteria; kingdom Pseudomonadati; phylum Pseudomonadota; class Gammaproteobacteria; order Pseudomonadales; family Pseudomonadaceae; genus Pseudomonas; species Pseudomonas sp. B424. Next base: position 140,571 of record NZ_JBUZTL010000010.1, on the reverse strand, counting down.
GCCTGCTTGATCTGTCCGCTCCGGACATCATCGTGCGCAACGAAAAGCGTATGTTGCAAGAAGCAGTCGACGCCTTGCTCGACAACGGCCGTCGCGGTCGCGCTATTACCGGTTCGAACAAGCGCCCTCTGAAATCCTTGGCTGACATGATCAAGGGTAAGCAGGGTCGTTTCCGTCAGAACTTGCTCGGTAAGCGTGTTGACTACTCGGGTCGTTCGGTAATTACCGTAGGTCCGACCCTGCGTCTGCACCAGTGCGGCCTGCCGAAGAAAATGGCTCTTGAGCTGTTCAAACCGTTCATTTTTGGCAAGCTGGAAATGCGTGGTCTTGCTACCACCATCAAAGCAGCCAAGAAGATGGTTGAGCGTGAGTTGCCAGAAGTTTGGGACGTTCTCGCTGAAGTAATCCGCGAACACCCGGTTCTTCTCAACCGTGCACCGACCCTTCACCGTCTGGGTATCCAGGCGTTTGAACCGGTACTGATCGAAGGTAAAGCTATCCAGCTGCACCCGCTGGTCTGTGCTGCGTACAACGCCGACTTCGACGGCGACCAAATGGCCGTGCACGTACCGCTGACACTGGAAGCCCAGTTGGAAGCGCGTGCGTTGATGATGTCGACCAACAACATTCTGTCGCCAGCCAACGGTGAGCCAATCATCGTTCCGTCGCAGGACGTTGTCTTGGGTCTGTACTACATGACCCGTGAAGCGATCAACGCCAAGGGCGAAGGTCGTGTGTTCGCTGACCTGCAAGAAGTTGACCGTGTGTTCCGTGCTGGCGAAGCCGCACTGCATGCCAAGGTTAAAGTTCGCATCAGCGAAACCGTCAACGACCGTGATGGCGGCAGCGTGAGCAATACCCGTATCGTCGACACTACTGTTGGCCGTGCGCTGTTGTTCCAGGTTGTGCCAAAAGGTCTGTCGTACGACGTCGTCAACCTGCCGATGAAGAAAAAAGCGATCTCCAAGCTGATCAACCAGTGCTACCGCGTGGTTGGTTTGAAAGAGACCGTTATCTTCGCTGACCAGTTGATGTACACAGGTTTTGCTTACTCGACCATTTCCGGCGTTTCCATCGGCGTTAACGACTTCGTTATCCCTGATGAAAAAGCCCGCATCATCGCGGCTGCAACCGATGAAGTGAAAGAGATCGAAAGTCAGTACGCTTCGGGCCTGGTAACTCAGGGCGAGAAGTACAACAAAGTAATCGACCTTTGGTCGAAAGCTAACGACGAAGTCTCCAAGGCAATGATGTCGAACCTCTCGAAAGAGAAGGTTATCGACCGTCACGGCAACGAAGTTGAGCAAGAGTCGTTCAACTCGATGTACATGATGGCCGACTCCGGTGCTCGAGGTTCTGCTGCGCAGATCCGTCAGCTGGCCGGTATGCGTGGTCTGATGGCTAAGCCGGACGGCTCCATCATCGAAACGCCGATTACCGCGAACTTCCGTGAAGGTTTGAGCGTACTTCAGTACTTCATCTCGACTCACGGTGCTCGTAAGGGTCTGGCGGATACCGCCTTGAAGACTGCTAACTCCGGTTACCTGACGCGTCGTCTGGTAGACGTTGCGCAAGACCTGGTTGTGACTGAAGTTGACTGCGGCACCGAACACGGTCTGCTGATGACTCCGCACATCGAAGGCGGCGACGTTGTTGAGCCGTTGGGTGAGCGCGTACTGGGTCGAGTAATCGCCCGTGACGTGTACAAGCCGGGTACCGAGGAAATTATCGTTCCTGCGGGCACTCTGGTTGACGAGAAGTGGGTTGAATTCATCGAGCTGAACAGCATCGACGAAGTAATCGTACGTTCGCCAATCAGCTGTGAAACTCGCTTCGGTATCTGTGCCAAGTGCTACGGTCGTGACTTGGCTCGTGGTCACCAGGTGAACATCGGTGAAGCTGTCGGCGTAATCGCTGCTCAGTCGATCGGTGAGCCGGGTACACAGCTGACAATGCGTACGTTCCACATCGGTGGTGCGGCAAGCCGGACCTCTGCTGCTGACAGTGTTCAGGTGAAGAATGGCGGTACTGTCCGTCTTCATAACCTGAAGCACGTTGAGCGTGTAGATGGCTGCCTGGTAGCTGTATCCCGTTCCGGTGAGCTGGCCATCGCTGATGACTTCGGTCGTGAGCGTGAGCGTTACAAGCTGCCGTACGGTGCTGTGATTTCGGTTAAAGAAGGTGACAAGGTTGACGCTGGCTCTATCGTAGCCAAGTGGGATCCGCACACTCACCCAATCGTTACCGAAATGAAAGGTACCGTGACCTACGTGGGCATGGAAGAAGGCATCACGATCAAGCGTCAGACTGACGAATTGACCGGTATGACCAACATTGAAGTGCTTGATGCCAAAGACCGTCCAGCTGCCGGCAAGGACATTCGTCCAGCCGTTAAGATGGTTGGTGTGGATGGCAAGGATCTGCTGTTGCCAGGTACCGACGTACCGGCCCAGTACTTCCTGCCAGCTAACGCTCTGGTCGGTGTAGCGGATGGTGCGGAAATCGCGATCGGTGACGTTATCGCTCGTATTCCGCAAGAAACTTCGAAAACTCGAGACATCACCGGTGGTCTGCCACGCGTTGCTGACTTGTTCGAAGCTCGTCGTCCGAAAGAAGCCTCGATTTTGGCTGAAGTCAGCGGCACCATCGCGTTCGGTAAAGAAACCAAAGGCAAGCGCCGTCTGGTTATTACTCCGAACGACGGTACTGATCCGTACGAAGAGCTGATTCCGAAGTGGCGTCACCTGAACGTCTTCGAAGGCGAGCAAGTGAACCGCGGCGAAGTAATCTCCGACGGTCCAAGCGATCCACACGACATTCTGCGTTTGCTGGGTGTAAGTGCGCTGGCCAAGTACATCGTTAACGAGATTCAGGACGTTTATCGTCTGCAAGGCGTAAAAATCAACGATAAGCACATCGAGACCATTCTGCGTCAGATGCTGCGTAAGGTTGAGATTGCCGAGTCTGGTGATTCCACCTTCATCAAGGGCGACCAGATGGAGTTGACTCAGGTGTTGACCGAGAACGAACGTCTGGGTGGCGAAGATAAATTCGTTTCCAAGTTCACTCGTGTTCTGCTGGGTATCACCAAGGCGTCGTTGTCGACTGAATCGTTCATCTCCGCGGCCTCTTTCCAAGAGACCACCCGCGTACTGACCGAAGCAGCGGTAACCGGCAAGCGCGATTACCTGCGCGGCCTGAAAGAAAACGTTGTCGTGGGTCGTTTGATCCCGGCAGGTACCGGTTTGGCATACCACAGTGAGCGTAAGCGCCGCCGTGAGGCTGACAAGCCGTTGCGCGTAAGCGCCAGTGAAGTGGAAGCTGCACTGACCGAAGCGCTGAACTCGAGCGGTAACTGAGTTCTGCGGTAAATGAGAGGCGGGCCCCGGCTGTTCCATTCATCGAATTGAGACATTTTGTCTGGATTTGATAGGTGGGAAGGTCGGGGCCTTGCCTTGACTGGGGGCAAGATCCTCTTTAGACTCTTGTACCCCTAAATTTGGCGGGAATTCGTTCCTGCCATTTTGCTTTTCTTGCAAGACAATAGCGTCGCAAGACAACAGTGGAGCTAGTAGATGGCAACTATCAACCAGCTGGTACGTCAGCCGCGTAAGCGTATCGTCGAGAAATCCGACGTGCCTGCGCTGCAAAACTGCCCGCAACGTCGTGGCGTATGCACCCGTGTGTATACAACTACGCCGAAAAAACCTAACTCGGCACTGCGTAAAGTATGCCGTGTGCGCCTGACCAACGGTTTCGAGGTTTCCTCGTACATCGGTGGTGAAGGTCACAACCTGCAAGAGCACAGCGTGGTACTGATTCGTGGCGGTCGTGTAAAAGACTTGCCAGGTGTTCGTTATCACACCGTTCGCGGCTCTTTGGATACTTCCGGCGTTAAAGGTCGTAACCAAGGTCGTTCGAAGTACGGTACCAAAAAGCCGAAGTAGTATTCGGTTGCTGGTAAATAATGCAGATTTCTTTTTTTCTGAGTCGATAAGAGTAAGGTCGGACGTGCATCCGCAGGGTGTAATGGTTCCGAGCTAACCTGAAGACCGTTTGAGGGCTTATCCATGCCAAGAAGACGCGTAGCAGCCAAGCGCGATGTGCTTGACGATCCAAAATACGGAAGCCAAATTCTGGCCAAGTTCATGAACCACGTGATGGAAAGCGGCAAAAAAGCCGTTGCCGAGCGTATCGTTTATGGCGCGCTGGAAAAGGTTAAAGAACGCAAGAACAGCGATCCCCTGGAAATCTTCGAGAAAGCTCTCGACGCCATCGCTCCGCTGGTCGAAGTGAAGTCGCGCCGTGTAGGCGGTGCTACTTACCAGGTTCCGGTCGAAGTTCGCCCGTCCCGTCGTAACGCCCTGGCAATGCGCTGGTTGGTAGACTTCGCCCGCAAGCGCGGCGAGAAGTCTATGGCTCTGCGTTTGGCTGGCGAACTGTTGGACGCAGCTGAAGGCAAAGGTGCTGCTGTTAAGAAGCGTGAAGACGTGCACCGTATGGCCGAAGCTAACAAGGCTTTCTCGCACTACCGCTTCTAATTTCAGCTTCACTAATTTTGCGAGGGCTTTATGGCTCGTACTACTCCGATTAGTCGCTACCGTAACATCGGTATCGTCGCTCACGTAGATGCTGGTAAAACCACCACTACCGAGCGCGTCCTTTTTTACACTGGCAAAAGTCACAAGATGGGCGAGGTGCATGATGGCGCCGCGACCACCGACTGGATGGTGCAGGAGCAGGAGCGTGGTATTACCATTACTTCTGCTGCCATTACCGCCTTCTGGAAGGGTTCTGCCAAGCAGTACAAAGACGAGCATCGCTTCAACGTAATCGACACACCTGGCCACGTAGACTTCACTATTGAAGTTGAACGTTCCCTTCGTGTACTCGACGGCGCTGTCGTTGTGTTCTGTGGTACCTCGGGTGTTGAGCCTCAGTCGGAAACCGTATGGCGTCAAGCCAACAAATACGGCGTTCCACGTCTTGTTTACGTAAACAAGATGGACCGTGCTGGTGCGAACTTCCTGCGTGTGATCGAGCAGATCAAAAAGCGTCTGGGTCACACTCCGGTGCCTATCCAGCTCGCTATCGGTTCTGAAGACAACTTCCAAGGTCAGATTGATCTGATTACCATGGAAGCTGTTTACTGGAATGATGCTGACAAGGGTATGGTCCCTGTTCGCAAGGAAATTCCAGCTGAGCTGAAAGATCTGGCTGACGAGTGGCGCGACAACATGGTTCAGGCTGCGGCCGAAGCCAATGAAGAGCTGATGAACAAGTACCTCGAAGGTGAAGAATTCACTATCGCGGAAATCAAGGCCGCTCTGCGTCAGCGTACTATCGCTGGTGAGATCGTCTTGGCTGTTTGTGGTTCTTCCTTCAAGAACAAGGGCGTTCCCCTGGTTCTCGATGCTGTTATCGACTATCTGCCAGCTCCGACTGATATTCCTGCCATCAAGGGTACTGACCCTGATGACGAGAGCATCGAGCTGGAGCGTCATGCAGACGACAGCGAGCCGTTCTCGGCTCTGGCGTTCAAGATCGCTACTGACCCATTCGTGGGCACCTTGACCTTCGTCCGTGTTTACTCGGGCGTGTTGAACTCCGGCGACGGCGTGATCAACTCGGTTAAGGGCAAGAAAGAGCGCGTGGGTCGTATGGTGCAAATGCACGCAAACGCCCGTGAAGAAATCAAGGAAGTGCGCGCTGGTGACATCGCGGCCTTGATCGGCATGAAGGACGTCACCACTGGTGAGACTTTGTGCAACGCTGACAAGCCAATCATTCTGGTTCGTATGGACTTCCCGGAGCCGGTTATTTCGGTTGCCGTAGAGCCTAAGACCAAGGATGACCAGGAAAAAATGGGTGTTGCACTGGGCAAGCTTGCTCAAGAAGATCCATCTTTCCGTGTTAAAACTGATGAAGAGACTGGTCAAACGATCATCTCTGGCATGGGCGAGCTGCACTTGGACATCCTGGTTGACCGGATGCGCCGTGAGTTCAACGTCGAAGCCAACATCGGTAAGCCTCAGGTTTCGTATCGTGAGCGCATCACGAAGAAGTGTGAAATCGAAGGCAAGTTCGTTCGTCAGTCCGGCGGTCGTGGCCAGTTTGGACACTGCTGGATCCGTTTTGCACCTGCTGACGAAGGTCAGGAAGGTCTGCAGTTCGTGAACGAAGTGGTAGGTGGTGTGGTTCCTAAGGAATACATCCCGGCTATCCAGAAGGGTATCGAAGAGCAGATGAAGAACGGTGTTGTTGCCGGCTATCCGCTGATCGGCCTGAAGGCTACCGTGTTTGATGGTTCTTACCACGACGTCGACTCCAACGAGATGGCGTTTAAGGTGGCTGCTTCCATGGCTACCAAGCAACTGGCCTCCAAAGGTGGTGGTGAGCTGCTTGAGCCAATCATGGCGGTAGAGGTTGTTACACCTGAAGACTATATGGGTGACGTGATGGGCGACTTGAATCGTCGTCGCGGCATGATCCAGGGTATGGAGGATACGGTTTCCGGCAAAGTTATTCGTGCTGAGGTTCCGTTGGGTGAAATGTTCGGTTATGCGACCGACGTTCGTTCCATGTCTCAGGGTCGCGCAAGCTACTCTATGGAATTCAAAAAATACGATACAGCTCCGGCGCACATCGTCGAAACTGTTACTAAAAAACAAGGCTGATTTAGTTCAGTCCTTTAGGCAAGGAGTTAATTGTCGTGGCTAAAGAAAAATTTGATCGTTCCCTACCGCACGTCAACGTTGGCACTATCGGTCACGTTGACCATGGTAAAACCACGCTGACTGCAGCTCTGACTCGTGTTTGCTCCGAAATTTTCGGTTCGGCCATTGTTGACTTCGATAAGATCGACAGCGCGCCAGAAGAAAAAGCTCGTGGTATCACCATCAACACTGCGCACGTTGAATACAACTCGCTGATCCGTCACTACGCTCACGTTGACTGCCCAGGTCACGCTGACTATGTGAAGAACATGATCACCGGTGCTGCTCAGATGGACGGCGCTATCCTGGTTTGTTCGGCCGCTGATGGTCCGATGCCACAAACCCGTGAGCACATCCTGCTGTCCCGTCAGGTTGGCGTTCCGTACATCGTGGTTTTCCTGAACAAGGCTGACCTGGTAGACGACGCAGAGCTGCTGGAACTGGTTGAGATGGAAGTGCGCGATCTGCTGAGCACTTACGACTTCCCGGGCGACGACACTCCGATCATCATCGGTTCTGCTCGTATGGCTCTGGAAGGCAAAGACGATAACGAAATGGGCACCACTGCCGTTCGTAAACTGGTTGAAACTCTGGATACTTACATTCCGGATCCAGTACGTGTTATCGACAAGCCGTTCCTGATGCCAATCGAAGACGTGTTCTCGATCTCTGGTCGCGGTACTGTTGTGACTGGTCGTATCGAGCGCGGTATCGTTCGCGTTCAAGATCCGCTGGAAATCGTTGGTCTGCGTGACACTACTGTTACCACCTGCACCGGCGTTGAAATGTTCCGTAAGCTGCTTGACGAAGGTCGTGCTGGCGAGAACTGCGGCGTGCTGTTGCGCGGCACCAAGCGTGACGACGTAGAGCGTGGCCAGGTTCTGGTTAAGCCGGGTTCGGTTAAGCCGCACACTACCTTCGAAGCTGAAGTGTACGTGTTGAGCAAAGAAGAAGGCGGTCGTCACACTCCGTTCTTCAAAGGCTACCGTCCACAGTTCTACTTCCGGACCACTGACGTGACCGGTAACTGCGAACTGCCGGAAGGCGTTGAAATGGTAATGCCAGGCGACAACATCAAAATGGTTGTCACCCTGATCAAAACCATCGCAATGGAAGACGGTCTGCGTTTCGCAATCCGTGAAGGCGGTCGTACCGTCGGCGCTGGCGTAGTAGCCAAAATCATTGCTTAAGCTTTGATTGCCTGAAAAAGCCCCCGCTCAGCGGGGGCTTTTTTTATTGAGTTGACACCCAGTTGGGCCATCTATAGAATTGCGCCTCCTTTAAACGGGCGTATTGCGCTCGGTGGGAATAGCAATCGGAGTCTGAAATCCAATGCAAAATCAGCAAATCCGTATCAGGTTGAAGGCTTTTGACCATCGCCTGATCGACCAATCAACCCAGGAAATCGTGGAAACCGCGAAACGTACTGGTGCTCAAGTGCGTGGTCCAATTCCACTGCCTACCCGTAAAGAGCGGTTCACCGTTCTGGTCTCCCCGCACGTCAACAAAGACGCGCGTGACCAGTACGAGATCCGTACTCATAAGCGTGTACTGGACATCGTCCAGCCAACGGATAAAACCGTTGATGCTCTTATGAAGCTTGATCTTGCGGCCGGTGTGGAAGTGCAGATCAGCCTCGGCTAAGACTTGGGTCTTAGTCGTGTAACGCTCTGAAATGGGCGGCCATAGCGGGTGAAAGCCCCGTACACTCATGAGGTTTACAACATGACTATTGGTGTAGTCGGTCGTAAATGCGGTATGACCCGTATTTTCACCGAAGAAGGTGTCTCCATTCCGGTTACGGTCATTGAGATCGAGCCGAATCGCGTCACCCAGTTCAAAACTGAAGAAACCGATGGCTATCGTGCAGTGCAAGTCACTGTCGGCGAGCGTCGCGCTTCGCGTGTAACAGCTGCTCAGGCGGGTCACTTCGCCAAAGCAAACGTTGCAGCTGGTCGTACCGTAATGGAATTCCGCCTTGAAGAAGGCGAGTACCAAGCAGGCGATCTGATCAACGCTGAAATCTTCACCGCAGGTCAGATGGTCGATGTGACCGGTCAGTCCAAAGGTAAAGGCTTCCAGGGTACGATCAAGCGTTGGAATTTCCGTGGCCAAGATAACACTCACGGTAACTCCGTTTCCCACCGCGTCCCGGGCTCTATTGGCCAGTGCCAGACTCCTGGTCGTGTATTCAAGGGCAAAAAAATGTCCGGTCATATGGGCGCTGAGCGCGTGACCGTGCAGTCCCTCGAAGTAGTGCGCGTCGACGCTGAACGCAATCTGTTGTTGGTCAAGGGTGCTGTTCCTGGCGCTACTGGCGGCAACCTGGTTGTACGTCCGGCGGCCAAGGCTCGCGGTTAAGGGGAAGCTGACATGCAATTAAATGTAAATGATGCTCAAGCGATCGAAGTTTCCGAACTGACGTTCGGCGGCGAGTTCAACGAGACGCTGGTTCACCAAGCAGTCGTGGCCTACATGGCCGGCGGCCGTCAAGGTAGCAAGCAGCAAAAGACCCGTTCCGACGTTCGTGGTGGCGGTAAGCGCCCTTGGCGTCAGAAAGGTACTGGCCGTGCTCGTGCTGGTACTATCCGTAGCCCAATCTGGCGTGGCGGTGGTACTACTTTCGCAGCTCGTCCACAAGATCACTCTCAGAAGCTCAACAAGAAGATGTATCGCGCAGCAATGCGTTCCATCCTTGCTGAACTGGTTCGTACTGATCGTCTGATCGTGGTTCAGGACTTCGCAGTTGAAGCGCCGAAAACCAAAGATCTGCTGAACAAACTGAATGGCATGGGTCTGACAGACGTCCTGATCGTGTCTGAAGTTGTTGATCAGAACCTGTACCTGGCTGCTCGTAACCTGCCACACGTTGATGTACGTGACGTGCAAGGTTCCGACCCAGTTAGTCTGATCGCATACGACAAGGTGTTGATCACCGTGTCGGCCGTGAAGAAATTCGAGGAGCTGCTGGGATGAACCAGGAACGCGTATTTAAAGTTCTGCTTGGCCCGCACGTTTCCGAGAAGGCTACGGTTCTGGCAGACAAGAAAGGCCAGTTCGTTTTCAAGGTTGCTACTGATGCAACCAAGCTGGAAATCAAGAAGGCCGTCGAAAGCCTGTTCAGCGTGAAAGTTGAGCGTGTTACTACCCTGAATGTTCTGGGTAAGAGCAAGCGCACCGCTCGCGGCGTGGGCAAGCGTAATGACTGGAAGAAGGCAGTAATCTCCCTTCAGCCAGGCCAAGATCTCGATTTCAGCAGCAGTGCTGAGTAAGGAAGGGGTGCATCATGGCAATCGTTAAATGCAAACCGACTTCCCCTGGCCGCCGTCATGTGGTCAAGGTGGTCAACCAGGAGCTGCATAAAGGCGCTCCTCACGCACCGCTGCTCGAGAAGAAATCGAAGACTGGTGGTCGTAACAACAATGGCCGTATTACCACTCGTCACATCGGTGGTGGTCATAAGCAGCACTATCGTTTGGTCGACTTCCGTCGCAACGACAAAGATGGCATTCCAGCCACTGTTGAGCGTATCGAATACGATCCAAACCGTACTGCTCACATTGCTCTTATGTTGTACGCAGACGGCGAGCGCCGTTACATCATCGCCCCTAAAGGCGTGAGTGCTGGTGACCAGCTGATCGCAGGTGCTTTGGCGCCGATCAAGCCGGGCAACGCTCTGCAACTGCGCAACATTCCAGTTGGTAGCACCGTACACGGCATCGAATTGAAGCCGGGTAAAGGCGCGCAAATCGCACGTTCCGCTGGTGCTTCGGCTCAGCTGGTCGCTCGTGATGGTGTCTACGTGACCCTGCGTCTGCGCTCTGGTGAAATGCGTAAAGTATTGGCTGAATGCCGTGCAACGCTTGGCGAAGTCTCGAACTCCGAGCACAGCCTGCGTTCGCTGGGTAAAGCTGGTGCCAAACGCTGGCGTGGCGTTCGCCCAACCGTTCGTGGTGTTGCCATGAACCCGGTTGACCACCCACATGGTGGTGGTGAAGGTCGTACCTCTGGTGGTCGTCATCCGGTATCGCCATGGGGCTTCCCGACTAAGGGCGCGAAGACTCGTGGTAATAAGCGTACCGACAAAATGATCGTCCGTCGTCGCAAGTAAATAGAGGGATACGACAGTGCCACGTTCTCTGAAAAAAGGTCCTTTTATTGATCTTCACCTACTGAAGAAGATCGAAGTGGCGGCGGAAAAGAACGATCGCAAACCGGTGAAAACCTGGTCGCGCCGTTCTATGATCCTGCCACAAATGGTCGGTTTGACCATCGCTGTGCATAACGGTCGTCTTCATGTCCCAGTTCTCGTGAACGAAGACATGGTTGGCCATAAACTAGGCGAGTTTGCCGGTACCCGCACATATCGTGGGCACGTGGCAGACAAGAAAGCCAAGCGTTAAGGGGTAAGGAACGATGGAAGTAGCCGCTAAGTTGTCGGGCGCTCGAATCTCCGCCCAGAAAGCCCGCTTGGTCGCCGACCAGATCCGCGGGAAGAAGGTGGGCGAAGCGCTCAACCTGTTGGCTTTCAGCAACAAGAAAGCCGCCGAGATCATCAAGAAAGTGCTGGAGTCGGCCGTAGCCAACGCCGAGCACAACGAAGGCGCAGACGTTGACGACCTTAAAGTCGCCACCGTTTTCGTCAACGAAGGGCGTTCGCTGAAGCGCATCATGCCGCGTGCCAAAGGCCGCGCTGATCGCATCGTCAAGCGGTCTTGCCATATCACTGTCAAGGTTGCTGACAAGTAACGGAGTCGAAGAGATGGGTCAGAAAGTACATCCCATTGGCATTCGCCTGGGAATCGTCAAGGAGCACACCTCCGTCTGGTACGCAGACGGCCGGACTTATGCGGACTATTTGTTCGCTGATCTGAAGGTGCGTGAATACCTCCAAGACAAACTAAAAAGCGCGTCCGTAAGCCGTATCGATATCCATCGTCCGGCCCAAACTGCACGTATCACCATCCACACCGCTCGTCCAGGTATCGTTATCGGGAAGAAAGGTGAAGATGTTGAGAAACTGCGTCAGGACCTGACCAAGCAAATGGGTGTGCCTGTGCACATCAATATCGAAGAGATCCGCAAGCCGGAACTTGACGGTATGCTGGTTGCGCAGAGCGTAGCTCAGCAGCTGGAGCGTCGTGTAATGTTCCGTCGCGCGATGAAACGCGCTGTACAGAACGCTATGCGCATTGGTGCCAAGGGCATCAAAATCCAAGTGAGCGGTCGTCTCGGCGGTGCTGAAATCGCACGTACTGAATGGTATCGCGAAGGTCGTGTGCCATTGCACACCCTGCGTGCCGACATCGACTATGCCAACTACGAAGCTCACACCACTTACGGTGTGATCGGTGTAAAGGTTTGGATCTTCAAAGGCGAAGTAATTGGTGGTCGCCAAGAAGAGCTGAAGCCACAAGCACCAGCGCCTCGTAAAAAAGCTGCTAAGTAAGGGGTACGCCAAATGTTACAACCTAAGCGTACGAAGTTCCGCAAGCAAATGACTGGCCACAACCGTGGCTTGGCATTGCGCGGTAGCAAAGTCAGCTTCGGCGAGTATGCGCTGAAGTCTGTTGCTCGTGGTCGCCTAACCGCTCGTCAGATCGAATCAGCGCGTCGTGCACTGACCCGTCACGTTAAGCGTGGCGGTAAGATCTGGATCCGTGTATTCCCGGACAAGCCTATTTCCAAAAAGCCCCTAGAAGTTCGTATGGGTAAAGGTAAGGGTAACGTGGAATATTGGGTTGCCCAGATTCAGCCAGGCAAAGTCCTGTATGAAATCGAGGGTGTTACTGAAGAGCTGGCGCGTGAGGCTTTCGCCCTGGCTGCTGCAAAGCTGCCGCTCGCCACCTCCTTTGTTAAACGGACGGTGATGTGATGAAAGCGAATGAACTTCGTGAAAAATCCGCACAGCAGCTGAACGAGCAACTGCTCGGCTTGCTGCGCGACCAGTTCAATCTGCGTATGCAGAAAGCAACTGGCCAGTTGGGGCAGTCGCATCTGCTCTCGCAAGTTAAGCGTGACATCGCTCGCGTGAAGACTGTGCTCAAACAGCAGGCAGGTAAGTAATCATGGCTGAAGCCGAAAAGACTGTCCGTACGCTGACTGGCCGTGTTGTCAGCGACAAGATGGACAAAACCATCACCGTACTGATCGAGCGTCGCGTTAAGCACCCGATCTACGGTAAATACGTTAAGCGTTCGACTAAGCTGCACGCGCACGACGAAACCAATCAGTGCCACATCGGCGACAAAGTCACTATTCGTGAAACTCGTCCGATGGCCAAGACCAAGTCTTGGGCACTGGTTGATGTTCTCGAACGCGCTGTGGAAGTCTAAGGACTAGGGGTCGGAGAAATTATATGATTCAGACTCAATCCATGCTCGATGTGGCCGATAACAGCGGCGCACGCCGCGTTATGTGCATCAAGGTGCTGGGTGGCTCCCATCGTCGTTACGCTGGTATCGGTGACATCATCAAAGTTACCGTCAAGGAAGCAATTCCTCGCGGTAAAGTGAAAAAAGGCCAAGTGATGACTGCTGTTGTAGTCCGCACTCGTCACGGCGTACGTCGTGCTGATGGCTCCATTATCCGCTTTGATGGCAACGCTGCTGTTCTTCTGAACAACAAGCAAGAGCCGATCGGCACCCGTATCTTTGGGCCAGTGACCCGTGAACTTCGTACTGAGAAGTTCATGAAGATCGTCTCGCTCGCCCCAGAAGTGCTGTAAGGAGATCCGACATGCAAAAGATTCGTCGTGACGACGAGATCATCGTGATCGCCGGCAAAGACAAAGGTAAGCGCGGTAAGGTGCTTAAGGTTCTCGCTAACAACCGTCTGGTTATTGGTGGTCTGAACCTGGTTAAGCGTCATACCAAGCCTAACCCGATGTCGGGCGTACAAGGCGGTATCGTCGAAAAAGAAGCTCCACTGGACGCTTCTAACGTCGCCATCTTCAACGGCGAAACCAACAAGGCTGACCGCGTTGGTTTCAAAGTAGAAGAAGGCAAGAAAATTCGTGTCTTCAAGTCGACCCAAAAAGCGGTTGATGCTTGAACACTGCTAGGTAGATAAGACCATGGCACGACTAAAAGAGATTTACCGGAAGGAAATCGCTCCGAAACTTAAGGAAGAACTTAAGCTTTCGAACGTGATGGAAGTTCCGCGCGTTACCAAAATCACCCTGAACATGGGTTTGGGCGAAGCGATCGGTGATAAGAAAATCATCGAGCACGCTGTAGCTGATTTGGAAAAAATCACGGGTCAAAAATGTGTAGTGACCTACGCTCGCAAGTCCATCGCAGGCTTTAAAGTTCGCGAAGGCTGGCCAATCGGCGTTAAGGTAACTCTGCGCCGTGAGCGTATGTACGAATTCCTGGATCGTCTGCTGTCGATCTCCCTGCCTCGGGTTCGCGACTTCCGCGGCCTGAATGCCAAGTCCTTCGATGGTCGTGGTAACTACAGCATGGGCGTTAAAGAGCAGATCATCTTCCCGGAAATCGACTACGACAAAATCGATGCCCTCCGCGGTCTGGACATTACCCTGACCACCACTGCTCGGACGGATGATGAAGGTCGCGCATTGCTGCGTGCTTTCAAATTCCCGTTCCGCAACTGATTGGAGTAGGACCATGGCTAAGATGAGCATGAAAAACCGCGAGCTGAAACGTCAGCTCACGGTTGCCAAGTTCGCCAAGAAGCGTGCTGCGCTGAAAGCTATCATCGTTGATCTGAACGCAAGTCCAGAAGCGCGTTGGGAAGCTCAAGTTGCTCTGCAGAAGCAGCCACGTGACGCAAGCGCTGCGCGCATGCGTAACCGCTGCCGCTTGACTGGTCGTCCGCATGGTGTTTACCGCAAGTTCGGCCTTGGCCGTAACAAATTGCGTGAAGCAGCAATGCGCGGTGACGTACCAGGTCTGGTTAAAGCCAGCTGGTAAGGCGCACAGGCAAAGTTACCCCTGTCAGGGTTGTAAGATCCTGACAGCCGGTGACCTTGAATATGAATCAAGCCCCTATTGGGGCTTGATTCATTTCTGGCGTATGTCTAGAATGACCGGCTCGCCTGAGCCCGTGCTTTTTAAGCATTGAGTCACTCGGCGACAGTTGTAGCCGCAAGGCTAATTCTTTTTGTATCAGGAGCGTCTAGCCCATGAGTATGCAGGACCCGTTAGCGGACATGCTAACTCGAATCCGTAATGCCCAGATGGCTGAAAAGTCCGTCGTAAGCATGCCATCTTCCACGTTGAAGGTAGCTGTAGCCAAAGTTCTCAAAGACGAAGGTTACATCGCGGATTATCAGATCAGCAGCGAAATCAAACCACTGCTGTCTATCGAGCTGAAGTACTTCGAAGGCCGTTCGGTTATCGAAGAAGTTAAGCGCGTTAGCCGTCCAGGCCTGCGTCAGTACAAGTCCTCCGAAGATCTGCCTAAAGTTCGTGGCGGTCTCGGTGTGTCTATCGTCTCCACCAGCAAAGGTGTGATGACGGATCGTGCTGCGCGCGCTGCCGGTGTCGGCGGCGAAGTTCTTTGCACTGTGTTCTAAGGGGGGATAAGCATGTCACGCGTCGCTAAGAACCCCGTTAAGCTGCCAGCTGGTGTCGAAGTAAAATTCGCCGGCCAACAGCTTTCGGTGAAGGGTGCCAAGGGCACTCTAGAACTGAACATCCATTCGTCCGTTGAGATCGTTGAAGAAGCTGGTGAGCTGCGTTTCGCTGCTCGCAATGGCGATCAACAAACTCGCGCAATGGCTGGTACCACTCGTGCGTTGGTAAACAACATGGTCCAAGGCGTAAGCCAAGGCTTCGAGCGCAAGCTCCAGCTGGTCGGTGTTGGTTACAAAGCGCAAGCAAAAGGCACAGTGCTGAACCTGGCTCTTGGCTTCTCGCACCCAGTGGATTACGAATTGCCGGAAGGCATCACCGCTGAGACCCCAAGCCAAACCGATATCCTGATCAAGGGCATCGATAAGCAACTGGTAGGTCAGGTGGCCGCTGAGATCCGCGGTTTCCGTCCACCAGAGCCTTATAAAGGTAAGGGTGTACGTTACGCGGACGAAGTCGTCCGTCGTAAAGAAGCCAAGAAGAAGTAGGGCATAGCAAATGACCGACAAAAAAGTTACTCGACTGCGTCGCGCTCGCAAAGCACGTCTGAAAATGCACGAATTAGAAGTCGTGCGTCTCTGCGTGTTCCGCTCGTCTCAGCATATATACGCCCAGGTCATCTCGGCCGACGGCAGCAAAGTCCTGGCAAGCGCCTCGACTTTGGACAAAGAACTGCGTGATGCTGCCACTGGCAACATCGACGCGGCCACAAAGGTTGGCCAGCTGGTCGCTACGCGTGCAAAAGCCGCTGGCGTCTCGCAGGTGGCTTTCGACCGCTCTGGCTTCAAGTACCACGGCCGCGTGAAAGCGCTGGCTGAGGCTGCTCGTGAAGCTGGGCTGGAGTTCTAAGTTATGTCAAATAACGACCAAAAGCGCGACGAAGGCTACATTGAGAAGCTGGTTCAAGTTAACCGCGTAGCCAAAACCGTTAAAGGCGGCCGTATCTTCACTTTCACCGCGTTGACCGTGGTTGGTGATGGTAAAGGGCGCGTTGGCTTCGGCCGTGGCAAGTCACGTGAAGTGCCTGCTGCGATCCAGAAGGCAATGGAAGCTGCTCGCCGCAACATGATTCAAGTGGACCTTAACGGTACCACTCTGCAGTACGCCATGAAATCCGCCCACGGCGCTTCCAAGGTTTACATGCAGCCTGCTTCTGAAGGTACCGGTATCATCGCTGGCGGCGCTATGCGTGCTGTCCTCGAAGTTGCTGGTGTTCAGAACGTACTGGCCAAGTGCTATGGCTCGACTAACCCGGTAAACGTGGTTCACGCCACTTTCAAAGGTTTGAAAGCTATGCAATCTCCTGAATCTATTGCTGCTAAGCGTGGCAAAAGCGTCAAGGAGATCTTCTGATCATGGCTACCGTTAAAGTAACGCTGATCAAAAGCATGACCGGCCGTATCCCTAATCACAAATTGTGCATTAAGGGTCTGGGTCTGCGTCGCATCGGTCACACTGTAGAAGTACTTGATACTCCCGAGAATCGCGGGATGATCAACAAGGCTTACTACATGCTGCGTGTAGAGGGTTAATCGATGAAACTCAATGATCTGAGTCCAGCGCCGGGTTCCCGTCGCGAAAAGCATCGTCCGGGCCGTGGTATCGGTAGTGGTTTGGGCAAGACTGGTGGCCGTGGTCACAAAGGTCAGTCCTCCCGTTCCGGTGGCACTATTGCTCCAGGCTTTGAAGGCGGTCAACAGCCGCTGCATCGCCGTCTGCCTAAGTTCGGTTTCGTTTCCCTGAAAGCCATGGATCGCGCAGAAGTGCGTTTGTCCGAGCTGGCTAAAGTGGCAGGCGACATCGTAACTGTGCAGACCCTGAAAGATGCCAACGTGATCAACGTCAACGTGCTGCGTGTGAAAATCATGCTGTCCGGTGAAGTTACTCGCGCTGTCACAATCGGCAAGGGAATCGGCGCCACCAAAGGTGCGCGTTCGGCTATCGAAGCAGCTGGCGGCAAGTTCGAGGAATAAATGGCTAAGCAAGGTGCTCTCTCAGCGCTCAGCAAAGGCGGGTTATCCGAGCTCTGGGCTCGACTGCGTTTTCTATTCCTGGCGATTATCGTCTACCGGATAGGCGCACACATCCCAGTTCCTGGTATCAACCCGGACCGGCTGGCGGACCTGTTTCGACAGAATGAGGGGACCATACTTAGCTTGTTCAACATGTTTTCCGGCGGCGCGCTGGAGCGGATGAGTATTTTTGCGCTGGGGATCATGCCGTACATTTCGGCATCGATCATCATGCAGCTTATGTCCGCTGTCAGCCCGCAGCTGGAGCAGTTGAAGAAGGAAGGTGAAGCTGGACGTCGCAAGATAAGCCAGTACACCCGCTACCTCACTGTCGCTCTTGCTCTGGTTCAGGCTATTGGCATGTCCATTGGTCTGGCAGGGCAAGGCGTAGCGTTCACTGGTGACCTGGGCTTCCATTTCGTTGCAGTGACCACTTTTGTGGCCGGTGCAATGTTCATGATGTGGCTGGGTGAGCAGATTACTGAGCGTGGTGTTGGCAACGGTATCTCGATGTTGATTTTTTCGGGTATCGTCGCCGGTCTTCCGAGAGCAATAGGGCAGTCTTTCGAGTCTGCGCGTCAGGGTGATATCAATATCTTTGCCCTGGTTGCTATCGGTTTGCTGGCAGTAGCGATTATCGGTTTTGTGGTGTTCATTGAGCGTGGTCAGCGTCGTATTGCTGTTCACTACGCTAAGCGTCAGCAGGGCCGCAAGGTTTTTGCTGCGCAGACTAGCCACCTACCGCTGAAAGTGAATATGGCCGGTGTTATCCCGGCTATTTTTGCGAGCAGCATTTTGCTGTTCCCGGCTTCGCTGGGTGCCTGGTTCGGTCAGTCTGAAGGTATGGGCTGGTTGCAGGACATCTCGCAGTCGATCGCTCCTGGTCAGCCGTTGAATATTCTGCTGTTTAGTGCAGGGATTATTTTCTTCTGCTTCTTCTATACGGCGTTGATGTTCAATCCGAAAGACGTAGCGGAAAACCTGAAGAAGTCCGGTGCCTTTATTCCGGGTATCCGTCCAGGCGAGCAGTCGGCACGCTATATTGATGGCGTTTTGACTCGTTTGACTCTGTTCGGTGCTCTTTATATGACGGCCGTATGTCTGTTGCCCCAGTTCCTGGTGGTTGCGGCAAACGTTCCGTTCTACCTTGGCGGGACCTCGTTGCTGATCGTGGTCGTGGTTGTTATGGACTTCATGTCCCAAGTACAATCGCACCTCGTTTCGCACCAGTACGAATCCCTGATGAAGAAAGCCAACCTGAAGGGCTACGGCAGCGGCATGCTTCGCTGAAGTACTACCCCGTAAGGTGAGAGGAGTTGGTGATGAAAGTTCGTGCATCGGTGAAAAAGCTGTGCCGTAACTGCAAGATTATTCGCCGCGAAGGTGTTGTTCGGGTAATTTGCAGCGCGGAACCACGTCACAAACAGCGCCAAGGCTGAGTGTGATCTGTTTGAAGCCCAGCAGCTAGTGCGCTGCTGGGTTGATTATTTGTTATTACAGCGATATTATCTCGCGCCCTATTTCTTGGCTTCCGGGGCGTAGGTAGCTGTCAATTGGAGTCCCACTGAATGGCCCGTATTGCAGGCGTTAACATTCCAGATAACAAGCACACTGTTATCTCGCTGACCTACATCTTTGGTGTTGGTCGCACTACTGCGCAGAAAATTTGCGCAGAGACTGGGGTAAACCCAGCCGCTAAGATCAAGGATCTGAGCGACGAGCAGATTGAGTTGCTGCGTGGCGAAGTGGCAAAGTTCACCACTGAAGGTGACCTGCGTCGTGAAGTCAACATGAAAATCAAACGCTTGATGGATTTGGGCTGCTACCGCGGTCTGCGCCATCGTCGTGGTCTTCCAGTACGCGGTCAGCGTACCAAGACCAACGCGCGTACTCGCAAAGGTCCGCGTAAGCCGATCCGCAAGTAATCGCACCAGCGAATCGACAGGAATCTAGTCATGGCAAAACCTGCTGCTCGTCCTCGTAAAAAAGTCAAAAAGACAGTGGTTGATGGCATCGCCCACATCCACGCGTCTTTCAACAACACAATCGTGACCATCACCGACCGTCAGGGTAACGCGCTTTCTTGGGCTACCTCCGGTGGTTCGGGTTTCCGCGGTTCTCGCAAGTCCACCCCGTTCGCTGCTCAAGTAGCTGCTGAACGTGCTGGCCAAGCTGCGCTGGAATATGGCCTGAAAAACCTTGACGTTAACGTTAAAGGTCCAGGTCCAGGTCGTGAGTCCGCTGTCCGTGCTTTGAACGGCTGTGGCTATAAGATCGCCAGCATCACCGACGTGACGCCAATCCCGCACAACGGGTGCCGTCCGCCGAAGAAGCGCCGCGTGTAATCCAGGAGACTGTAAAGAATGGCTCGTTACATTGGTCCAAAATGCAAACTGGCACGTCGTGAAGGCACCGATCTCTTCCTGAAGAGTGGTGTGCGCGCTATCGAATCGAAGTGCAATATTGAAGCTGCTCCAGGCATCCACGGCCAACGCCGCGGTCGCCAATCCGACTACGGTACCCAACTGCGTGAAAAGCAGAAGGTCCGTCGTATCTACGGCGTTCTCGAGCGCCAGTTCAGCGGCTACTACAAACAAGCTGCTGGCAAGAAAGGTGCAACTGGCGAAAACCTGTTGCAACTGCTCGAATGCCGCCTGGATAACGTCGTATACCGTATGGGTTTCGGTTCTACTCGTGCCGAATCTCGTCAGTTGGTATCGCACAAGTCGATCAGCGTTAACGGTCAAACCGTAAACGTTCCGTCGTACCAGGTTCGTGCTGGTGACGTGGTCGCTATTCGCGAGAAAGCAAAGAACCAGCTTCGCATTGTCCAAGCTCTCGATCTGTGTGCCCAACGTGGCCGCGTAGAATGGGTAGAAGTAGACACTGAGAAGAAGTCGGGCGTTTTCAAGAACGTTCCTGCTCGCAGTGATCTGTCCGCCGACATCAACGAAAGCCTGATTGTCGAGCTCTACTCCAAGTAAGGGCTAGAAAATAGGTGCATCCATGCAGATTTCGGTAAATGAGTTCCTGACACCTCGCCATATTGATGTGCAAGTTGTCAGTCCAACCCGCGCTAAAATCACACTCGAGCCTCTCGAGCGTGGTTTTGGCCACACCCTGGGCAACGCGCTGCGCCGCATCCTGTTGTCCTCAATGCCAGGCTGTGCAGTAGTCGAGGCCGAGATTGACGGTGTGCTCCACGAGTACAGCGCCATCGAAGGTGTACAGGAAGACGTAATTGAAATCCTGTTGAACCTTAAAGGTCTGGCTATCAAGCTGCACGGCCGTGACGAAGTTACGCTGACCTTGTCGAAGAAGGGTTCGGGGGTGGTTACCGCTGCCGATATTCAGCTGGATCATGATGTCGAGATCGTTAATCCCGATCACGTAATCGCCAACCTGGCGTCTAACGGCGCCTTGAACATGAAGCTCACTGTAGCTCGTGGTCGTGGTTATGAACCAGCAGACTCGCGTCAGAGCGATGAAGACGAAAGCCGCAGCATCGGTCGCTTGCAGCTTGACTCTTCGTTCAGCCCGGTTCGCCGTATCGCATACGTGGTGGAAAACGCCCGTGTCGAGCAGCGTACTAACCTGGACAAGCTGGTTATTGATCTGGAAACCAACGGTACACTGGATCCTGAAGAGGCCATTCGTCGTGCTGCAACCATTCTGCAACAGCAGTTGGCTGCATTCGTCGACCTCAAAGGTGACAGCGAGCCAGTGGTAATCGAACAGGAAGACGAGATCGATCCGATCCTGCTTCGTCCGGTTGACGATCTGGAACTGACCGTGCGTTCGGCCAACTGCCTTAAGGCGGAGAACATTTACTACATCGGTGATCTGATTCAGCGTACCGAAGTAGAACTGTTGAAGACTCCGAACCTGGGCAAGAAATCCTTGACTGAAATCAAGGACGTTCTGGCCTCCCGTGGTCTGTCCCTCGGCATGCGCCTCGACAACTGGCCGCCTGCAAGTCTTAAGAAGGACGACAAGGCGACTGCCTGATCGTCGTAATCACCGAACGTTGTGTTTGGTAAGGAATGAACCATGCGTCATCGTAAAAGTGGTCGTCACCTGAGCCGCACTAGCTCCCACCGCAAGGCTATGTTTCAAAACATGGCAGTGTCGTTGTTTGAGCACGAGCTGATCAAAACGACTCTGCCGAAAGCCAAAGAATTGCGTCGCGTTGCTGAGCCGCTGATTACTCTGGCCAAGAATGATTGTCTGGCTAACCGCCGTCTGGCCTTCGACCGTACGCGTTCGAAAGCCATCGTTGGTAAGCTGTTCAACGATCTGGGCAAGCGTTATGCAACTCGTGAGGGTGGCTACCTGCGCATCCTCAAGTGCGGTTTCCGTGCTGGCGACAACGCGCCTATGGCGTACGTCGAGTTGGTTGATCGTCCAGTTGGCGGTGAAGCTGTATCCGCTGAGTAAGACGTCAGTCTCTACAAAGAACCGGGCCTAGTGCCCGGTTTTTTGTGTCTGTATTATTAGTAATATCTATTGATGATGATCAATTAATGCATTTGCCCATATAAGATTCATGGTCAATACTCCCTCTCAGCCGATTAGCCGGCAGCATCAAGACTGACTGAGGAAGGAATAGCATGAGCCAGACCAAAACGCTTACGACCGCCAGCGGCGCACCTGTTGCTGATAACCAGAACTCCCGATCGGCCGGGCCTCGTGGCCCCTTGTTGCTCGAAGATTTTCACCTGATTGAAAAGCTCGCGCACTTTAACCGCGAAAACATTCCAGAGCGTCGTGTGCACGCCAAAGGCTCAGGCGCCCACGGTACCTTTACGTTGACCCGCGACATGGCTCAATACAGCAGTGCCAAGCTGTTTGACACCATCGGCAAGCAAACTCCGACCTTTTTACGCTTCTCAACAGTAGGTGGTGAGCGCGGTTCGGCAGACACCGAGCGCGACCCTCGTGGTTTTGCACTCAAGTTTTATACCGAAGAAGGCAACTGGGACATCGTGGGCAATAACACGCCTGTGTTCTTTATTCGAGACCCGCTGAAATTTCCGGATTTTATCCACACCCAAAAACGTCTGCCGCAAAGCAACCTGAAAAGTGCGCAGATGATGTGGGATTTCTGGTCGCACTCGCCTGAGTCCCTGCACCAGGTCACGATCCTGTTTTCTGATCGCGGGATTCCTGATGGCTACCGCCATATGCACGGTTTCGGCAGCCACACCTATAGCCTGATCAACGCTGCGGGTGAGCGTCACTGGGTCAAGTGGCACTACAAAACCAAGCAAGGCATCAAGAATCTTCCCCCGGCTGAAGCGGCACGTCTTGCCGGTACTGATCCGGACTATGCTCAACGCGACCTGTTTGGTGCCATTGAGCGTGGTGACTTCCCGAAATGGCGCGTCTGCATGCAGATCATGACTGAAGCGCAAGCGGCGGCTCATTACGAAAACCCGTTTGACGTGACCAAGACCTGGTCGCAGAAAGAGTTCCCGTTGATTGAAATCGGTGAGCTGGAGTTGAACCGCAATCCGCTTAATTACTTCGCCGAAGTCGAGCAAGCTGCGTTTGGCCCCAGCAATATGGTCCCGGGTGTCGGTCTGTCTCCTGACCGCATGCTGCAAGGCCGCGTGTTCGCTTACGCGGATGCCCATCGTTACCGTGTAGGCACTAACCACCAGCACCTGCCTATCAACGCACCGCGGGTGCCTGTGCATAACTATCAGCGTGATGGCGCGATGGCTTTTGGCAACAATGGTGGTGCTGCGCCGAACTATGAGCCCAACAGCTTCGCTGATGCGCCAAAACAAGCGCCACAGTACGCTGAGCCACCTTTGGCTCTCAGTGGTGCTGCTGATCGCTACGATCATCGCGTTGACAGCGATTACTACAGTCACGCCGGTGCGCTGTTCCGCCTGATGAATGACGAGCAGAAGGCCCTGTTGATCAACAACATTGCAGGCGCCATGGGCGGGGTTTCGGACGATGTTGTGCAGCGTCAGCTGCAACACTTCTACAACGCCGATCAGGCTTACGGTGACGGTGTCGCCAAAGCGTTGGGTGTAATGGCTAAGTAAGTCTAAGTGAGAAGCAGAACCGCCCTCAATAGGGCGGTTTTTGCGTTATTTAGGTCTGTTTTCTCTACAAATGCAGGATTTTATAGCGATTGAGTCGTGACCTCTCAGTCAGCTTGGTTCAAACTAGAGGCTTTCAAGCAGGGAGATGTGCGGCAATGCAAGGGCACCCGGACGTAATCGATTACCTCAACACGTTGCTCACCGGCGAGCTGGCTGCACGTGACCAATATTTTGTCCATTCCCGCATGTACGAGGACTGGGGATTTACCAAGCTGTACGAACGCATCAATCACGAGATGGAAGAAGAGGCACAACACGCTGATGCATTGATGCGCCGGATTCTGATGCTGGAAGGCACTCCGCGCATGCGCCCGGATGACCTGGATGTGGGCACCACTGTGCCTGAGATGTTCGCTGCAGACCTGCGCCTTGAGTACAAGGTGCGTGCGGCGCTGTGCAAAGGCATCGCGCTGTGTGAGTTGCACAAAGACTACGTGAGCCGCGACATGCTGCGTATTCAGCTGGCAGACACCGAAGAGGATCACACCTACTGGCTCGAGAAGCAGTTGGGTCTGATCAAAACCATCGGTCTGCAGAACTACCTGCAATCTCAGTTCTGATTTAGGTTCGAAATCTGTAGTCACGTGGCCACAGGTAAGAGCGAATATCAGCGAACACTAAAAAGCCCCTGCTATCTCTCGATGGCAGGGGCTTTTTCGTAGCGCGATTTAATCCCTGTCGCGTATCAGCAGTGGCTTCAGATAGAAGCCGGTATGGGATTGGCTCATCTCGGCCACTTCTTCCGGTGTGCCGGTTGCAATGATCTGCCCACCTTTGGAGCCGCCTTCAGGTCCAAGATCCACCAACCAGTCAGCGGTCTTGATCACGTCCAGGTTGTGCTCGATCACCACTACGGTATTGCCGTGATCGCGCAGTCGATGCAGCACATCCAGCAACTGCTGGATATCAGCAAAGTGCAAACCGGTTGTAGGTTCATCGAGGATATAGAGTGTCTTGCCGGTATCACGCTTGGACAGTTCGCGGGACAACTTCACCCGTTGTGCCTCTCCGCCTGACAGTGTCGTGGCGGACTGTCCCAGCTTGATGTACGACAGACCTACATCCATCAGCGTTTGCAGTTTGCGCGCCAATGCAGGTACGGCATCGAAGAACACACGAGCTTCTTCGATGGTCATCTCCAGCACTTCATGGATGTTCTTGCCCTTGTACTTGATCTCAAGGGTCTCACGGTTATAGCGCTTGCTCTTGCACACATCGCAAGGCACGTAGATGTCCGGCAGAAAGTGCATTTCTACCTTGATCAAGCCATCGCCCTGACAGGCTTCGCAACGTCCGCCCTTCACGTTGAAGGAGAAACGTCCCGGGCCATAGCCCCGTGAGCGGGATTCGGGCACGCCGGAAAACAACTCGCGTATCGGAGTAAACAGCCCGGTGTAAGTCGCAGGGTTGGAGCGAGGCGTACGGCCAATCGGGCTCTGGTCGATGTCCACGACCTTGTCCAGGTGCTCAAGCCCTTTGATGCTGTCGTGGGCCGCGGCTTCGAGGGTGGTTGCACCGTTCAGTGCCGTAGCGCTGAGCGGGTAGAGCGTGTTGTTGATCAGTGTCGATTTGCCCGAGCCAGAAACCCCTGTCACGCAGGTCAGCAGCCCCAGTGGGATTTCCAGATCCACATTGCGCAAGTTATTGCCGCGTGCGCCTTTGAGCGACAGCGTCAGTTTCTTGTTGCGTGGCGTGCGCTTGGCCGGAACAGGAATCTTCACCCGGCCCGACAGGTACTTGCCGGTCAGTGAGTCAGGGTGCGCCATCACCTCGGCCGGCGTGCCCTGGGCGACGATATGGCCGCCATGCACACCTGCACCGGGGCCGATATCAACCACATAATCGGCCAGTCGAATGGCATCCTCGTCGTGCTCCACCACGATTACCGTGTTGCCGATATCGCGCAGATGCTTGAGGGTGCCCAGCAAGCGATCGTTATCACGCTGGTGCAGGCCAATGGAGGGCTCGTCGAGGATGTACAGCACTCCCACCAGGCCTGCGCCAATCTGGCTGGCCAGACGAATACGCTGGGCTTCACCGCCAGACAGGGTGTCGGCGCTGCGATCCAGTGACAGATAGTCCAGCCCCACATTCACCAGGAACTGCAGGCGCTCGCGAATTTCCTTGAGGATCTTGTCCGCAATTTCGCCACGACGCCCGGTCAGGCTCAGGGTGCTGAAGTACTCAGTGGCATCACCAATAGGCATATTGGTCACGGCCGGCAGGGTTTTTTCACCGACCCACACATGGCGGGCTTCGCGACGCAAGCGGGTGCCGCGGCAATCCGGGCAGGCCTGTGTGCTCAGGAACTTGGCCAGTTCCTCGCGTACCGTGGCCGACTCGGTTTCGCGATAACGGCGCTCAAGGTTGGGGACGATGCCTTCAAATGGATGCGCCCGCTTCACGATGTCACCGCGATCATTCAGATAGCGGAAATCAACATTTTGCGTGCCGCTGCCGTACAGGATGACCTTTTGCTTGTCGGCCGCAAGCTCGCTGAACGGCACTTCAAGACTGAAATCGTAATGCTTGGCCAGCGCCCCGAGCATCTGGAAGTAATAAACATTGCGCCGGTCCCAGCCACGTATCGCGCCTTCGGCCAGCGTCAACTCACCATTGACCAGGCGCTTGATGTCGAAAAACTGCTTAACCCCCAGTCCGTCACAGGTCGGGCAGGCGCCAGCCGGGTTGTTGAAGGAAAACAGCTTGGGTTCCAGCTCGCTGATTGCGTGGCCACAAATCGGGCAGGCGAAGCGCGCGGAGAAAATCATCTCTTCGCCAGGCTCGTCGTCCATCGGTGCGACCAGGGCAATGCCGTCGGCCAGTTTCAGTGCGGTCTCGAATGACTCGGCCAGGCGCTGTTGCAGGTCGGCACGCACTTTAAAGCGGTCGACCACCACATCAATGGTGTGCTTCTTCTGCTTGTCGAGTTTAGGCAGTTCGTCCAGCTCGCAGAGCTTGCCGTTGACCCGGGCCCGCACAAAGCCCTGTGCGCGCAGCTCTTCAAATACAGAAAGATGCTCACCCTTGCGCTCGCGAATCACCGGTGCCAGCAGCATTAGCTTGCTGCCTTCAGGCTGCGCCAGCACCAGGTCGACCATTTGGCTGACGGTCTGGGCTTCCAGAGGGATATCGTGATCCGGGCAGCGGGGGATACCTACGCGGGCATACAGCAGGCGCAGGTAATCGTAAATTTCGGTGATGGTGCCGACCGTGGATCGCGGGTTATGCGAGGTCGATTTCTGCTCGATGGAAATCGCGGGCGACAGGCCTTCGATGGTATCGACGTCAGGCTTTTCCATCATCGACAGGAACTGCCGGGCATAGGCTGACAGCGACTCGACATAACGCCGCTGACCTTCGGCATACAACGTGTCAAACGCCAGGGATGATTTGCCGGAGCCAGACAGTCCGGTGATGACGATCAGTTTGTCCCTTGGCAGGGTCAGGTCGATGTTCTTCAAGTTGTGGGTTCGTGCCCCACGTATCAGGATCTTGTCCACTGCGGCCTCGCTTGGCGGGCATAACATAAACGAATGAGTATACGGATCTGTGCGAAAGCTGTGCAGGCCCTTGATGGCACGATGTCATTCAAGCAGCCTTTATAACTTTTGCGTGACAAAGCGTCGCGCTTCTCTCGTGTGTGTGCTGTTACTCGATGGGACTGGTAGAATCGCCGCCGGTTCACATGAGGTTTTTCCATGCACGATCCCCACAGCGAACGCATGAGTGGCAGCGAGACCCGAGCAGCAAGCGGTCTGGCCCTGGTGTTCGCCTTCCGTATGCTAGGCATGTTTATGGTGTTGCCGGTGCTGGCAACCTATGGGATGGACCTCGCCGGTGCGACCCCGGCCCTGATTGGTCTGGCAATTGGCGCTTATGGCCTGACCCAGGCGTTTTTCCAGATTCCGTTCGGCATGATTTCCGACCGCATCGGTCGGCGTCCCGTGATCTACCTGGGGTTGATTGTCTTCGCCTTGGGCAGTGTTCTGGCGGCCAACTCCGATTCGATTTGGGGCGTTATTGCCGGACGTATCCTGCAAGGTGCAGGTGCGATTTCTGCTGCTGTCATGGCACTGCTTTCAGACCTCACCCGCGAACAGCATCGCACCAAAGCCATGGCAATGATCGGCATGACCATTGGATTGTCGTTTGCCGTAGCGATGGTTGTGGGGCCGTTGCTGACCCGTGCTTTCGGGTTGTCGGGGCTGTTCCTGGCGACGGGCGCAATGGCGCTGGTGGGGATCGTGATCGTGATGTTCATGGTGCCGCGCTCGACCGGTACCTTGCAGCATCGAGAGTCTGGCGTGGCCAGGCAGGCCCTGTTGCCGACCTTGCGCCATCCCGACCTGCTGCGTCTGGACCTTGGCATTTTTGTGCTACATGCCATGTTGATGTCGAGCTTCATCGCTTTACCGCTGGCGCTGGTGGAAAAAGCCGGACTGCCTAAAGAGCAGCACTGGTGGGTGTACCTGACCGCGCTGCTGATTTCTTTCTTCGCCATGATCCCGTTCATTATCTATGGCGAAAAGAAACGCAAAATGAAACGAGTTTTACTCGGTTCCGTCGCGACGTTGATGCTCACTGAGCTATTCTTCTGGCAGTTCGGCGACAGCTTGCGCGCATTGGTGATCGGCACTGTGGTGTTTTTCACCGCGTTCAACCTGCTGGAGGCGTCATTGCCTTCGCTGATCAGCAAAGTGTCACCGGCAGGTGGCAAGGGCACGGCAATGGGGGTTTATTCCACCAGCCAATTCCTCGGTTCGGCACTGGGCGGCATACTCGGCGGCTGGTTATTCCAGCATGGCGGTTTGTCGGTTGTGTTCCTTGGAGGCGCAGGTCTGGCTGCACTCTGGCTGGCCTTTGCTGTTACCATGCGCGAACCACCATATGTAACCAGCCTGCGCTTGCCGTTATCGCCTGAGGCGCTTCGCGAAGCAGGTCTGACCGAGCGTTTGAAGGCAGTTGCTGGCGTTACAGATGCAGTGATTGTGGCTGAGGAAGCTGCAATTTATATCAAATTGGACACCGAACTATTGGATCGCGCGACACTCGAGCAGTTGGTTAACCCAGCGCCGACGTGCGAAGCCTAGGAGAACGTTATGGCCCGTGGGGTTAACAAAGTTATATTGGTCGGCACGTGCGGCCAGGATCCCGAAGTTCGCTACTTGCCTAACGGTAATGCCGTGACCAACCTGAGTCTGGCAACCAGCGAACAGTGGACTGACAAGCAAACCGGTCAAAAAGTCGAAAAGACTGAATGGCACCGTGTATCGATGTTCGGCAAGGTTGCCGAAATCGCCGGCGAATACCTGCGCAAGGGTTCGCAGGTGTACATCGAAGGCAAGCTGCAGACCCGTGAGTGGGAAAAAGACGGTATCAAGCGTTACACCACCGAAATCGTGGTCGACATGCAAGGCACCATGCAGCTTCTGGGCGGTCGTCCACAGGGCGATCAGCAAAACCAGGGCGGTGGCAACAACTACCAGCAACAGCAGTCCGCTCCGCGTCAGCAGGCTCAACGCCCTGCGCCGCAGCAGCAGCAACAGCAACCACAACGCGAGTCGCGTCCCGCGCCGCAACAGCAGGCACCGCAACCTGCTCCGGATTTCGACAGCTTCGATGACGATATCCCGTTCTGACAGGTAGCTTTCGAGCTGCATCGCAACACCCAGGAGGGCCCGCCGCTGATTCAGCGCCGGGCCTTTTTTGTGCCGTGACTTTTGGGGCACAAGGGCAAGGTTGATCCGTGGCAGGGTTCGTTTGCGTCACGTATGAGAGAGTTTTCGCACGAAGGTGCGGGGTTCATCGGAGGATTGACTACGCTGTACCGGGAAATGCGCATTGAGTTGCCAATCGAGTTTTTCGGTTCGTTGCGATTTGCTCGCAAGACTTGTCCAGAAGGATCCCCGGGTTTGCTCAAATTCAAAGCTGCGATTTTGCTCTTCATCCTGTTGTTATCAGGCAACGGTATTCTTCAGGCCGCGCCTACGCTGGCCTCCATCATGAAAGCCGAAGAGTCCAACGGTAAGCCACCGGTGCTGGTCGATGGTGGCTTGCTCGGTGCCTTGGGTGCGGGCATGGATGAGGTACAGAATCAGCTGGATTCGAGCGTGCATCAGTTAGGTGCCTGGAACTTGCGCAGCAAGCGGGCTGCAGAAGAAGTCGGGGAGCTGGTGGTACAGGCATCGACTCATCCCTCGTGGAGCGGGTTGGGGGATTTTCTCCTGTTGTCCATTATTTGGTCGGGCGCTTTCGCCGGGCTAATGCTGGCGGGGCGTTGGCTGGCGAGTTACCTGGGCAAGAATCGTCATATAAGCAGTCGAGCGCGGGCGCAAGCACTCATCGGCTACGGGTTGCCCTATCTGTTGCCAGCACTGGTGAGCCTGTTGTTCACGCTGTATGTCAGTCGTTTCCTTAACGACACCCTTGGGCGTTCGCTGGCGCTCAGCCTGTCGTATGCCAGTAGCGGCGGGGTGTTTTGCTCGGCGCTGGTGCTGTCACTGAATGCGATATTTGAGGTGGGACACAAGCGGCGCGCAGTCCGGATTATTCGCGAGTACGCCATGCGCCCGCTGTTTATGGTCGGTTTTCTGGCGGCCTTGAGTGACGCCATGAACAGCCCGCAAATCACGCAGGAAATTGGCGGCAACATTGCGAGCTGTCTCTCGGTTTTTTCAGGATTGGTGGCTTGCATCATTTTTGCCTGCCTGGCCGTCCGGCTACGTCGCCCTGTCGCGCAGCTGATTCGCAACCGGGCCTTGGCCCAGCGTCTTGGGCAGCCGGCTTTGCAAGAGTCACTGCGCATTTTTTCGGTGCTCTGGTACTGGCCACTTTTGCTGATGTTGCTGGCAACGGCACTCAACCTGCTGGGCGTGGGCGAGGGCAGTGAGCGCGCATTGCGCAATGCGTTGCTGACGTCCGGATTGCTGATTGGCACGGTATTTTTGAGTACGATCCTGCACCATACATTCCGCACGAAAGTGCAAAGCTCCGGCGCCTATAAAGAACGTCTTATCAATGTGGTTTACGCATTGCTGCGGATTGCCCTGGCGGTGACCTTTATTGAGCTACTGGCGAAAATCTGGGGTTTTTCGTTGCTGGCTTTTGCTTCAGACAGCAGCACCGGCAAGGTGATCAGCGATTCACTGGGCCACATCCTGCTGATTTTTCTGGTGACATGGTTTACGTGGGTCGTGCTCGACACGGCCATTCAGCAAGCGCTGGAGCCAACCACCAATCGGCGTGGTACCCACGAACCCAGCACGCGGATCAAAACCATCCTGCCGTTGACGCGCAATGCCATTAAGGTGGTTCTGGTGGTGATCTGCACTATCACCACCATGGCCAATCTGGGGGTGAACGTTGCTCCCTTCCTGGCGGGTGCCGGGGTTATCGGCCTGGCAATCGGCTTTGGTTCTCAGCAGTTGGTGCAAGATGTGATTACCGGCTTATTTATCATCGTTGAAGACACCATCTCGGTCGGCGACTGGGTGGTGATCGACTCCGCCCACGCGGGGACTGTAGAGGGGCTGACCATTCGTACCCTGCGTCTGCGGGACTCGCGTGGCTTTGTGCACTCAGTGCCATTCGGCCAGATCAAGGCGGTGATCAACCATTCCCGACAATTTGCCTACGCATTTTTTTCAGTGCAGTTCACCTACGATACGGACATGGATAAAGCCACTGTTCTGATCCGCGAGGCGGGGAACCAGATCAGTGACGACCCTTTGCTGAGCCTGAGTTTGCAGGGCTCGCTGACAATCTTTGGTGTCGACAGCATGAACCTCGACGGGGTGACGATTACCGCGCAGTTCCGAACCCTGTCCGGGGCGCAGAATACGGTTAGCCGTGCGTTCAATGATCGGCTCAAAAAGCTTGTGGATAAGTCACCGGATGTCCATTTCGCGCAACATTATCCACAGGGCTTTCTTATGCCCGTGCGTGAGCCGGAGGAGGCTTCGCAAGCGCCCGCGCTGGCCAAACGCTCTACTGTGCTGTTGACGGACCTGCCACCAGAGGCACAATGATGGCTTTTGTGCAGGGGCAAAGTTTGTCAGTGACGCGAGGGGCAGAAACCCGCAAAATGCGGCAATCTTGAACATGATCAACAGCTTTCACGGTTGGTTTTCTGGTATATATCACCGTTCTGAATAGACTGAGCCTGCATACCTTATGCGAATGCGCCTTATGTTATTGGGCGGCGGAAATGCCCTCGGGCAGGCGCTGATTCGTCTGGGTGCCGAGGAAGACATTAATTTCCTAGCCCCACGTCCACCGCAAGACGGTTGGGACGCTGCGAGCCTCACGCAACTGCTCGATGACACCCGTCCGGATGCTGTCATCAACCTTGCGTACTACTTCGACTGGTTCCAGGCGCAGTCAGTAAGCGAGGCCCGCTTTGCCGGCCAGGAGCGTTCTGTCGAGCGTTTGGCCGAGCTGTGCCAGCACCACAACATCACTTTGCTGCAACCTTCCAGCTATCGAGTTTTCGATGGTTCGCGAGCGACTGCCTACAGCGAAAAGGACGAACCTGTCCCGCTTGGGTCCCGCGGCCAGGCCTTGTGGCGAATTGAGCAGAGTGTGCGTGCCATTTGCCCGCAACACGTGCTGCTGCGTTTTGGCTGGTTACTGGATGACAGCCCCGATGGCATCCTGGGGCGCTTTCTGGCCCAGGCTGAAAAGCCGGGCGAGCTGTTGATGGCCGATGACCGACGGGGCAACCCGACACCGGTGGACGACGCCGCTCGTGTGATTATCTCGGTGCTCAAGCAGCTGGATTGTGCGGCACCGCTCTGGGGTACTTACCACTACGCCGGGCATGAAGCGACGACGTCGCTGGCGCTGGGCCAGGCGATTCTGGCCGAGGCGCGAAACCTGCACCCGCTGGCAATCGAAGCCCCTACGCCCCAAGCGCATGCCGCACGGCCGGATGCGGCGCAAGAGCCCCAGCATGCAGTGCTGGCGTGCAAAAAAATTCTACACACCTTCGGGATCAAGCCTCGCGCATGGCGCGCGGCGCTCCCGTCTTTACTGGACAGGTTTTATCGTCATGGTTGATGCTCCCGTTTTAATTACCGGCGGTGCCGGATTTATTGGCTCCAATCTTGTGGATGCCTTGTTGGCCAAGGGCTACGCGGTACGAATTCTCGACGACATGTCCACTGGCAAGCGCAGCAACCTGCCGATGGACAACCCGCAACTCGAGCTGATCGAGGGTGATGTGGCTGATGCCGCGCTGGTGGCCAAGGCCATGGCCGGTTGCAGCGCAGTGGTTCACCTGGCGGCGGTCGCTTCGGTGCAGGCATCAGTGGACGATCCGGTACGTACTCATCAGAGCAACTTTATCGGCACTCTGAACGTGTGCGAAGCCATGCGCGAAACGGGCATCAAGCGCGTTGTCTTCGCCTCCAGTGCTGCGGTCTATGGCAATAACGGCGAAGGTGAGTCGATTGTCGAAGACACTCCCAAAGCGCCGTTGACGCCTTACGCGGCCGATAAGCTGTCCAGTGAGTACTACCTGGATTTCTACCGTCGTCAGCACGGTCTGGAACCGGTGATTTTCCGCTTTTTCAACATCTTTGGCCCGCGTCAGGACCCATCCTCGCCTTACTCGGGCGTGATCAGCATTTTCAGTGAGCGTGCTGAAAAGGGCCTGCCAATCACCATTTTTGGTGATGGCGAGCAAACCCGTGACTTTGTGTACGTGGGCGATCTGGTGAAGATTCTGGTTCAGGCGATCGAGACCCGTCAGGCTGAAGAGGGCGCGGTAAACGTGGGGCTGAACAAGGCCACCACCCTCAAGCAGATGCTTGAAGCCCTGGGCGAAGTTGTTGGTGAGCTGCCACCGGTCACCTACGGTCCGGCCCGTTCCGGCGATATCCGCCACTCGCGTGCCGACAACAGCCGCCTGTTGCAACGCTTCACCCTTGGCGAAACGACGCCAATGAGTGTCGGGCTGGCGCGCCTGCTTGGCCGCTAGGAACCCCGTCCACAAAAAAGGCGCCTTCAAAGGCGCCTTTTTTTATGGCCGGCTACTTAGAACTTGTAACCCAGGCCCACCATGTAAACCCATGGGTCTACATCCACGTTGACCTTGGCGCGAGTACCGGGAGCGACTGCGTTGTTTTCCACTGTGGCGCGGGTATCGATATCGATATAACGCGCCTGGGCGTTGATCATGATGTTGTCGGTCAGCATGTAGTCAGCACCCAGCTGCCAGGCCATGCCCCACGAGTTTTTAGCCTTGAAATTGTCGAAGCCTGCAGCGCTGGCACTGCTGCCGACGTGTTCGTCATAGATCCAGGTGTAGTTGATACCGGCACCGACGTAAGGCTGGAACACCGACTTGGAATCCAGCGGGTAGTACACAACGCTCAGGGTTGGCGGCAGGTGCTTGAGGCTGCCCAGTTTGCCATTGGCCGCAGGCAGGGCCGTGCCCTTGAGTTTCACGTCATGCTCAAACGGCGTGGCCGCCAGCAGTTCAATACCCACATGGTCAGTGATCATGTAGGCAAAGTTGAGGCCCAATTGCGTGTCGCTGCTCATGGTCGCCTTGCCACCCAGATCGGTGCCCGCCAATGGGCCCTGATCAACCTTGACGCTGGAGCTGTCGGCTTTCGGGTTTACGGTGATGGCACCGGCGCGCAGGATGATGTCGCCTTCTGTGTGTGCCTGGGCAAGAGGGGCGACGACAGCGAGCGCAAGGGCGGCTGCGCTGAGCAAAGACTTGTGCATGGGAGCTCCATTGGGATATTTAAAATTTATATAACCAATGGTAATGAGCACACCGGCCCGCTCAGTTGACCCAGCTCAATGAAATCGTGAAGTTGTGAAAAATTCGTTAGTTGACCAGAAGCTCCCTTGCCTCGAGAAGGGAAGGAGCTTCTGGTTTACTCCGGCAATTCATACACCACGATCTTCTGTGCATCCATCTGATAGCCCGCATCAGCCAGTTCGCTGGTACTGGCCTTGACCTGCATCGCCCCTACGATCCAGTACGGCTGATACAGCTCGTCGAGTTTGACCCCTTCCTTGCTGGTGACATGCACGATCTGGTTTGACGGCGGCGGTGGTACGTGGATGCAGGCGCCGAAGTACGGCACCAGCAAGAAGTCCGTGGTACGACCG
Source organism: Pseudomonas sp. B424 (assembly GCF_055408345.1). Taxonomy (NCBI): domain Bacteria; kingdom Pseudomonadati; phylum Pseudomonadota; class Gammaproteobacteria; order Pseudomonadales; family Pseudomonadaceae; genus Pseudomonas; species Pseudomonas sp. B424. Next base: position 105,997 of record NZ_JBUZTL010000010.1, on the reverse strand, counting down.
TCTTCGCTGACTTCAAGGGGCACGATATACCCCGGTAAACGAATCAGCTGGCCATCCAGCGCCGGGACTACCGGCGCGTTGGGCAAGTCCTGTTTCGCCGCCGGAGCGGTCTCCATGTCACCCATTTGAGACAAGTCGTGCAACGGCGTCATGTCCGGGGCTTCAGGTGGTGCGTCCGGCGGGATCATTTCTGACCAGGTCAGCTCTTTTGGCTCGGCTGCCCACAGCGGCGTCGCAACCAGCAGTAACAGCGCCAGCAGCACGCGTGACATTGCAGACCTTTTCATAAACGTAGGCTCATAAACGAATGGACAGACCATCGGCCAGCGATTGTCGGTAGGCGCGCCATGCAGGCACGCAGCCCATCAACAGGGCGGCCGCCAGAATACCGCCGAGTAGCGTCCATTCATATTCACTTGGCCATGCCAGCGGTAAATACAACCCGTAGTTCGATTGCACATAGCCCTGGGCCACGGCGATGCACACATAGAGCAAACCAACACCGGCGATCACTCCGGCCAATGCCAGCGCCAGTGCCTCGAAAACCAGCAGGGTTGCGATATGCCAGGGCCGGGCGCCGACCGAGCGCAGAATCGCCATCTCGCGCCGGCGTTCATTGAGGCTGGTCAGAATCGCAGTGAGCATGCCGATCAACCCGGTGAGCACCACGAACAGCGACACCACAAACAGGGCTTTTTCCGCGGTGCTCATCAAGCTCCAGAGTTCCTGCAGGGCCACGCCCGGCAAAATCGCCATCATGGGTTCGCCGCGAAATTCATTGATTTCCCGCTGCAGGGCAAAGGTCGAAATCTTGCTGTTCAGGCCCAGCATGAATGCGGTGATGGCCTGTGGCGTGAGGTCCATGTTGCGTGCCTGATCGGCGCTGATACGCCCCGTCCCGCGGGCAGGTACGCCGTTGTGCCAGTCAATATGAATCGCTTCCATGCCGCCCAGGCTGATATGCAGCGTGCGGTCCACCGGGGTGCCGGTGCGCTTGAGAATGCCGACCACGGTGAACGGCTTGTCGTCATGTTTGACCAGGCTGATTGCCGCTACGCCGTGGGCCAGTACCAGCTTGTCGCCGAGTTTGTAGTGCAGGGCATCGGCGACCTCGGCACCCAGTACCACCTCAAAAGGATCGGTTGCAAAGGCACGGCCGCTGGCCAGTTGCAGGTTTTGCCGATGGCCATACTGGTAGTGCTCGAAGTAAGCCTCGCTCGTGCCCATTACCCGGTAGCCACGATGTGAGTCGCCCAGGGACATGGGAATGGCCCATTTCACTTTCGGGTTATTGGCGAAGTGCTCAAAGCTGTCCCAGCGAATGTTGTTGGTGGCATTGCCGATACGGAACACCGAATACAGCAGCAGGTTGACCGAGCCTGAACGGGCGCCAACGATCAAGTCGGTGCCGCTGATGGTGCTGGCAAAACTGGCCCGAGCTTCGGTGCGTACCCGTTCAACTGCCAGCAGCAGGCACACGGACAGGGCGATGGCGAAGGCGGTCAGCAGTGCGGTAAAGCGGCGGTTAGCCAGGCTGGCCAGGGCTAGACGAAACAGATACATCTCAGACCTCTGCCGTGGTTGCGGCGCGATTGAGTTCGGACAACGACAGGTTGCGGTCGAACAGGGGGGCCAGGCTTTGATCGTGGCTGACAAACAACAGGCTGGCGCCAGCCTCGCGGCATTCAGTAAACAGCAATTGGATAAAGGCTTCGCGGGCGTCGGCATCCAGCGCCGAAGTTGGCTCGTCGGCAATGACCAGTTCGGGCTGGCCGATCAGTGCGCGGGCGGCGGCAACGCGTTGCTGTTGGCCAATCGACAGTGAGTCAGCGCGCCGTTCCAGCAGCGCCGGGTCTTTGAGACCCAGATGCGCAAGCAGGGTTTGGGCTGCCTTATCGACACTGCCATGACGTTGCACGGCACGGCTGGCGCGAAGTTTGGAAAAATGGCAAGGCAGCTCAACGTTCTCGCGTACCGACAAAAACGGCAGCAAATTGAACTGCTGGAAGATGTAGCCGGTGTGATCAACACGAAAACGGTCGCGTGCACCAGAACCGAGTTCGCCCAACTCTTGACCCAATAGGCGGATTGTCCCGCTGTTGGCTTTCTGCACTCCGCCGAGCAAACCCAGAAGTGTGGTTTTACCGCTGCCGCTTGGGCCTTTGAGAAACAGGGTTTCGCCGGGTTCCAGGCGAAAGTCCGGGATATCCAGCAGCACGGGATGCCCCGGCCAGCTGAAGCTCAGGTCGCTCAGTTCGATAAGTGCTTGGGTCATGGAGGGAGGAAATCGCCTGTGTCATCGGGGGGTATTTATTGTGGGAGCGGGCTTGCTCGCGATTCAGATGCTGCGGTCTTTCAGTGAAATCACAGTGACGTCATCGCGAGCAAGTCCGCTCCCACAGGAGGGGCGGGTGTTTAGAATTTCAGCGTAGGTGCCTTGGCCGTCACTTCCACCGCTTGCTGACCACTTGGGCCGATCAGTTGTACCTTGAATTTATGCGTGCCGGGGAATGTCTTGAAAAACTGGGTCAGGTCCAGGGCTTTCAACGCATCCGGTTGGCTGCAGGTAAAAGCGTAGTGGGCTTCGATATCGCTATGGTGGTGTTCGCCCTTGGTTGCCCCTTCTTCGGGAGCCGATTCGAACAGCGGGCTCTTGAGCTCTTGCTCGTCAGCCATGCAGCCGGCGGCCTTTGGAATGCTGAACAGCACCAGCGGGTTTTCCAGTTGTTTGCGGGCCGAACTGACCTTGGCTTTGTCCGCGTCGGTCGTGGCCACGTGTTCAAAGCCCACCAGATTCATGGACGGACCGTCGAGGTCCAGTTCCAGCGTCTGGCCGTCCAGCGCCACATTCAAACTGCCTACGCCATGTTCATGGGGCGGCAGGCTGCCGTGCTCATGGTCGTGATCATCGGCGGCGTGAGCCATCGCCAGCGGCAACAAGGCAAACGGCAAAGCAAGAAGCAAACGGCGCATAGCATGACTCCAGCAAGTTATATGAATATTTTGTTATGTGATCTTATAACAACCTGGGCGAGAGTTTGCGCGTGTGCTTGGCGTTACGCAAGGCGCGTGGGAGCATGCGGGCAAGAAAACTGTAGGGGGTAGAGCGATGGTGCGCATTCGCGGAACGATCGGCGACTGGCCGGTGGATTTGACGGTAGAGCTGGATGAAAGCGATTGGGCGAAGCTGGGTGCGCAGTTGCACGTCAGTGAGGCGACAATCAGCCAGCCACCTGCCAAACCGATGAATCAGGATGATGCCCTGTGGGAAACGACCAAAGATTTATTGCGCAATGCGGGGCAGATCAGCGGGCCTGAATTGTTGGGGCAGCTTGAAGCGCTGACCGGCAGCACGGGCGCCGGCAAGCGCCTGCTGGTTCGCCTGCGCCATTGTGCCGAGGTCAAGGTGGTCAGCGGCACTGATTCACCGATTTACAGCTGGGTTGAAACTAACTCTGCGGGAGCGAGCCTGCTCGCGAAATAACGCGTGTTGACTGGATAGCCGCAGTGCTCTTGAGACCTTCGCGAGCGGGCTCGCTCCCACAGTGGGTAGGGGTTAGTACAACGCGGCAAACAGCTTGCGACGGTAGGTGGTGACCAGCGGGTGGTCGTTGCCCAGCAGGTCGAACACTTGCAGCAAGGTCTTGTGGGCGATGCCTTCGTTGTAGCTGCGGTTGCGGGTGAACAGCTTCAGCAGCCCGTCCAGCGCCCCTTCATATTGCTGGCGCGCCAATTGTTGAATCGCCAGCTGGTAGGCGGCTTCGTCGTCCTGCGGGTTTTGCGCCACGCGGGTTTTCAAATCGGCTACATCCGGCAAGTCTGCCGCCTGACGCAGGAACGTCAGTTGAGCCTTGGCGCCTGCCAGCTCGGCTTTGTATTCGTCGCTTTTGACCGCATCCAGTACCGCTTGCGCTTCAGTCAGCTCGCCGCGCTCTGCCAGACAGCGGCCGTACAGGATCAAGGCTTTGGCGTTGGTGTTGTCTTCGGTCAGGATACTTTTGAGAAGGGCTTCGGCGTCGGCGAAACGGCTTTCGGCAAACAGGGCCTGAGCCTGTACCAGCGGGTCTTCAACCGCTGCTTCGGGCATGACGACGTGGGGCAGGAGCATGGCGCGGATGGCTGATTCAGGCTGTGCTTCCTGGAACCCGTCCACCACCTTGCCGTCCTTGAACAGCACAACCGTTGGCAAGCTTTGAATCCCGATACGGCCAACGATGTCCTGTTCAACTTCGCAGTTGACCTTGGCCAGCAACAGCTCGCCCTGATAGTCCTCGGCAATTTGCTCCAGGATCGGCAGCATCACCTTGCACGGCGCGCACCACTCGGCCCAGAAGTCCACCAGAACGGGCTGATCGAAAGAAGCCTGGACCACCAGTTTGTCAAAGTCTGCTGAAGTTACGTCGAAGCTGTAAGAAGGCTTGGGCTGGTTCATTCTGTGTCTCAAAGCAGGTAAATGGTGGCAACTATAAAGTCTGGACGCGCTGGCGCAAGCAATGCTTGCCGAGTGAGCTTATGGCGCTTTGACAAACGCCAGAGTGCCCAGAGCCTGTGTGTCGGGCTGGCCGATAATTCGCGAAGGCAGGTGCAGGATCAATTGGCCGGACTGGCTGGCACGGCCACGCAATTCAACCCGGGCACCGGCCGGGAAGGCTTGCGGGTTGAAACGCAGCTTGAACGGCAGCGCCTGGTTATTGCCGACGATCTTGCTGCTGGCCATCAGGCCCTGTGGGCGTCCGCGTTCGTCGACGATCAGCATCGCCAGCTCAACCTCGGCACCCGCCGGAACACCGGTCAGCACGCCGCTGAGCTCGCGCTGCCAGGACGGTAGCGGGCCCTGGTCGGCCGGGGCGTCGGTTTTGGGCTGTGTCAGCACTTGAGGTTGTGCCGATTTTGGCGGTTCACTGCTACAGGCGACCAGCAAACTGGCCAGACACAGCAAAACAAGCGTTCGTAGCGGCATACACGGCTCCAGCAGCAGGTCAGTCGATCCATCGGATGGGGTAAAACATAGTTGGCCGACTGTATACCGTAAAGCCTATGGCTTGTCTTGCCAGTGGGATGCGCTAACATGGCGCTCCCCATTTTTGTTGGCTGCCACCATGCACTGTCCCTTCTGCGGTGCCAACGACACTAAAGTCATCGACTCGCGTCTGGTCGCCGAGGGCGATCAGGTGCGTCGCCGGCGCGAATGCCTGGCCTGTGGTGAGCGTTTCACCACCTTTGAAACAGCCGAGTTGGTGTTACCCCGCCTTATCAAGCAAGACGGCAGTCGTCAGCCCTTTGACGAAGATAAACTGCGTGCAGGCATGCAGCGTGCGCTGGAAAAACGCCCGGTCAGTGTCGAGCGTCTTGAAGCCGCGCTGGCCCGAATCAAGCACAAACTGCGCGCCACCGGCGAACGTGAAGTCAAATCGCTGGTTGTTGGTGAACTGGTCATGGGCGAGCTGCAAAAGCTCGACGAAGTGGCCTATATCCGCTTTGCCTCTGTCTATCGACGCTTCCAGGATTTGAACGAGTTCCGTGAAGAGATCGACCGACTAGCCCGTGAGCCCTCAAAAGAATGACCCAGTGCACTGAACAATCTGTTTTGGACACCCATTACATGGCGCGCGCCATCGAGCTTGCGCGCAATGGGCTGTACACCACCCACCCCAATCCGCGTGTCGGTTGCGTGATCGTGCGTGACGGGCAGATTGTCGGCGAAGGCTGGCATGTGCGCACCGGCGAGCCCCATGCCGAAGTCCACGCCTTGCGGGCGGCGGGCGAGCTGGCCCGGGGTGCCACGGCCTATGTCACGCTTGAACCGTGCAGCCACCATGGCCATACCCCGCCGTGTGCCGAGGGCCTGATCAATGCGGGCGTGGCGCGTGTAGTGGCGGCCATGCAGGACCCCAACCCTGAAGTCGCCGGGCGTGGCCTCAAGCGTCTGGCCGATGCCGGGATTGAGGTCCGCAGCGGCGTGCTTGAAAGCGAAGCGCGGGCGCTGAACCCGGGTTTCCTCAAGCGTATGGAACACGGTCTGCCGTTTGTGCGGGTCAAGCTGGCGATGAGCCTTGATGGCCGTACCGCGATGGCCAATGGCGAAAGCCAATGGATCACTGGCCCGGCGGCCCGTTCGGCCGTGCAACGCCTGCGGGCACAAGCCAGCGTGGTATTGACCGGCGCCGACACGGTGCTGGCTGATGGCGCCCGGCTGACGGTGCGCGGGCCTGAGCTGGGCCTGAGTCCCGAGCTGACAGCGCTGGCGCTCAGCCGTCCGCCGTTGCGGGTGCTGATCGACGGGCGTCTGCGAGTGCCGCTGGATGCACCGTTCTTCAAGGCAGGGCCGGCGCTGGTCGCCACTTGTGTGCCGCCTGCCGAGCAATACCGCACCGGGCCTGAATGCCTGGTGATCCACGGCGCCAACGGCCAGGTGGACTTGCGCAAGCTGCTGGTCGCGCTGGCGGCACGGGGCGTCAACGAGGTACTGGTCGAGGCCGGGCCACGTCTGGCCGGAGCATTTGCCGAACAAGGCCTGGTGGATGAGTATCAGATATTCATCGCCGCCAAGTTTCTGGGCTCTACTGCTCGACCATTGCTTGAGTTGCCGTTGACCCATATGAGCGAAGCGCCTTTGCTCAAAATTACTGAAATGCGGGCGGTTGGCGATGACTGGCGAGTCACAGCCATCCCTGTGCCATCAGCCAGCGTATAATTCTCAGCCTTCGTTTTACGCAGGCTTTGTTCTCAAGGGGAACGCCATGTTTACCGGCATCATCGAATCCATCGGCAGTATCCGCGCACTGACCCCAAAGGGCGGCGATGTGCGGGTTTCCATCGACACCGGCAAGCTCGACCTGAGCGACGTCAAACTCGGCGACAGCATCGCGATCAACGGCGTGTGCCTGACCGCGGTTGAGCTGCCGGGCAACGGCTTTGCGGCTGACGTCAGCCGCGAGACCCTCGATTGCACCGCGTTCAATGACTTGAAAAGCGGCAGCCGGGTCAACCTGGAAAAAGCCCTGACCCCGACCACGCGTCTGGGCGGTCACCTGGTGAGCGGTCACGTCGATGGCGTGGGCGAAGTGGTTTCGCGTGAAGAGAACGCCCGTGCCATCGAGTTCCGCATCCGCGCGCCCAAAGAGCTGGCCAAGTACATCGCCCACAAGGGCTCGATCACTGTCGACGGCACCAGCCTGACCGTGAACTCGGTCAATGGCGCCGAGTTCTCGCTGACCATCATTCCGCACACCTTGAGCGAAACCATCATGGGCGACTACCGCCCGGGTCGCCGGGTCAACCTTGAAGTCGATTTGCTGGCGCGCTACCTGGAGCGTCTGCTGCTGGGCGATAAAGCCGCAGAGCCGACCTCGGGTGGCATCAGCGAAAGTTTTCTGGCCGCCAACGGCTACCTCAAATCCTGACTTAAGGGGGTGCCGCGTGGCGCTCAACAGCATCGAAGAACTGGTTGAAGACATCCGCCAAGGCAAGATGGTCATCCTGATGGATGACGAAGACCGCGAGAACGAAGGCGACCTGATCATGGCCGCCGAGTGCTGCAAAGCCGAGCACATCAACTTCATGGCGCGTTTTGCCCGTGGCCTGATCTGCATGCCGATGACCCGTGAGCGTTGCGAACTGCTGAAGTTGCCGCTGATGGCGCCGCGCAACGGTTCCGGCTTTGGCACCAAGTTCACCGTATCGATTGAAGCCGCCACCGGTGTCACCACCGGCATTTCGGCGGCCGATCGCGCACGTACCGTGCAAGCCGCAGCGGCCAAAGACGCCAAGGCCGAAGACATCGTCAGCCCGGGCCACATCTTCCCGTTGATGGCACAGGCCGGCGGTACCCTGGCTCGCGCCGGCCACACCGAGGCCGCTTGCGACCTGGCCCGCATGGCCGGTTTCGAGCCAAGCGGGGTGATCTGCGAAGTGATGAATGACGACGGCACCATGGCCCGTCGCCCCGAGCTGGAAGTCTTCGCCGCCGAACACGGGATCAAAATCGGCACCATTGCCGACCTGATCCACTACCGGATGATCCACGAACGTACCGTTCAGCGGATTGCCGAGCAGCCGCTGGACAGCGAACTGGGCCAATTCAATTTGGTGACCTATCGTGATTCGGTTGAAGGTGACGTGCACATGGCGCTGACCCTGGGCAAGATCTGCGCCGAAGAGCCGACGCTGGTACGTGTGCATAACATGGACCCGTTGCGCGACCTGCTCATGGTCAGGCAGCCGGGCCGCTGGAGCCTGCGCGCCGCCATGACTGCGGTGGCCGAGGCCGGCAGCGGTGTGGTGTTGCTGTTGGGTCACCCGCTCGATGGCGATGTATTGCTGGCGCATATCCGCGAAACTGCTGACCAGTTGCCGGTGAAAAAACCGACCACTTACAGCATCGTGGGTGCCGGTTCGCAGATCCTTCGTGACCTCGGCGTGCGCAAAATGCGCTTGATGAGTTCACCAATGAAGTTCAATGCCATATCCGGTTTCGATCTGGAAGTTGTAGAATACGTGCCCTCCGAATAAAGACCGGTCGTGTCCTGTCCGAAATTCGTGGCCCAATATCCTTAAAGAACGCACGCGAGTGCGTTCTGGCTCTTTAATACGAGACATACCGAATGACCCTGAAGACCATCGAAGGTACCTTCATCGCCCCCAAAGGTCGCTACGCGTTAGTAGTTGGCCGTTTCAACAGCTTTGTTGTCGAAAGCCTGGTGAGTGGTGCCGTTGATGCCCTGGTTCGCCACGGTGTGAACGAAAGCGACATCACCATCATCCGTGCTCCGGGTGCGTTTGAAATCCCGCTGGTTGCGCAAAAGGTTGCTCAACGCAACGAATATGCGGCCATCATCGCCCTGGGCGCCGTGATTCGTGGCGGTACTCCGCACTTCGAATACGTTGCCGGTGAATGCACCAAGGGCCTGGCCCAGGTGTCCATGGAGTTCGGCGTGCCGGTTGCATTCGGCGTGCTGACAGTCGATTCGATCGAGCAAGCCATTGAGCGTTCCGGCACCAAAGCCGGTAACAAGGGCGCAGAAGCTGCCTTGTCCGCCCTTGAAATGGTCAGCCTGTTGGCACAGTTGGAGGCCAAGTGATTTCCGACGAAAGCGATCGTTTCAACCCGCGCGATCCAAAACCTGCGGACGCTGGCAAACCCTCCAAGAGCGCCAAGCGCCGTGAAGCGCGTCAACTCGCGACTCAGGCCCTGTACCAGTGGCACATGGCCAAGCAATCGTTGAACGAAATCGAAGCGCAGTTCCGCGTCGATAACGACTTCAGCGACGTTGATGCTGCCTACTTCCGTGAAATCCTGCACGGCGTGCCTGCGCACAAAGGCGAGATCGATGCTGCCCTGGTTCCGTGCCTGGACATCACCATCGAAGAACTCGACCCGGTTGAACTGTGCGTTCTGCGCCTGTCCACCTGGGAGCTGATCAAGCGTGTCGACGTGCCTTACCGCGTTGTGATCAACGAAGGCATCGAGCTGGCCAAAGTGTTCGGTTCCACCGACGGCCACAAGTTCGTCAACGGTGTGCTCGACAAGCTGGCGCCACGCCTGCGTGAAGCTGAAGTAAAGGCTTACAAGCGCTAAACGGCGCTGTCGGCCATGGGCGAGTTTGAGCTGATCCGCAACTTCTTCGCTGCCGCGCCCTGTGCGCAAGGCGGCGAGGGTGTTGCCCTGGGCATTGGCGACGACTGCGCCCTGCTGGATGTTCCCTTCGGGGAACAGCTGGCAATTTCCACCGACACCCTGGTAGCCGGGGTGCACTTCGCAGATCCTTGCGACCCTTTCTTGCTCGGTCAGCGTTCGCTGGCGGTGGCGGCCAGTGATTTGGCGGCCATGGGCGCAACACCCCTCGCTTTTACCCTTGCCCTGACCTTGCCGACGGTTGACGCCGGTTGGTTGCAGGCCTATGCCCGCGGTTTGAACCTGATGGCCCAAGGCTGTGGCCTGCGCCTGATCGGTGGCGACACCACGCGGGGGCCGCTGTGCCTGACACTCACGGTGTTTGGCCGCGTCCCGAACGGGCAGGCCCTGACACGTAGCGGCGCGCAGCCCGGCGACTTGCTGTGTGTGGGCGGCGAGCTGGGCAATGCCGCCGGGGCTTTGCCGCTGGTGCTGGGGCAGCTCAGCGCGCAACCGGTCATCAGCGAGCCGTTGCTGGCGCATTACTGGTCGCCGCAACCGCAACTGGCACTGGGCCAGGCACTGCGCGGCAAAGCCACCTCGGCGCTGGATATCTCTGACGGTTTGCTCGCCGACTGTGGCCATATCGCAGCCGCTTCCAGGGTCGGTTTGCTGATCGAAAACGACCGCTTGCCGATCTCGCTGGCGCTGCAGGAGTTCCTGGGGGACGCGGGGGCGCAGCAAGCCGCGTTGAGCGGCGGCGACGATTATGTGCTGGCGTTCACCTTGCCGGCCGTTGAGTTGCCGACCCTGCTCGCAGATGGCTGGCCGATCCACGTGATCGGCCGTGTAGTCGAAGGGCAGGGTGTAGGCTTGCTGGACATGGCTGGTCAGGACATCACCCCGGCAGTGCGCGGCTATCAGCATTTTCGTGCGTGATATGCGCAAATGGGCTTTTTGTGGGAGCCGGGCTTGCCCGCGATGGTATCACCGCAATTTGCCAGAGCCGTGGAGTCGTCTGCATCGCGAGCAAGCCCCGCTCGCACAAGTCTTATGGGCTCTGCGACAACTGATCAAACTTTTAGATATCTATCCCCGGTAATTCAGCCTAAGCGTCTGTAGGAACCTCCTGTTACAATGTCGCCTTTGCGAATTACCAGTCCTCAAACTGATCAGGAGCACAAGGTGCCCGTCGTTTTTGTTGCCGCTTGCAAGTTGCCGACCCCCTTTGCCGAATTCACCATGCATGGCTTTCTTGAGAAGGCCACGGGTCGTGAACACGTTGTGCTCAGCCTGGGCGACGTGACAGATGGCGCTCCTGTGCTGGGGCGCGTGCATTCTGAATGCCTGACCGGCGATGCCCTGTTCAGCCAGCGCTGTGACTGCGGCTCGCAGCTCGAAGCTGCCTTGAAGGCCATCGCTCGCGAAGGCCGTGGCGTGCTGCTGTATTTGCGCCAGGAAGGGCGTGGTATCGGGTTGCTGAACAAAATCCGTGCTTACGAGCTGCAAGATGGCGGCGCCGATACCGTTGAAGCCAACGAACGTCTGGGCTTTGCTGCCGATCAGCGTGATTACGCAATCTGCCTGCCGATGCTTGAGCACGTAGGCGTGCAGTCGCTGCGCCTGATGACCAACAACCCGCGCAAGGTCAAGGCCTTGACCGACATGGGCATCACCGTGGCCGAGCGCGTGCCGCTGCACACGGGGCACAACCCGCACAACAAACTGTACCTGGCGACCAAAGCCAACAAGCTTGGCCACATGATGGGCAATCAGCATCAAAACGAGGCTGACCCGGCGTGACCCGTGGTCAGATTCGTCGCCGGTTCAGCTTCGCCTGGTGGTGGCAACTGTTACTGACGTTGCTGCCGCTGTTGCTGGCCTGTGTGTTGTTTGGCAAGTCCGAGCCCTTGTTGCCTGCGCTGAAGATGCCGTTTTTCATCGCCGGCGTGGCGTCGATGTTTGTCAGCCTGCGTTTTTTCGGGGCCTACAAGCGTGGTCTGATCGCGACCCAAAAAGCCCTCGATACCCCGCAAGAGAACGACGCCTGGGCTGAACTGGCGCGCGCTCGCCGCAGCGCGTTGCTGGCCTCGGGTTTACCCGCCTGGATCGCCGCCCTGGCGGTGTTTGTCGGGCTCGAAGGTGTGCCGTTATTGCTGCTGGCACTGTCTTCGCTGGTGCTGTTTTACCTCTATCGCATACCGCGTCAACTCGGTTGATGCGTCTCTGGCTGGCGCCTCTGCTGCTGAGCGTCAGCCTTTGTTCACTGGCCGCCACTCGCGTGGTCAGCCTGTCCCCGTCCCTGTCTGAAATGGTCGTCGAACTGGGTGCCACCGATTTGCTGGTGGGGCGCCTGGACGCGGGCGAACCGCTGCCGGAGCTGGCACGCGTGCCGTCAGTGGGGCGCTATGGCCAGTTGGACATGGAGCGCCTGCTCAGCCTGCAACCCGACTTGCTTCTGCTCTGGCCGGGCAGTGTGGGCGTTGCGCAACGCGAGCAATTACGCCGCCTGAACATCCCGACCTACATTGGAGAACCGCGCAGCCTTGATCAGCTGGCCGATCAGGTGCAAGCGCTGGCTGTTGCCCTTGATCGCCCGCAGCGCGGCCAGGCGCTGGCGGCTCAATTGCGTCAGCGCCTGGCACAACTGCGCGGCCAGTATCAGCGCGACAAACCGCTGCGAGTGTTTTACCAGGTGTGGGACCAGCCGCTGTACACCGTAGGCGGCGGGCAAATCATCAGTGATGCGCTCGCCGTGTGCGGCGCAAGTAATGTGTTTGACGACCTGAAACTGCCTGCACCGCAGGTCAGTATCGAGTCGGTGTTGCAGCGCAATCCCGAGGTGATTATTGCCGGCACCCAGGCGCAGGTCGATGCCTGGAAAGCCTGGCCGCAGATAGACGCGGTCAAGCACGGGCGCTTGCTGTTGCTGGCCGACAAAGGCCTGGAGCGCCCGAGCGGGCAGATGCTGGAAGCGACGGCCAAATTGTGTGAACAGTTGGCGTCAGGGGACTAACGCCCTTCGCGAGCAGGCTCGCTCCCACGGGGCGTTTTCTAGAGGGTTGGGGTCCAGGTGACAGCCAGTTGCAAGCTGCGGCGTTCTTCGCGATAGCCGTAGTAGTTGCCGTCATAGCTGTAGAGGGCGCGGGTGAAGCTCTTGTCCAGAAGGTTGTCGACCTTCACGTCGAACCGGACTTGCGGGCTGGCCTGCCAGTTACCGCGCACCCCCAGCAGCCCATAGCCTGCAATCGGTTGCGTGTTGTCCTCATCATTGAAGCTGCGACTCATCGCTTGCCAGCTGGCGCCGACACCCACGCGATCGAATTGCCGATCCAGGTCCAGGCTGAGCGTCCTGCGGGCGCGGCGGCTCAAGGTGTGGCCGGTGTCGCGATCACGCGGGTCGATGACCGCAACCCCCAAGCTGCTCTGCCAGCCAAACCATTCCTGCTGCAAAGCGCTTTCGAAGCCGGTGATTTGGGCTGCTCCGATGTTTTGCTGGATAAAATCGGCATCGGCCACAATGGCGTCGCTGATGTCCGTGCGGTACAGGGAAGTTTCCAGGCGGCTGCTGTCGCTTAACTGGCTGCGCCATTGCAGCTCGTAGCTCTTCGAGTACTCGGGCTTGAGGTTCGGGTTGCCGAACTGCGGGTAATACAAGTCGTTGAACGTCGGTGCCCGAAACCCTTCGCTGTAAGAAACAAGCACGTCGTTGTCCGCATTCAGCGGCACAGTCAGGCTGGCGCTCCAGGTGTTGTGGCTACCGAACTGCTGGTTCTGGTCGTGCCGCAGGCCCAGTTCGGTGGAGAAATAATCCCCCCGGAAACGGTGCTGGATAAATGCGGCCCGGTTCCAGCGGCTGTCCTGGTCGAACACAGTGCTGCTGTGCACGCGGTCTTCATAGGTATCGGCACCGAGGATCAGGCTGTTTTTATCGTCCAGGGTCAGGTTGTTTTGCCAGTTCAGCGAGTCGCGATAGGTATTGAAGCTGTAGAGCTCGGCACTGAGCTTGTCGCGGGTTTTTTCGCGGTTCTCGCTGTGGCCCAGTTCCAGGCGCGAGTTCCAGCGCCCGGTCAGCTGCGCGTCGATAAAACTGCCGACGCTGCTGATATCAAAATCGCTGTAAAGCTGCTGCCCGCTGACAGTCATGGTGCCGGGGTCCCAGCGCCCGAACGAGTTGTCGAGTTCGGTCTTGCCGATGTTTTTCATCGCCGTCAGCCCGACTTCCACGTCCTCGCCCAGATAGTGGCTCAGGTTCAGGTTCAGCGACTTGTTGCGATAGGCATCGTGGTCGCTGTCACTGGGGAAGGACGCGTGCGTGCGATTGATTCCCGAGGTCTCTTCCAGGCTGGCGCTCAGGTTGTAGCGCGTTTGCCCGTTGCCACCGGATACACCGACGCTGTTGTCCGAGCTGCCATAACTGCCCACGGTGCTGTGAACGCGCAGCTGTGGGGGCTGATCGGCGCCACGGCGGGTGAAGATCTGAATCACCCCGCCAATGGCATCGCTGCCGTAGATCACGGAGCGTGAGCCGCGCAGCACTTCAACCCGCTCGATCTGATCGATGTTCAGGTATTGCAGGTTGCTGTCGGCGGAGGTGGCATTGGCCATGCGCTGGCCGTCGACCAGCACCAGGCTTTGCGCCGACTTGGTGCCGCGAATATAAATCCCCGGCAAGCCGCCGCGCCCACCGCTGCGCGCCACTTGTACGCCCGGTACGCGGCCCAGCAGGTCGGTAAGGCTCGTGGGTTGCAGGCGATCGATATCATCACGGGTGAACACGCTGTTGGCGCTGCTGCTGTCAGAGCGCGCTTGAACCTGGCGGTTGCCGGTGATCAGTGTTTGCGGGAGTTTGAGCGCCTCTTCACGCTCAGCGGCATTGGCCAGCAGCGGGCTGGCGAGGATTAAAGCCAGGCGAAAATGTTTCATTGTTTCTCAATTCTGTGGGAGCGTGCTTGCTCGCGATTGTATCAGCGCCGTCTGGCACGCATACCGCGCCGCCTGCATCGCGGGCAAGCCCGCTCCCACAGTAAAGCCCAAGCGTTACAGCCCCAGCAAATCCATGCGCTGGCGCACCGAGGCTTCGATGCCGGCGGCATCCAGCCCGCACTCGGCAAGCATCTGGCTCGGTTTGGCGTGTTCGACGTAGACATCCGGCAAGCCCAGATGCAGAACCGACCTGAGCACGTTTTCACGGGCCAGGAACTCGCTGACACCCGCACCGGCGCCGCCCATGATGGCGTTCTCTTCAATGGTCACCAGTAACTCATGGCTGTTGGCCATTTCGCGAACCAGTGCTTCATCCATTGGTTTGACGAAGCGCATGTCGACCACGGTGGCGTCGATCTTTTCTGCGACTTGCAGGGCTTCGGCCAGCTGCACGCCAAATACCAGCATGGCGACTTTCGAACCCTGGCGACGAATCACGCCCTTGCCGATTTCCAGCGGTTCAAGGGTTTTCTCGATCGGTGCGTTCGGGCCTGTACCGCGCGGGTAGCGCACCGCCGCCGGGCCGTTGTACAGGTGACCGGTGGTGAGCATCTTGCGCAGTTCGTTCTCGTCGCTCGGGGTCATGATGACCATGCCCGGGATGCAACGCAGGAACGACAGGTCGAAACTGCCGGCGTGGGTCGGGCCGTCTTCGCCCACCAGGCCTGCACGGTCGATGGCGAACAGCACGTCCAGGTTTTGCACGGCTACGTCATGCACCAACTGGTCGTACCCGCGCTGCAGGAATGTCGAATAAATCGCGACGACGGGCTTGGCGCCTTCGCAGGCCATACCGGCAGCAAAGGTCACAGCGTGCTGTTCAGCAATCGCCACGTCGAAATAGCGCTTGGGGAAGCGTTCGCTGAAGGCGATCAGGTCCGAGCCTTCTTTCATGGCCGGGGTGATGCCCACCAGACGCTCGTCGGTAGCCGCCATGTCGCACAGCCACTCGCCAAACACGGCGGAGTACTTCGGCCCGCTCGCCACTTTAGGCGCCGCTTTGGGCACGCCCAGCGGCTCAAGTTTGGTGATGGCGTGATAACCGATCGGGTCTGCTTCGGCCGGGGCGAAGCCTTTGCCTTTTTTGGTGACGATGTGCAGGAACTGCGGGCCCTTGAGGTCGCGCATATTGCGCAGCGTCGCGATCAGGGTCGGCAGGTCGTGGCCATCGATCGGGCCGATGTAGTTCCAGCCCAGTTCCTCAAACAGCGTGCCGGGCACCAGCATGCCCTTGGCATACTCTTCGGTACGGCGGGCTATTTCCCAGGCGCCGGGCAAGCGTGACAGCACTTTTTTACTGCCTTCGCGCATGCTGGCGTAGGTACGGCTGGAGAGGATCTTGGCCAGGTAATTTGACAGGCCACCGACATTGCGCGAGATCGACATGTCGTTGTCGTTGAGGATCACCAACATATTGGCATCCACTTCAGGCGCGTGGTTCAGGGCTTCAAAAGCCATGCCGGCGGTCAGCGCGCCGTCACCGATCACGGCGATGGCTTTGCGCTCGCTGTTTTGCAGGCGGGCGGCAATGGCCATGCCCAGCGCAGCGCTGATCGAGGTGCTGGAGTGGCCGACGCCAAAGGTGTCGTACTCGCTCTCGGCACGACGCGGGAAGGCGGCAATGCCGTCCTTCTGGCGCAAGGTCGCCATTTGCTCGCGGCGGCCGGTGAGGATCTTGTGCGGATAGGCCTGATGACCCACATCCCACACCAGCCGGTCGTCCGGGGTGTCGAACACGTAGTGCAGCGCGATGGTCAGCTCAATGACACCCAGGCCGGCCCCGAAATGCCCACCCGTCTGGCCGACGGTATACAGCAATTCCAGGCGCAACTCATCGGCCAGGGTTTCCAGCTCGGCTTCGGCCAGGCGGCGCAGGCCCGCAGGCGTGCCAGCCCGATCGAGCAGGGGCGTAGTCGGACGGTTGCGGGGGATCTCTTGAAACGTCGTTGGCATCAGGCGAATCGTTATAGGTATAAGAAGAGGCGGCAGTTTACCTTATGGAACGTAAGCTGCCCACGCAGTCTGGTATTCGTTAGTCAGACCTTGGCATTAGAACCGTAAGAAAATAGTCACTTACTGTGACTATTAGTGTCGGCGGTCCACGATATACCGCGCCAGTTCACGCAAGGGGTCGGCAGCTGCATCAAAATGTCGCAGGGCATTGAGTGCCTGATCGCGCAGTTCCAGTGCATAGCTTTTGGCGTGCTCCAGCCCCATCAGTGCCGGGTAGGTCGGCTTGTCCCGAGCGATATCGGCCCCTTGGCGCTTGCCCAGGGTGGCGGTATCGCTCTCAACATCGAGGATGTCGTCCTGAACCTGAAACGCCAGGCCAATGGCCCGCGCGTAGACGTGCAGTGCCTGCAGGTTGTCGGCGGTGGCGTTGCCGCTGGCCAGGGCGCCCAGTTGCACGCTGGCTTCTATCAGGGCCCCGGTCTTGTGCCGGTGCATGTTTTCCAGGGCGCACTGGTCGAGTTTCAGGCCGACGGAGCCCAGGTCGATGGCTTGCCCGCCAACCATGCCCGCGGGGCCTGCAGCCTGTGCGAGGGCGGTGACCATGCGCAAGCGGGTTTCAGCGTCCAGGGGGGTGAGTTGCGGGTCGAGCAGGGCGCTGAACGCCAGGCTTTGCAGCCCGTCGCCGGCCAGAATGGCGCAGGCTTCGTCGAATGCTTTGTGGGTGGTCGGCAGGCCGCGACGCAGATCGTCATCGTCCATCGCGGGCAAATCATCATGCACCAGCGAATAAGCGTGGATCAGCTCCACGGCACAGGCTGCGCCATTGGCCTGCGCGGGCGTGCTGCCCAGGGCTTCGCAGGCGGCATAGGCCAGCAGCGGGCGCACGCGTTTGCCGCCATTCATTACGCTGTAGCGCATGGCTTCGTAGAGGCGGGCCAACTCGGGTGCCGGGGCTACAAACAAGCGCTCAAGCGCCGCGTTGACGCGGGCCTGGCTGCTGATCTGGTAAGCATCAATCATTCGGACTGTTCCGCATCAAAGGGCTCTTGTGCCAGTTCACCGTCACGTTCAAGCAGGATCTGCACTTTCTGTTCAGCCTGGGCCAGTGCGCCCTGGCAATCACGGGTCAGGCGGATGCCTTGTTCAAAGGCGGTCAGGGAGTCTTCCAGCGACAGCTCGCCATTTTCCAGACGCTCGACCAGTGTTTGCAGGTCAGCGAGTGACTGTTCGAAATCCGGGGAAGCTTTTTTGCGGGCCATGGCGGCGTTCTCGGTAGGCGTTAAAACCGGCTGACACTAGCAGACCGCGGGTTTTGGGGCAAATCGGGGGGTGGGTTGCAGGCGATGAATCTGCGCTGTAATGCCATCGAACAACGGTGAGCGACAAGGGCTGTCGCTCACCAGTGCCATCAAGTAGTGGCCACAACTTCTTCCTGCAGTGCGGGCAACTCGTTGTCGATCTCTTCGTCGTCACCCACCGCAGACGCGGGTAGACGCTTGGAGACCGTCACCCCCAATGCCACAAACTTGTCCACAGTCTTGGTCAGACTGCCGTGATCGCCTTTTAGCGTGTTGACGCTGTCGGTGTAGCTTTTTTGCACGGTTGCGATCTGGTTGCCGAGCTTGTCCATTTTGTCGACGAAAACCCGCAGCTTGTCGTAGACCTTGCTCGCCATTGTGGCAAGTTGCAGGGTGCTGCTGTTCTGGCGCTGGATGCTCCACAGGTTCGATACCACCCTCAGCACAGGCAGCAGAGTGGTCGAGGTGATGATCGCAATGCGTTTCTCATAGGCCGCCTGGAACACCCCGGGGCTGTGCTCGGCAGCGACCAGATACGCAGGCTCGACCGGCATGAACAAAAACACAAAGTCGGGTGAGTTGATGCCGTTCAGGTCGGTGTACTTCTTGTCGGACAGCCCGTTGATGTGGTTCTTCAACGCCAGAACGTGGGCGGTCAGCGCCTTGGTGCGCTCTTCATCGGTTTCAGCAGCGACGTACTCGGTGTAAGCCACCAGCGACATTTTGCTATCAATGATGATGTGCTTGCCTTCAGGCAAGTTAATGACGAAGTCGGGCCGGTTGTTGCCAGCATTGTCGTCCTTGAAATTCGCTTCGCGGTGGTACTCGAAGCCTTTGCGCAGCCCGGCCTGCTCAAGCAGCATCTCGACCTTTTGTTCGCCCCAGGTGCCTTGAAGCTTTTTGTCGCCCTTGAGTGCTTTGGTCAGGTTCGATGCTTCGGTGGTGATCTGCACGTTCAGCTCCATCAGCTTGCCCAGTTCGTTTTTCATCGCGCTCTGGCCCTGCACGGTATCGGTATGAACCTGATCCACGCGCTGACGGAATGATTCGAGCTGGTCTTTGAACGGCTTGAGCAGTGTGTCCAGGCCCTGGCGGCTTTGCTCAGAGAAACTCTGCTGTTTGCTGTCGAAAATCTGATTGGCAAGGTTCTGGAACTCTTGCTTGAGTTGCGCCTTGTTGTCTTCCAGCAACTGTAGTTTCTCGGTGGCGGAGTGCTGATCGCGCTGGTGACGCATATTGATTTCGGCAAGGCTCTGCTTCGCAATGCTGAGCTCATCTCGCGTTTGGCTCAGCTCCTTGTCCCGTTGCGCCAACGTGTTGCGCAGCGAGTCCAGTTGCTCCTTTTGCTCGGCTGCCTGGCCCAATTGTTCGCCCTGCTTTTGCAACTGCACTTGAGCCGCCTCAAAGCGCGCCTGTTGCTGGCTCAGTACTTGTTTCAACTCATCCAGCTGGCGTGTTTGCTCCTGGCCTTGCCCAAGCTCTTGCTTTAACTCGCCGAGCTGCAAGCGCAGGTGATTTGTTTCCACGCCGCGCCTCTCCAGGAGGTCAATGGCGTCGGCCAGTTGCTGCGCCTTATCGAGCGTGCGCTGCTTCTCGGCGTCCAGCGAAGACTTGAGTTCGCCGAGCTGAATACTCAGTTGCTTTTCGGCCTCTCTATGATCGGCCAATGTCTCACTGGCCGCTTTCAACTCATGTTGATATTCAGACTGCTCAAGCCGCATCTGCTGCTCGCGCTGACGGGCAAGGGCGACTTCACTCAACAGCTGCTGATGCTCAGCCTGATGATCGGCCTGCAACTCGCTGAACTGCTGGGCCAGCTTGCCGGCGGCGATACGGCCACTGATCCAGAAACCGATACCCAAAAACAGCAAACTGAATAACCCGATCAGGGCGGGGGTGAGGTACTGCGGTGCCATGGGTACGTCCTTTTATCGCCGGGGTTAATGACAAAAGGATGGCATGTTGTGGGAGTGGAGAGAACTGGCAAATGCAGTCTGAGGCGTGAGCTAAAGGCCATCTCCCTTCGGCGCGCTGCCAGATGAAAGCGGACGGTAAGGTTTCAGGACGGAACAGGTTTATTTCTGGCATTAAAAAGCCGGCTTGTGGCCGGCTTCTCGGGGGCGGGTCTGGCTTATTTTTGGTAAGCCGTACTCGCCTTCAAATTGGACATCCAGCGCCAGGCGTCTGGGTGTGGGACGTGGCGGCTTATTGCCGCTGTGTCGTGCATCTGGACCCGCGTGAAGCAGGGCGTGATGCTTGAGT
Organism: Pseudomonas sp. B424; assembly: GCF_055408345.1. NCBI lineage: Bacteria > Pseudomonadati > Pseudomonadota > Gammaproteobacteria > Pseudomonadales > Pseudomonadaceae > Pseudomonas > Pseudomonas sp. B424. Next base: position 85,885 of record NZ_JBUZTL010000010.1, on the reverse strand, counting down.
GGCGCAGATCATACTGCGATTTAATGCCGTTTCCCAGTCAAAACAGGCCTTTACGTAGCCTCACTTTGCTCGCCAGGCGTTACTCGTCCAGCGTGTCAGGCACTGGCGGCCGTCGGTGGTTAAGTGTGGACCACCAGAATACCCAGCCCAGAATCCGTATCTGCTGTGTTTGCACTTCAGCTGCGTTGAGAAATTCGTCCGGGTATTCCAGCCGGTTCTGGCTGCGCAAGCGCAGGCCGTTGTCGGGCAGGCGGTAGATGTATCTGATGCGCAGCATGCCGTCTTGTTCGAGGGCGTAGATTTCACCGTCGACGATTTGGGTCAGGCTGCAGTCGATGGCGACAGTGGAGCCGCCCTGAATTCTCTGGGCCATGCTATTGCCAATCATGGGCGCACAAATGGCCTGCTCGGGGCTGACGTCCATGGCCTGCAGGACCGAATTGCTCAGTCGCACCCGGCCGTCAGGAATGGGCGCCACACGGGTTTTGCCCGAGCCCTCAGGGCACTGCACTTCGTTGTAGAAGGGGACGTCGATGTCGAGGGGCTGGGTTGCAGGTCTGTGGTGTTCCGGCGCTTGCGCTGCCGTATCGTTTTGGCGGTGCGCAACGTCCGGGTGCTTGACGCCTTCGCCCGTGCGCAGCCAACGGCTGTTGACGCATAACAGTTCGGCGATTTCATCCATACGAGCCATGGGGATGCCTCGTTTGAACCAGTTGTTGACGTGCTGCGGCGTCACGCGGCGGTTGGCCGCGAAGTCCGAAGCAGTTAAATGACACTCTCGCAGGAGTGCTTTCAGACGATCACCGGATGTATTCATGAATACAGAGTCTACGGGCAAGCCAGGCCTGTTTAAATAAACTAAGCGTTCAAAAAGACACTGCGAAACGGGGCTTCTCCTATGTCTTGCGGAGACATTTCCTACGCCTGCTGGACGGACCCTCAAATGCGTTGACCAGGTGTTTAAGCGGGCATAAAAAAACCCCGGCGAACCGGGGTTTTCGAGCGAGTGAGGCCGGCGGCAAACGCAGGCCGACAATCACTTAGCCTTTGTAGGCAGCAACCGACTTCATGATCTCGGTGCGGGCAGCTTCAGCATCGCCCCAGCCTTCGATCTTCACCCATTTGCCTTTTTCGAGATCTTTGTAGTTCTCGAAGAAGTGCTGGATCTGCTGGATCAGCAGGGGTGGCAGGTCGGTGTACTCTTTCACGTCAACGTACAGCTGGGACAGCTTGTCGTGAGGCACTGCTACTACTTTGGCATCGCCGCCGCCGTCGTCAGTCATGTGCAGGATGCCAACCGGGCGAGCACGGATAACCGAACCTGGAGCAACCGGGTAAGGGGTCACAACCAGCACGTCCAGCGGATCACCGTCGTCAGCCAGGGTGTTCGGGATAAAACCGTAGTTGGCCGGGTAGAACATCGGGGTAGCCATGAAGCGGTCAACGAACAGGCAGTCGCTGTCTTTGTCGATTTCATATTTGATCGGCGCGTGGTTAGCCGGAATCTCGATGGCGACGTAGATGTCATTCGGCAGGTCTTTGCCAGCCGGAATCTTGCTGTAGCTCATTGGGCGGTGCCCCCGTTAGTAGGCCAGTTTGTTTGGCCGAGTTGACCAAAAAGTGGCGGCGATTATAGGCGTATTCCTATAACGACGTCACCCTTGGCCGATCAGTGCTGTGCGCGGTATTGCGGGTGTTCGCTTTGCAGCTTTTGCAGGCGGGCCAGCGGGTCCTGACGGTAGAACAGGCTGAGCTGTTGATAGACCTGCGGGTAGGCATGGCTCAGCAAGTCTGGCGCGCTGAAAAAATACTCGCTGGTGACCGCAAAGAATTCGGCCGGGTTTTCGGCCGCATACGGGTCGATCGGCGCGTGGTCCGGGTTGTGGTGATCCAGGTAGTGATTGAGATGGTCGTAGGCCTGTTGCATGGCCTGGGTCCAGTCATGGAGGTGCATGCTGCTGTGCAGGGGCGGCATGCCATTGGCGGCGCCATTGAGCATGTCCAGCTTGTGCGCCAGTTCGTGAATCACCAGGTTGTAACCTTCCCAGCCCCCGCTGGAGAGCACGCCGGGCCAGGCCAGGATCACCGGGCCTTGCTGCCAGGCTTCACCGCTGTGGGTGCCTTGCCATTCGTGTTCGACACCGCTGGAATCACGGTGGCGCTGGGGGCTGATGAAGTCATCGGGGTAGAGCACGATTTCGTGAAAACCCTGATACCAGTCCAGGTCGCCCAGATTGAGCAGTGGCAATTGCGCCTGCGCGGCCAGCAGGAGCCGGCCTTCATCGGTCAGTTCAACCTCGGGCATGGGGGTCAGGTGCTTGTCTTGCAGGAACAATACGCTGCTGTCGCGCAGCCATTTGTCCTGCTCGTCATCCAGCCCGTCGAGGATACTCAGCCGTTGGCGCACGTCATGCCACACGTCGGGCGCCACGGGGTGTTGCGCCAGAATCCGCTGGCGCCGCCATTCACTTAATGACCACATGGTGGGCAGGTCCCGATCAGGCTTTGGCTTTGGACGGGGTGCGGCCCATGCGGCTGCGAATCACGCCAATGATCATCGGCACCAGCGACAGCAGGATGATGCCTACCACCAGCAACGACAGGTTCTTCTTGATGAACGGCACGTTGCCAAAGAAGTAACCCAGGGTCACCAGGCCGCCGACCCAAAGGATCGTGCCGAACACGCTGAACATAAAGAAGCGCGGGTAGAACATGCGGGCCACACCGGCAACAAACGGGGCGAAGGTGCGGAAAATTGGCAGGAAGCGCGCCATGGTCACGGTTTTGCCGCCATGACGTTCGTAGAAGTCGTGGGTTTTTTCCAGGTAGTCGCGGCGGAAAATCTTCGAGTTCGGGTTGCTGAAGAGTTTTTCGCCCACCGTTCGTCCGATGACGTAGTTGGTACTGTCACCCATGATCGCGGCAAGCATCAGCAGCGCACCGAGCAGCACGGGGTCCATGCCGCCGCCTGCAGCTACGGCGCCAGCAATAAAGAGCAGCGAATCACCGGGCAGGAACGGCATGACCACCAGGCCGGTTTCGCAAAAGATCACCAGAAACAGGATGGCGTAGATCCATGGCCCGTAATTGTTCACCAGCATGTCGAGGTACACATCGAGGTGCAGGATAATGTCGATCGGGTTGAAATCCATGTAAAGCACCTGTGTTGATGACCCGGCTCTGCAGGTCTGTGCGGGTAGGGAGGCGTAGTTAACTACAACGAATGTAGTTTTTTCGTACTTTTTAAAAGAATCGGATTATACGGATTGAGACAAATTCTGCTGATGGAGTTTGTAGCGAAGCGTGTATTGAGCCGAGGTGCCCTGATTGTGGGAGCGAGCCTGCTCGCGAAGTTTTCAAGGGCGCCGCGATTATCCCGTAATGACGCGATATCGTTAACGACCTTCGCGAGCCGGCTCGCTCCCACAGAGGCGCCGGGTTTATTCGCCCTTGAGCAAGAAGTTTTCGCTGGGGGCACCCACGTCCAGCGTTTGCACCTGGGCTTCATCCTTCAAGTTGACCCCCGACAATTGCCGACGGCAGGCTTCGCGCATCAGGTACGCGAGGCGATGGGCGGCCATGCCATAGCTCAGGCCTTCAAGCCGCACATTGGAGATGCAGTTGCGATAGGCGTCGGTCAGGCCGACCTTGGGCGCCCAGGTGAAATACAGCCCCAGGCTGTCCGGTGAACTGAGGCCCGGGCGCTCCCCGATCAGCATCACCACCATCCGGGCGCCCAGCAGTTCGCCGATCTCGTCGGCCACGGCAACGCGGCCTTGCTCGACCAGTATCACCGGTGACAGTGACCAGCCCTCGGCCGCCGTGTGCTCTTCCATGCGTGCCAAAAAGGGCAGGGTGTGGCGATGAACGGCCAGCGCCGACAAGCCATCGGCAACCACCACCGCCACATCGATGCCGCCCGGGAAGGCCAGCGCGTAGTCACGCAGTTGTTGCGCCGAGGCCTCATTGAGCTTGCGGCCCAGGTCGGGGCGTTGCAGGTAGCTGTGACGGTCAACTGCGGCGCTGTGGAGCAACAGGCTTTCGCGGCCGCGCTCGGTCAGCTGTGCGCTTAAACCCGGGTGATCGAAGGGCAGGTGGACGGCATCGCGGGCCTGGGCGTGGGCAAACTGAAAATCCAGCTGGGCCTGGGTCGGCATGCTGGTGCCAGTACGTCCCAGGGCAATGCGTGCGGGGGTCAGGCGGCGCAGTTCCAGCCACGGATTGAGGCTGTCGGTCGGGGTGTCGGCCATGCTTAACGTCCTCCCAAATGGGCCAGTGCCTGGCGAAACGCGGGCGGCAGTTGATGGCCAAACTCGATCCGGCCATCGGACTGGGTGAAGATGCCAACCTTGCTCAGCCATTGTTCAAACTCGGGCGCCGGCTTGAGGCCCAGGGTTTTGCGCGCATACAGGGCGTCATGGAATGAGGTGGTCTGGTAGTTGAGCATGATGTCGTCCGACCCCGGTATGCCCATGATGAAATTGATCCCGGCCACGCCGAGCAGCGTCAGCAGGTTGTCCATGTCGTCCTGGTCGGCTTCGGCGTGGTTGGTGTAGCAGATGTCGCAACCCATCGGCACGCCGAGCAGCTTGCCGCAGAAGTGGTCTTCGAGCCCCGCGCGGATGATCTGCTTGCCGTTGTACAGGTACTCGGGGCCGATAAAGCCGACCACCGTATTGACCAGAAACGGTTTGAAATGCCGTGCTACGGCGTAGGCGCGGGTTTCGCAGGTTTGCTGGTCCACCCCGAAGTGGGCGTTGGCCGACAGCGCGCTGCCCTGGCCGGTTTCGAAATACATCAGGTTGTTGCCCAGCGTGCCGCGGTTGAGGCTCAAGCCTGCTTCGTAGCCTTCCTGCAAGACATTCAGATTGATCCCGAAACTGGCATTGGCCGCTTCGGTGCCGGCAATCGACTGAAACACGAGGTCCAGCGGAACGCCGCGGTTGATTGCTTCGATGGAGGTGGTGACGTGGGTCAGTACACAGGACTGGGTCGGGATTTCGTAGCGCTGAATGATTGCATCGAGCATGTTCAGCAAGTCGCAGATCGAGGCGATGCTGTCGGTGGCCGGGTTGATGCCGATCATGGCGTCGCCATTGCCGTACAGCAGGCCGTCGAGAATGCTGGCGGCAATCCCGGCCGGGTCATCGGTGGGGTGGTTGGGTTGCAGGCGGGTCGAGAGGCGGCCGCGCAGGCCCATGGTGCCGCGAAACCGGGTAATCACCCGAATCTTCTGCGCCACCAGAATCAGGTCTTGTACCCGCATGATCTTGGACACGGCGGCAGCCATTTCCGGGGTCAGCCCGGGTGCCAGGGCGCGCAGGCTGTGCTCGTCGGCCGCGTCACTGAGCAGCCAGTCGCGAAACCCGCCCACTGTCAGGTGGCTGACCGGAGCAAAGGCCTGCGGGTCATGGCTGTCGATAATCAGCCGGGTGACTTCGTCGGACTCGTAAGGGATCAGCACTTCTTGCAGGAAATACGAGAGCGGGATGTCAGCCAGAGCCATTTGTGCAGCGACACGTTCGCCGTCATTCAGTGCGGCCACGCCGGCCAGGAAGTCCCCGGAACGCGCCGGGCTGGCTTTGGCCATTACGTCTTTGAGGCTGTCGAAACGGTAGGTCTGGGTGCCAACCGCATGAGAGAAAGTTGCCATACAGGGTGCTCCATGACGCCAGACGCAGCGCGTCTGGCGGGATTCTCAGCGGTTAGTGCAAAGCCTTTTCGGCCTGCTGGATTGCCGCGAATTCCTCTTCGGGCGTACCGGCCACCAGGTGATGCCGACTGTAGAACGCAAAGTAGGCAATTAATATGGCATAGATCACGGCCGCGCCAATGACCACGCGAGGGTCCACCAGAAAGCCGGCCACAACCGCGACGCAAGCGAGCACCAACGCGATGCCTGAAGTGAAAATACCGCCCGGAGTGCGATACGGGCGCTCCATTTTGGGGCGACGAATGCGCAGGGTGATGTGCGCGGCCATCATCAATACGTAGGAAATGGTCGCGCCAAACACCGCTACCAGAATCAGCAAGTCACCCTGGCCGGTCAGCGACAGGCCAAAACCGATGATGCCGGGAATGATCAAGGCCAGGACTGGCGCCTTGCTCTTGTTGGTTTCGGACAATTTGCGCGGCAAGTAGCCTGCGCGGGACAGGGCGAAGATCTGACGCGAGTAGGCGTAAATGATCGAGAAGAAGCTGGCGATCAGCCCGGCCAGGCCCACCAGATTCACGAAGCTGCCCATCCAGGTCGAGCCGCCATAGGCTTTGCTCAGTGCTTCAACCAGCGGATTGCCCGAGGCCATCAGGTGATGTGCGCCCGCAGCGCCGGGACCAATCACCAGAATCAGCAGGGCGAAGGTCACCAGCACCAACATGGCACCGATCAGGCCGCGAGGCAGGTCGCGCTTGGGGTTTTTGGTTTCTTCTGCGGCCAGCGGCACGCCTTCGACGGCGAGGAAAAACCAGATTGCATAGGGGATGGCGGCCCACACGCCGACATAGCCGAACGGCAGGAATGCGCTGGCGCCCTTGGCCTCGGTCACCGGGATGTCCAGCAGGTTGGCGACACTGAAGTGCGGCACCATCGAGACCAGAAATACCCCCAGTGCAATGGCGGCCACGGCGGTGATGATGAACATCAGTTTGAGCGCTTCACCGACCCCGAAAATGTGGATGCCGATAAAGATGATGTAGAACGCCAGATAGATCATCCAGCCGCCAATGCCGAATAACGACTCGCAATAAGCTCCGATGAATACGGCAATGGCAGCGGGTGCGATGGCATATTCGATCAGGATCGCGGTGCCGGTCAGAAACCCGCCCCAGGGCCCGAAAGCGCTGCGGGCAAAGCCATAGCCGCCACCGGCGGTGGGGATCATCGACGACAGCTCGGCCAGGGAAAAGCACATGCACAAGTACATGGTGGCCATCAGCAATGTGGCAATAAACATTCCGCCCCAGCCGCCCTGGGCCAGGCCGAAGTTCCAGCCGGCGTAGTCGCCGGAGATCACATAGGCAACGCCCAGGCCCACCAGCAGGACCCAGCCGGCGGCGCCTTTTTTCAGTTCGCGTTGCTGGAAATATTCGGAGCCGACTTTTTCGAAGTCGACAGAGGATGCCGCCGGAGCGGCAGCAGGTTCGCTAGGCATGAGAATTCACCTGTTCTTTTATAGTTTGGAAGATTTGACAGGGAGTAAAGCAAGAGCTGGGCCAGAGGGCCCGGTATAGAGCAGTTGATACCCCGTTGTGGGAGCGAGCCTGCTCGCTCCCACAGGGTTACGGGTTTAGAAGAAGCCCAGCGGGTTGATGTCGTAGCTCACCAGCAGGTTTTTGGTCTGTTGGTAGTGATCGAGCATCATCTTGTGGGTTTCACGGCCGACACCGGATTTTTTGTAGCCACCGAACGCGGCGTGCGCCGGGTACAGGTGGTAGCAGTTGGTCCAGACGCGACCGGCCTTGATGGCGCGGCCCATGCGGTAGGCGCGGTTGATATCGCGGGTCCACAGGCCGGCACCCAGGCCGAACTCGGTGTCGTTGGCAATCGCCAGCGCTTCGGCTTCGTCCTTGAAGGTGGTGATGCTGACCACCGGGCCAAAGATTTCTTCCTGGAATACGCGCATTTTGTTGGTGCCCTTGAGCAGTGTCGGCTGGATGTAATAGCCGGTTGCCAGGTCGCCTTCGAGTTTCGCCACCTGGCCGCCGGTCAGCAGCTCGGCGCCTTCAGCCTTGGCGATTTCAAGGTAGGACAGGATCTTGTCGAACTGCTGCTCGGATGCCTGGGCCCCTACCATGGTGTCGGTGTCCAGCGGGTCGCCGCGTTTGATCGATTCAACTTTCTTCATCACCACTTTCATGAAGTCGTCGTAGATCGATTCCTGAATCAGGGCGCGGGACGGGCAGGTGCAGACTTCGCCCTGGTTGAAGAACGCCAGCACCAGGCCTTCAGCGGCCTTCTCAATAAAGGTCGGCTCGGCCTGCATGATGTCTTCGAAGAAGATGTTCGGCGACTTGCCGCCCAGCTCAACGGTGGACGGGATGATGTTCTCGGCGGCACATTTCATGATGTGCGAGCCCACGGGGGTGGAGCCGGTGAAAGCGATCTTGGCAATGCGCTTGCTGGTGGCCAGCGCTTCGCCCGCTTCCTTGCCGAAACCTTGCACCACGTTGAGGACGCCAGGTGGCAGCAGGTCGCCGATCAGCTCCATCAGCACGGTGATGCTCAGCGGGGTTTGTTCGGCGGGCTTGAGCACCACGCAGTTGCCGGCAGCCAGTGCAGGGGCGAGTTTCCAGGCGGCCATCAGCAGCGGGAAGTTCCACGGGATGATCTGTCCGACCACGCCCAGCGGTTCGTGAATGTGGTACGCCACGGTGTTGCCGTCGATTTCGGCAGCGCTGCCTTCCTGGGCGCGGATGCAGCCGGCGTAGTAACGGAAGTGATCGGCGGCCAGCGGCACGTCGGCGTTCAGGGTTTCGCGTACGGCTTTGCCGTTGTCCCAGGTTTCGGTCACGGCCAGCAACTCGAGGTTCTGTTCGATGCGATCAGCGATTTTCAGCAGCACCAGCGAACGTGCCTGTACTGAAGTCGCGCCCCAGGCGTCGGCAGCGGCGTGGGCTGCGTCGAGGGCTTTGTCGATGTCTTCTGCGGTTGAACGCGGGAATTCGGCGATGGCTTTGCCGTTCACAGGCGAGGTATTGGTGAAGTACTGGCCTTTGACGGGCGCCACGAATTCGCCGCCGATGTAGTTACCGTAGCGGCTCTTGAACGAGACGATCGAGCCTTCAGTACCGGGTTGTGCGTAACGCATGGTGGGTGTCTCCTGGCTTTATTGTGCTTATGGGAGGACGCGCTGTGGCGCTGACACAAGCTGGAGCAAGGGTCGGGCCAAATTGTCAGAGCCCTTGTAAACAGAGGCTTTCAGGGTCTTTTGCAGGGGGCGGTGCAGGGCGGCTGTGGCAGTACTGACACAGTGGACGTGACAGTTTGTGCCAAAAGCGATACGGCCGATGACCGGTGAGTCAGTTCGCGATTGCAATGGCCTGTATGCAAGAGGATGCTGGGCGTTCGGTTTGGACCGGATCTGTGTTGCCGCTGAGGTTGTTTGCCTCTGTCGAGCGCCAGACCACCGACAGAGCGGAGAACAATAAGAAATGCACAGCACCGATTTGAGTCGTCACGCACGGCAAGTCATTGATGTCACCCAGGGCCACCCTCAAGGGTGTGACCCGTCCATCGTTCGTTCCTGGCAACGCTGCCTTGAGGACTACCACCTCGATCCTGCGCAAACCATCGCTCCGACCGTGCTTGAACAGGGTCGTATTCTCGAAGGGCGCGAGCGTTTGCAGCAGGTGCTGAAAATCGCCGGGCACGAAATGAACTGCCTGCACCAGCAGCTCTCCGGTGCCGGGCACGCGGTGCTGCTGACCGATGCCCGGGGCGTCATCCTCAACTGTGTCACCGCCCCGGCCGAGCGCAAGGTGTTCGAGCAGGCCGGGTTGTGGCTGGGGGCGGACTGGAGCGAGGCTCGCGAGGGCACCAACGGGATCGGTACTTGCCTGGTCGAGCGTCAGGCGCTGACCATCCATCAGGACGAACACTTTCGCGGTCGCCACACCGGGCTGACCTGCTCGGCCAGCCCGGTGTTTGACCCCCAGGGCGAGCTGCTGGCGGTGCTCGACGTGTCTTCGGCGCGCCATGACACGTCGCGCCAGAGCCAGTTTCACACCATGGCGCTGGTCAACCTTTCAGCCAAAATCATCGAGAACAGCTACTTCCTGGGGCACTTTGAAAACCAGTGGTTGCTGCGCTTTCATCTGCAGGCGCAATCGGTCGGCCTGTTCAGCGAGGGCATGCTGGCGTTCGATGGGGACGGGATCATTTGCGCGGTCAACCAGAGTGCCCTGAACCTGCTGGGCCACGTGCGCGGTGGTTTGCTCGGGCAGTTGGTCGACAGCGTTTTCGATTGCCCGCGTGATGACCTTTTCGCCCGGGCCAGCACCCAGGCCAGTACCACCTGGCCGCTGCGTACCCGCGATGGGCGTCGTCTGTTTGCGGCGTTGCGCGGCCAGCCACGGCGCTCGCCGGCGCCGGTCGCCGAACAACCTGCACCGCCGCGCCCGCGCCTGAGCGGGATTTGCATGGGGGACGAGGCCCTGCAAGTGGACTTTCGCCGTGCGCTGCGGGTGTTTGAGCGCGATGTGCCGCTGTTGGTCAACGGTGAAACCGGTTCCGGCAAGGAAGCCTTTGCCAAAGCCGTGCATCAGGCCAGCTTGCGCAGCAGCAAACCTTTTGTGGCACTCAACTGTGCGTCCATCCCGGAGAGCCTGATCGAGAGCGAGCTGTTCGGTTATCGCGGCGGCAGTTTTACCGGGGCCCGCAAGGAGGGCATGCAGGGCAAGCTGCAACAGGCCGATGGCGGCACCTTGTTCCTGGACGAGATCGGCGACATGCCGCTGGCGCTGCAAACCCGTCTGTTAAGAGTGCTGGAAGACCGTCTGGTAGTGCCAATTGGCGGCGAACCGCTGGCGGTTGACGTGCGGATCATCAGCGCCACGCACCGCAACCTGCTGGAACGGGTGGCCGACGGCAGTTTTCGCGAGGATCTGTATTACCGGCTCAACGGTCTGGAAGTCGGCCTGCCGGCCTTGCGTGAGCGTACGGACAAGTCGCAGTTGCTGGATTTTCTACTGGCCGAAGAAGCCGCCGGTCAACAGGTGGTGCTCAGCGCTGCGGCGCGTCAGGCACTGCTGGACTTCACATGGCCGGGTAACGTGCGCCAGTTGCGCAATGTGCTGCGCACCCTGGCGGCACTGTGTGAAGACGGGTCGATCGAGTTCGACGACGTGCCCGCCAACATACGTCTGGCGCCGTCCAGATCCCCGGAGCCTTCCGAGCGCCCGCTGGAAGATGCCGAAAAGTCGGCCTTGCTGGGTGTGCTGGAACTGCACCGCTGGCACATGACCCATGCCGCCGAGCAGTTGGGTGTTAGCCGCAACACCCTCTATAGAAAGCTGCGCAAGCACGGGATCGAGCGCTGACATCTGCTGCGGGGGCCAGCTTGCTGGCGATGGCATCCCCGCAGCTTGCCTGAAACACCTCGCCCTCAGCATCGCTGGCAAGCCAGTAATCACAAAACGTACAGGCTAAACATCAGGTGCGAAATACAGCCCTCTAGGCTACCCTTCGCCGATGATTTACGAGGTCGACTATGCACATTCATATTCTTGGTATTTGCGGCACTTTCATGGGTTCGCTGGCGGTGTTGGCCAAAGAGCTGGGCCATCATGTCACGGGTTCCGACGCTAACGTCTATCCGCCAATGAGCACTCAGCTGCAAGCTCAGGGTATTGAACTGACCCAGGGTTACGACCCGTCTCAGCTCGACCCGGCGCCGGATGTGGTTGTGATCGGCAACGCCCTGTCACGCGGTAACCCTGCCGTGGAGTATGTGCTCAACAAAGGCCTGCCTTATGTGTCCGGCCCGCAATGGCTGGCCGACCATGTGCTGCAAGGCCGCTGGGTACTGGCCGTGGCCGGTACCCACGGCAAAACCACCACCAGCAGCATGCTGGCCTGGGTGCTGGAACATGCGGGCATGGCCCCGGGTTTCCTGATTGGCGGTGTGCCGCAAAACTTTGCAGTGTCGGCCCGCCTGGGCGATACGCCGTTCTTTGTGGTTGAAGCCGATGAATACGACAGCGCCTTCTTCGACAAACGTTCGAAATTCGTGCATTACCGCCCCCGCACCGCGATCCTCAATAATCTTGAGTTCGATCACGCTGACATCTTCCCGGACCTGCCCGCGATCGAGCGGCAGTTTCATCACTTGGTGCGTACTATTCCGAGTGAAGGCCTGATCATTCATCCGACCACAGAGCCCGCCTTGCAGCGCGTGATCGAAATGGGCTGCTGGACCCCGGTACAAACCACCGGTGCTGATGGCCAATGGCAAGCCCGTTTGCTCAGTGAAGACGGCTCGCGTTTTGAAGTGCTGTTTGAAGGCGCCGTGCAAGGTACCGTCGAGTGGGACATGACCGGCCAGCACAACGTGGCCAACGCCCTGGCAACCCTGGCCGCCGCCCGCCATGTAGGTGTGGTGCCGAGCCTGGCGATTGATGGCCTGAACGTCTTCAAAAGCGTTAAGCGCCGCATGGAGAAGGTCGCCGAAGTCCACGGTATTACGATCTACGACGACTTTGCCCACCACCCGACCGCGATTGCGACCACCCTTGATGGTCTGCGCAAGCGCATCGGCGGCGCACCGCTGATTGCCGTTATTGAGCCGCGCTCCAATTCCATGAAGCTCGGCGCGCACCGTGACGGCTTGCCGCAAAGCGTGATCCAGGCCGATCACGTGGTCTGGTACGCACCGGCCAATCTGGGTTGGGACCTGGCGGCAACTGTGGCGCCAAGCCCTGTGCCGACCAAGGTTTGCGACTCGCTGGAGGCCATCATTGCCGAGGTTAAAGCGCACGTGACCCCTGGCACACACGTGGTGATCATGAGCAACGGCGGCTTCGGCGGGCTGCATGGCAAGCTGGCGGAAGCGCTGCAATGAGCGGCCCGGAACGCATTACGCTGGCGGTGACCGGCGCATCGGGCATGCAATACGCGTTGCGCCTGCTCGACTGCCTGGTACGTGAAGATCGCGAAGTGCACTTCCTGATTTCCAAGGCGGCACAGCTGGTGATGGCGACCGAAACTGACGTCAGTCTGCCGGCCAAGCCTCAGGCGATGCAGACTTTCCTGACGGAATATACCGGGGCTGCCGCCGGGCAGATTCGGGTGTATGGCAAGGAAGACTGGATGTCGCCAGTGGCTTCGGGGTCCGGAGCTCCTGCCGCGATGGTGGTGGTGCCTTGCTCAACCGGCACGTTGTCGGCAATTGCCACCGGCGCCTGCAACAATCTGGTGGAGCGTGCTGCGGACGTGACCCTCAAGGAGCGCCGCCAACTGATCCTGGTGCCGCGTGAGGCGCCGTATTCCAGCATCCACCTGGAGAACATGCTCAAGTTGTCGAATATGGGGGCGATCATCATGCCCGCGTCCCCGGGGTTCTATCATCAGCCGCAGACCATCGATGACCTGGTGGACTTTGTGGTGGCGCGCATTCTCAATCTGCTCAACATCCCCCAGGACATGCTCCCGCGTTGGGGCGAACACCATGTGGGCGGCGATGAGTAAGGCGCTGCTGGCATTGCTGGTGGCGGCGCTGGTGTGTGGTTGCGCCAGCGTTCGCACGCTGGACGCCGCCAAGCCGGGTGCGCCGGTTGTCTACTCGGGTACTCGGCTGGATGTGTATGCCATGCAGGGCGGGTGTTGCGCCAAAGACCGGTTTGGCGCCGATGCGCCGCGCTACCCCGGCCTTGACCTGCCCGCCAGCGCGTTGCTCGATACGGTGTTGTTGCCGTTGTCAGTGCTGACGGTACTCGGCGTCGGGTTTCAGGCCAGTGGCGGCTTGTAGCTGACAGCTGGGTGCTTACTTGCCCAGCTTGCGCAACTCATCCGATTCAATCACCCGCACGCCGTCCTGTTCTTCCAGCGCCAGGCGCCAGAGGGCCCGAGCCAGTTGGCAGGCTTCGATGCCGTGGTATTTGCCCGGAATCAATTTGGACAGTGGCCCCGCGATTTGTTCGGCCAGCCGCGGTTCAACGCGGTCGCCGAGCAGCAGCGAAGGGCGTGCGATGGTCAGTTGCGGCCAGTTCTGGGCGCGCACCGATTGCTCCATATCGCCTTTGACCCGGTTATAGAACACCGAGGATTTGGGGTCGGCGCCAATGGCGCTGACCACGATCAGGTGTCGGGCGCCCATTTCCCGTGCGCGTCTGGCGAAGGCCACCACCATGTCATGGTCGACTGCACGGAATGCCGCTTCCGAGCCCGCCTGCTTGATCGTCGTACCCAGGCAGCAGAAGGCTACATCGACCCGGCCACTGAGCTGGGGCAGGAATACGGCAGGGTCGCCCACCGGGTTTTCCAGATGAGGATGCTCAGCCAAAGGCTTTCGCGAAGGGGCAAGGACCCGGCTGATGGTCGGCTCATTGAGCAAGCGGTCGAGCAGCAGCTCACCGGTAAGGCCGGTGGCTCCGGCAAGCAGGATGTGTGAAGGCGTCAAGTGCATAGTGTTTCTCCCCAGATACATTCAGCTTAGTCATTCCAGACTTATTTGCTTACTGCAAAGCCTGTTTTGCTTGTTGCTGACGTAAACGTTGCCAGTGGGCCAGAACGCCTTTGGGTGCCCAGATTTGCGGTTCTGAAGGGTCATAGCCGTCAGCCTGCTCGCGCTCGGCGACGTACTGCCTGGCCAGTTTGAAAGCTTTTTGCAGGTCGTCGGTCTGGTTAAGCGCCTGTGCGAACAAGGCATTGCCGAAGTAGGTGAAGTCGGCTTCTTCGGAGCAGCCAAAAGACACCTTGTCTGCGCTGGATGCGGTCATGATCAGGGTCTTTTCATCCTTGAGTGCCGGGATGAAGCCGCCCGAGTAGCAGGACGAAATCACGATGATCTTGTTGCGGTTCTTCAGCGGTGCCAGGGCTGCGGCCAGTTCGTCGGCAGGCAGGTCTGCCAGCTCCAGCCGGGGCTGGTCCAGCACCAGTTCGTGCTCCTGGGTGCCGTGGCTGGTGAGGTAGATGAACACCAGGTCTTCGGGGCCGGTACGTTCGGCCAGGGCAATGGCCGCACGGTGCAGGTTCTCGCGAGTGGCCATGGGGCGATCCAGCAGGTGGTCGCGGTGGTTCACCAGCGTGATCCGGCCGTGGCTGCCAAAGCGGCTGGCGAGCATGTTGTTGACGTAATCGGCTTCGCGCTTGAAAACGCTCTGCTTGCCGTCGCCTGCCAGCACCAGGCTGTACAGTTCGATGGCCGGGGTGGACGCAGCGATGCCCGCCAGTGCCTCGTTGAGCAGCGTGCCCTGGTTGAGCAGCCCCAGCTCCAGCGGGTCGGGCAATAAAGCACCGCTGGCATCGCGTACTCGTTGCCCGTTCTGCCAGAAACCGCTTTGGACGGAGCCGTCGGCCAAGGTCAGGGTGCCGTGGCCGTGATAGGTGTCGGCAGCGAAATCGCCGGCATAGGTGCTGCCATCGGCGAGGCTCAAATGCCCGGGGCCGTTGAAACGCCATTCGTTGAACATGCCGCGGTAGTGGCTGCCGTCGATGCCGATCAGCTCGCCCTTGCCGGTTAATGCGCCGTCCTTGAACTCGCCGATCCAGACATCGCCGTCGGCATTCTCGTAGCGGCCCTTGCCGTTCAGCTGGTTGTGCTTGAACGCACCTTCGTACTGGTCGCCGTCGGCACTGTTGAAGATGCCGTTGCCTTCCAGTTCGCCATTGACGAACTGGCCGCTGAACTCATTGCCGCTGGCATCGCTGCGCCGGCCTTCGCCATTGGGCTTGCCGTGGGCAAACTGGCCTTGGTACTGGCTGCCGTCTTCCAGCTCAAGATGGCCGTTGCCCGAGAACTGGTCATCCTTGAATTCGCCGCGATAGCTCATGCCGCCTTCTTTGAGCGTGCCTTCGCCTTCGCGTCGACCTTGCTTGAAGCCGCCGACATAGGTGCTGTCGTGGGTGGTCAGGCTGCCCTGGCCGCTGTACAGACCTTGCTCGAATCCTCCGCGATAGACGTCGCCATTGCTGGCGTGCCATTCGCCCTGACCGTGCCACAGGCCATTTTTGAAATCACCGGCGTACCAGCTGCCGTTGGGGTAGTCGATACGGCCCTGGCCTTGCAGCAACCCATTGACCACTTCGCCCCGGTAGCGCCCGCCATCGGGCAGGCGTGCGTCGGGTGGCAACAGTGATTCACCGTCACCGCAGGCCGTCAGCAGCAGGGTCAAAGCTAGGGGGGCAAGTGGGCGCATAACGGGATCCGGATAATTAAGCCATCGAGTATGCCGTAGCAGTAGAGGCTGTCTATAGGGCCCGGATGAAACATGGGTACTTATTCAATGTGAGGTGCGTGCCAGGCCTCGCCAGGTTTGGCAATGCCGGTGGCGGTTGGGACGTGCTTATAATGCGGCACAAAAATATTCGCTGGAGAGGTGAGATGTTGTTACGCGGCCTGACTTGGCTGGTGCTGTTTCAATTGCTTGGCACCGCCCTCAATCACTTGCTTGTCCCCGTGCTGCCCGGGCCCATTATCGGATTATTGCTGCTGTTGGGTTTTTTGATGGTACGTGGCCAGGTCAGCGAGCCATTGAGCCTGGCCGCCAGCAGCCTGCTGCGTTATCTGCCCTTGCTGCTGGTACCGCCCGCCGTGGGGGTGATGGTGTATGCCACCGATATTGCTGCTGACTTTTGGGCCATTGCCGGGGCGCTGGTGTTGTCGCTGTTGATCTCGATGGCGTTCGTCGGCGTGCTGATGCAGCGCCTGCTCAAGCGTCACAGTCACCCCGAGGAGCGGCCATGAGTCTTCAATGGCAAGGCGCCTGGGAGTCCGTCATCCACCACCCGCTGTTTGGCATCGGCATCACCTTGGGCGCTTATCAACTGGTGCTGGCGGCGTACGAGAAAACCCGCTGGATCTTCCTGCAACCGGTGCTGGCCTCGATGCTGCTGGTGATCGGGGTGCTGCTTGGTTGCGGCCTGAGCTATGCCGAGTACCGTAAAAGTACGGACATCCTGAGTATTCTGCTGGGGCCCGCGACCGTGGCGCTGGCGGTGCCGCTGTACCTCAACCTGCGGCGAATCCGCCAGTTGTTCTGGCCCATTTTTACTACGCTGGTGGTGGGCGGCGTGTTTGCCACCGCGCTGGTGGTGGGCCTGGCGTGGTGGTTCGGGGCAGAGCACATGATGCTGATGACCCTGGCACCCAAGTCCGTTACCTCGCCGATTGCCATGCTGGTGGCCGAGCAGATTGGCGGTGTGGCTGCCCTGGCGGCGGTATTCGTGTTGATTACCGGGGTGATCGGCGCCATTTGCGGGCCGGGCCTGCTGCGGCTTTTGGGGGTTCACAGCCCGGAGGCCCGCGGGATGGCGCTGGGCATGACGGCGCATGCGGTCGGTACTTCGGTGGCCCTGCAAGAGAGTGAAGAGTGCGGCGCCTTTGCGGCGTTGGCGATGAGTCTGATGGGGGTCGCCACGGCAGTATTCTTGCCGTTGGCCGTGACCCTCGTGGCGTAAGGGTGACTATATGACGTTGGCGTTGTTTCCTTTGAGCACTGTGCTGTTTCCGGGTTGTGTGCTGGATCTGCAGGTCTTTGAAGCGCGTTACCTGGACATGATCGCCCGCTGTATGAAGCAAGGGGCCGGTTTTGGCGTGGTGTGCATCCTGGACGGCAGTGAAGTCGGCAATGCACCGCAAGACATTGCCCGGGTCGGCTGTGAAGCCTTGATCCGCGATTTTCAGCGCCAGGACAACGGGCTGCTGGGGATTCGGGTTGAAGGCGGGCGCCGCTTTGAAGTGCTGAGCACCGAGGTGCAGCGCGACCAGTTGCTGGTCGCGCAAGTCGAGTGGCTGGATGAGGTCCCCGAGCAGCCGCTGCAGGAAGAAGACCAGGACCTGCTGGCCCTGCTCAAGGCCCTGGCCGAGCACCCGATGGTTGCGGCCCTGAACATGAGCACCGAGGTGGTGGGGCAGCAATCATTGGCCAACCAGCTGGCGTACCTGTTGCCCTTTGCCGAGGAGGACAAAATCGAACTGCTGCAGGTCGATGACCCGCAGCAGCGTCTGGACGGGATTCAAGTGCTGCTTGATGAAATCCAGGGCGAGGCGTTCAACTGATTTCAGGCGTGGCGCTACCGCTCAATAGGCGTAGCGCAGCAGCTCCTTGGGCAAGTGGCTCAGCATGAAAAAGCCATACAGCGCGGTAATTGAAGGCAGGATCAGCCACCAGATTTTCTGCGGGACCGGCTCCAGCGGCATGTATCGCTGGCTCAGCCCCAGGGCGAATGCGTTGACGGTGATGGCGAGCAGGGCGCCTGCCGTGATGTCGGTTGGCCAGTGAGCGCCCAGATACACCCGCGACATCGCCACGGTGATGGCCAGCAAGCACCCCAGCAGTACCCAGGTAACGCGCATGCGCTGCGGCTGATTGCGCCCGGCCAGAATCGCCAGCGCCACAAAAAAAGCAAACGCCCCGGAACTGTGGCCGCTGGGCATGCTGTAGCTGGTCAGCGGGTCGACCAGCACTTCGGGCCTTACCCGGGCGAAGAAGTGTTTGGTCGCCGTATTGGCCAGGGCCGTAAACAGCGTGACCCCGCCGAAGAACCACATTGCCCGCCATTGTCTGGTGAACAGCAGAATGACGCACACCAGCGCTGCCGCTAAAAACTGCGTGCGGAAGTTGCCGATTTGCGTGACCAGTACGGCGGCGCTGTCCATGACACTACTGCGATGCTCTTGCACCAGGGCAGTGATGCCTTCGTCGAAGGCCGTCATATGCGGATAGCCGATAAACACGGCCAGCAACAGGGTCAGGCTCAACGCGCCGATCATCAGCGTGGTTTTGGGCTGACGGCGGATACTGGCATTGATGCTCAGCCCAAGCAGGGCCGCGAGGCCAACGGCAACGATGGCCGCCTGGGGCCAAAAGCCTTCGGGCAGCGGCAAGCGAATGGCTGCGCCGGTTGCCCAGCCCGGCAGCAGGTAGGCCACCGCCCAGCCGGCCCCGGCCAGTAAGCTGACCGCGATAAAACGCGGGATCGGCATATCGCACATCCCGGCCACCATCGGCAGCATAGGGCGCAACGGGCCGATAAAACGGCCGACCAGCAGGCTGGCGATGCCATAGCGATGGAAATAACTCTCGGCACCGTTCATCCATTCAGGATGCGTGCGCAAGAGGGGCAGGCGGCGAATATTCTGGTGGAAGCGTCTGCCCAGGGCATAGGACACCATGTCACCCAGCAGTCCGCCGAGAAACCCCAGCAGCAGCGTTTCGCCCAGTGATAGCGCTCCGCTACCAGCCATGACGGCAATTGCAAACAGCAGCACGGTACCGGGAACGATAATCCCGGCAATCGCCAGGCACTCCACGCACGCCACAATAAACACCGCCAGGCCCAGCCATTGCGGGTTGGCTGTCAGCCAGCCGGTTACGCTATCGAGCCATGGGCCCATGTTTCAGTTTCCTTGTTCGCTTTTAAGTTTTTTGTGGGAGCCGTTTTCTTGCGGGAGCTCCCCCTCCTGCAGAACGATGTAGTCCCGCCCCTCAACCTGGCCGCGACGCAGCGGATTGCGGGTGCAGGACGCCACGTAGCCAGCGTCGACAAAGCGATACATCAAGTGTTCATCCCGCCCGTGAGGTATGCCTAGGCGAGTGGTCTGGATGATCTGCGAAGGTTGTTCTCTGACGTCATCGACCCATAAACGTTCGGGGTCGAAACATTTGGCATCCCAATCGCGCACTTTCAGGCCGAGCGCCTTGCACAGCAAGGTTTGCCCTGCGCAGAGCCTTTGCACGGGGCGCGGGTTGCCTTGGGCATCGGGGTTGTTGAGCTGCATCTGCGCCAGACTGTCGGGGCCCGACAGCTCGTCCAGCCACGGGGCGGCCGATTTGATCAGCACGGCATTGCCGGGGCCGTGAGCACTGAAGTTCAGCGAATCGCCGCCCCGGGCGTAATACATATAGATGTGTCCGCCATCGAGAAACAACGCCCTGCGCTTTTCGGTGTAGCCCAGCGAAGCGTGGCTGCCCTTGTCGGCGATGTAATAGGCTTCGGTTTCTATGATTCGTGCGCTGAGCCACAGGCCGTTGACCCGATGGCGAATGACCTTGCCCAATAATTCGCGAGCAAGCAGCTGGGCGTCGCGGTCAAAAAAGGCATCAGGCAGCATCATTGGCATTTTCAGAGCGGTCAGTGGGTGGCTGAAAAGGCTCCGATCATAGCAAGTCATGCTTAATCGGGGCTGAACGCCGTGTATTTGTAGTCCATTTCGACCATCCGCCTGCCACCGCTGTGCGTAAGGCGGCTGGACCGCTATAATCGGCCGCTTTCCTCCCTGCCAAGACCCTTGAGACCATGACTGAGTCCGTTCTTGACTACATGACCCGCCTGGGTCGCGCTGCTCGCGAAGCCTCCCGCGTGATTGGCCGTGCCAGTACGGCGCAGAAAAACCGTGCCCTGCACGGCGCTGCTGCTGCCCTGGATGCTGCTCGTCAGGAGCTGGTTGCTGCCAACGAGCTGGATCTGGCCGCCGGCCGGGCCAACGGCCTTGAACCGGCCATGCTGGAGCGCCTGGCGCTGACCCCTGCACGCATCGACAGCATGATTGTCGGTTTGCGTCAGGTGGCAAGCCTGCCAGACCCCATCGGCGCGATCCGCGACATGAGCTACCGGCCCTCGGGTATTCAGGTAGGCAAGATGCGCGTGCCGCTGGGCGTGGTAGGGATCATCTATGAGTCGCGTCCGAACGTGACCATCGATGCTGCCAGCCTGTGCTTGAAGTCAGGTAATGCGACGATTCTGCGTGGTGGCTCCGAGGCCATTCACTCCAACCGTGCCATTGCGGTCTGCATTCAGCGAGGTCTGGCCGAGGCCGGGCTGCCGCCAGCCGTGGTGCAAGTGGTTGAAGTGACCGATCGTGCTGCCGTGGGCGCGCTGATCACCATGCCCGAGTACGTCGACGTGATCGTGCCTCGCGGCGGCAAAGGTCTGATCGAACGTGTCAGCCGTGACGCCAAGGTGCCAGTAATCAAGCATCTGGACGGCATTTGCCATGTGTACGTCAGTGCTCAGGCCGACCTGGCCAAGGCCCAGCGCATTGCTTTCAACGCCAAGACCTACCGTTATGGCATTTGCGGGGCGATGGAAACCTTGCTGGTGGATCAGGCCGTGGCAGCGCAGTTTTTGCCGGCAATGGCCGAACAATTTCGCGCCAAGGGCGTCGAACTGCGTGGCTGTGAACGCACCCGGGCGCTGATTGATGCGCTGGCGGCGAGCGAAGAAGACTGGAATACCGAATATCTGGACGCGATTTTGTCGATTCGCATTGTCGACGGGCTGGACCAGGCGATTGAGCACATCAATCACTATGGCTCCCATCACACCGACTCGATCGTGACCGAACATCAGGGTGATGCCCGGCGTTTTATGGCCGAAGTGGACTCCAGTTCCGTGATGCTCAACACACCAACCTGCTTTGCCGATGGATTTGAATACGGATTGGGTGCGGAGATTGGCATTTCTACTGATAAGCTGCACGCCCGCGGCCCGGTCGGTCTCGAAGGTCTGACCTGCGAGAAGTACATCGTGGTTGGTGATGGCCAGCTGCGTGGCCAGGAGCCAGTCTGACTTGGTGGTCCATAAAAGGTCAGTGCTGGCACCGATAATCGAAGCGTTACCCCGACGCATAGGCGTATTGGGCGGAACCTTCGATCCGGTGCATATCGGGCATTTGCGCGGCGGGCTTGAAGTGGCGGAGATGATGGAGCTCGACGAGCTGCGTCTGACCCCCAACGCCAGACCGCCCCACCGCGACCAGCCCCAGGTTTCGGCTATCGACCGTTTGGCGATGGTCGAGTGCGCTGTCGCCGGAGTGGCTACGCTAGTGGTGGACGCCCGGGAGCTGCAACGGGACAAGCCGTCCTACACGATCGATACGCTGGAACTGATGCGGGCCGAGATGGCCGCGGATGACCAGTTGTTTTTACTGTTGGGCTGGGACGCTTTTTGCGGCCTGCCCACCTGGCATCGCTGGGAAGAGTTGCTCCAGCATTGCCATATCCTGGTGCTACAGCGCCCGGATGCCGACAGCGAACCGCCGGATGCCTTGCGCAACCTGCTGGCAGCGCGCTCGGTAAGCGACCCGCAGGCCCTGAAGGGGGCAAGCGGACAGATTGCATTCGTTTGGCAGACGCCGCTCGCGGTATCCGCCACCCAGATCCGTCAACTGCTGGCCAGCGGTAAGTCGGTACGTTACCTGGTGCCCGACGCGGTCCTGGCCTACATCGATGCGCACGGGCTTTACCGTGCGTCGAACTAAAAAGGCGTGTTTCAAGGCGCGAATTGACGTGTATTGAAATACCCGAACATACGAGCAAAACGAGTTTTATATGACTGACAAAGATGTAAGCAAAGTAAAACGCAAAGGCACGTTCAAAAGCGCCCCACTGCCAGAAAAAACCTACAGTGCCGAGCCCCTCAAGGGTGAAGATCTGGTCAAGGTAGCTGTAACGGCTCTGGAAGACGTCAAGGCCCAGGATATCCAGGTTATCGACGTTCGTGACAAGCACAGCATCACTGACTTCATGATCATCGCCACCGGTACGTCCAACCGTCAGATCGGCGCGATGCTCGACAAGATCCGTGAAGCGGTCAAGGCACTGGGCGTCAAGCCTCTGGGCGAAGAAGGCAAGGGCGACAGCGACTGGGTACTGTTGGACATGGACGACGTGATCGTTCACATGATGACCGCCAGCGCCCGTCAGTTCTACGACCTGGAACGCCTGTGGGCCGGTGCTGAACAGAGCCGTGCTGGCAGCGCTGCTCACCACAGCCCGGAAAACACCCATGAGCATTTCCTGAAGCTCAACAAAGACCAAGAGTAAGGGTTCGCTGTGCGCCTGCGTTTGATCGCTGTCGGTTCGCGTATGCCCAAGTGGGTGGAAGAAGGCTGGCATGAATATGCCAAGCGTCTGCCATCCGAGCTGGCGCTTGAACTGGTGGAAATACCGCTCAACACCCGTGGCAAGAATGCCGACGTGGCTCGATTCATCCGTCAGGAAGGCGAGGCCATGCTGGCCAAAGTCGGCCCGGGCGAGCGGATCGTCACCCTCGAAGTGCACGGCAAGCCGTGGAGTACCGAGCAGTTGGCGGTTGAACTCGATCGCTGGCGCCTGGACTCGCGCACGGTGAACTTTATGGTCGGCGGCCCGGAAGGGCTGGCGCCGGAAGTCTGCGCCCGCGCTGACCAGCGCTGGTCGCTGTCGCCGTTGACGTTGCCGCACCCGTTGGTAAGGATTCTGATCGGTGAGCAGTTGTATCGCGCCTGGACAGTGTTGTCCGGGCACCCGTATCACAAATAGCTCAGCGCCCTGAATGTCTCAGCCGATTCGCCTTAAAGACCACGAGAAAGACTCACGCCTTGTGCGCGGACGAGTCGTGGTCGGCGCAATTGTTGTTGTGGTGCTGATTTGTGTGCTGCTCGCGCGTCTTTATTTCCTGCAGGTGGTGCAGTACGAGTACCACTCCACCTTGTCGGAAAACAACCGGGTGCATGTGCAGCCGATTCCGCCCACCCGCGGTTTGATTTTTGACCGTAATGGTGTGGTGATCGCGGACAACCGTCCCAGCTTCAGCCTGACCATGACCCGAGAACGTTCGGGGGACTGGCAGCAAGTACTCGATGTGATTGTCGAGGTGCTGGAGCTCACGCCTGAAGATCGTGCCCTGTTCGAAAAACGCACAAAGCAGGGGCGGCGGCCATTTGAGCCGGTGCCCATTCTGTTTGAGCTTAATGAAGAACAGATCGCCCGGATTGCCGTGAACCAGTTCCGTCTGCCCGGGGTTGAGGTAGTTGCGCAGTTGGTACGCCATTACCCGCAAGGCGCGCATTTTGCGCACTCGGTGGGTTATATGGGACGGATCAACGAAAAAGAGCTTAAAACCCTCGATCCGGTCAACTACAGCGGCACCCATCACATTGGCAAAACGGGCATCGAACGCTTCTATGAAGCCGAGCTGCACGGCCAGGTGGGTTACGAGGAAGTCGAAACCAATGCCCGGGGCCGGGTATTGCGGGTGCTCAAGCGCACCGATCCGATCCCTGGCAAGGACATCGTGCTCAGCCTCGATATCAAGCTGCAAGAGGCGGCCGAAGAAGCCCTGGCAGGGCGTCGTGGCGCAGTGGTCGCACTTGACCCGATGACGGGCGAAGTGCTGGCCATGGTCAGCCAGCCGAGCTTCGATCCCAACCTGTTTGTGACCGGCATCAGCTTCAAGGCTTACGCCGAGCTGCGTGATTCGATTGACCGCCCGTTGTTCAACCGCATCTTGCGCGGCCTGTATCCACCGGGCTCGACCATCAAGCCTGCGGTGGCCATTGCAGGCCTGGACAGCGGCGTGATCAGCGCCACGTCACGGGTTTATGACCCCGGCTATTACCAGTTGCCCAATTACGATCACAAGTACCGTAACTGGAACCGCACCGGTGATGGCTACGTCGATCTGGACACCGCAATCATGCGCTCCAACGACACCTATTTTTATGACCTGGCCCACAAGCTGGGGATTGATCGTCTGTCGACCTACATGAACCAGTTCGGCATTGGCAAGAAAGTCTCCCTCGACATGTTCGAAGAGTCTGCAGGGCTGATGCCGTCCCGTGAGTGGAAGCGTGCCACTCGGCGCCAGGCCTGGTTCCCGGGTGAAACCCTGATTCTGGGGATCGGCCAGGGTTACATGCAGTCCACGCCTTTGCAGCTGGCGCAAGCCACGGCGCTGATTGCCAGCAAAGGCAAGTGGATACGCCCGCATCTGGCCAAGACCATTGAAGGGGTGGCGCCGGTTGATCCTGACCCGATGCCCGATATCGTGCTGCGCGACCCGTCCAACTGGGCCAAGGTCAACCACGGCATGCAGCAAGTGGTGCATGGCGCGCGGGGTACTGCCCGTGTGGCGGGTGTCGGCGCGCAATACCTGATCGCCGGCAAGAGCGGTACCGCGCAGGTGGTGGCGATCAAGCAGGGCGAGAAGTATGACCGCTCCAAGGTTCAGGAGCGTCACCGTGACCACGCCTTGTTCGTCGGCTTTGCTCCGGCCAACAACCCGCAAATCACGGTCTCGGTCATGATTGAAAACGGCGAGGCCGGTAGCCGGGTGGCGTCGCCGGTGGTGCGCAAGGTCATGGATGCCTGGTTGCTGGATGCAGACGGCAAGCTCAAACCCGAATACGCCAGCCCTTCAAAGGCGGAGGCTCCGGCCAATGATAAGTAATTTTGACCGCATCCTCTCCAGCGAGGACGTGATGCGTCGGCGTGCCACGCTGCTTCAGCGTCTGCACATCGATGGGCCGCTGCTGATTTTGCTGCTGACCCTGGCGGCCGGCAGTTTGTTTGTCCTGTATTCGGCCAGTGGCAAAAGCTGGGACTTGCTGAGCAAACAGGCGACATCTTTCGGGATCGGGCTGGTGTCGATGTTCATCATCGCCCAGCTTGAGCCGCGCTTTATGGCGCGCTGGGTGCCAATCGGTTACTTGATCGGGGTCATGTTGCTGGTGGTGGTGGACGTCATGGGCCACAACGCCATGGGCGCCACGCGCTGGATCAACATTCCGGGGGTGATTCGCTTCCAGCCCTCGGAGTTCATGAAAATCCTCATGCCGGCGACCATTGCCTGGTACCTGTCCAAGCGCACCCTGCCGCCACAGCTCAAGCATGTGGCGGTCAGCCTGATGCTGATCGGGGTGCCCTTTGCCCTGATCGTGCGCCAGCCTGACCTGGGTACAGCGCTGCTGGTACTGGCGGGCGGCGCGTTTGTGCTGTTCATGGGTGGCTTGCGCTGGCGCTGGATCCTCAGCGTGCTGGCCGCGGCGGTGCCGGTGGCGATTGCCATGTGGATGTTCGTGATGCACGACTACCAGAAGCAGCGCGTACTGACCTTCCTCGACCCGGAAAGCGATCCGTTGGGTACCGGCTGGAACATCATCCAGTCCAAGGCCGCCATCGGTTCGGGCGGGGTGTTTGGCAAGGGCTGGCTGCTGGGCACCCAATCGCACCTGGACTTCCTGCCTGAAAGCCACACCGACTTCATCATCGCGGTGATGGGCGAAGAGTTCGGCCTGGTGGGCATTTGCGCACTGCTGCTGATTTACCTGCTGTTGATTGGTCGCGGCCTGGTGATTACCGCCCAGGCACAGACACTGTTCGGCAAATTGCTGGCAGGCAGTCTGACCATGACGTTTTTTGTTTATGTTTTCGTCAACATCGGTATGGTCAGTGGCCTGTTGCCCGTAGTAGGCGTGCCATTGCCATTTATCAGTTACGGCGGTACTTCGCTCGTGACGCTGCTTTCAGCGTTTGGGGTTTTGATGTCGATTCACACGCATCGCAAGTGGATCGCACAAGTTTGATTAAGGTGAATTATTCAATGCAAGCAATGCGTGGCTGGGCCGCTCGATACGCGCCATGGGTAGGCCTGCTGGGTCTGTTCGGGGCAGCGCAGGGCGCGGTGGCCGGCGACTACGAAGGTTCGCCCCAGGTGGCTGAGTTCGTCGGTGAAATGACCCGCGACTACGGTTTCGCCGGCGAGCAACTGATGGGCGTGTTCCGCGAGGCCGAGCGCAAGCAGAGCATTCTCGATGCGATCTCGCGCCCGGCCGAACGCGTCAAGCAGTGGAAAGAGTACGGCCCGATGTTCCTGACCGATGCCCGGGTAGCCCGTGGTGTCGACTTCTGGCGTGAACACGAGGCCGTGCTGGCCCGCGCCGAGCAGGAATACGGGGTACCGGCCCAGGTGATTGTGTCGATCATCGGCGTCGAAACCTTTTACGGCCGCAACACTGGCAATTACCGGGTGATCGATGCGCTGTCGACCCTGGGTTTCGATTACCCGCCGCGTGCCGAGTTTTTCCGCAAGGAACTGCGTGAGTTCCTGCTGCTGACCCGTGAAGAGCAAGTCGACCCGCTGACGCTCAAGGGCTCCTATGCCGGGGCTATGGGGTTGCCGCAGTTTATGCCGAGCAGCTTTCGCGCCTATGCGGTGGACTTCGACGGTGATGGCCACATCAATATCTGGAGCAACCCGGACGATGCCATTGGCAGTGTCGCCAGCTACTTCAAGCGTCATGGCTGGGTAGCCGGCGAGCCGGTGGTTATCCGTGCCGATGCGCGGGGCGATCGGGTCGATGAAGGCCTGACCCAGGGCATCGAACCGGTCAAGACCGTCGGGGAGTTGCGAGCGCTGGGGTGGTCGAGTCATGATGCGCTGCGTGACGACATGCCGGTTACGGCGTTCCGTCTGGAAGGCGCCGATGGCCCTGAATACTGGATGGGCCTGAAGAATTTTTACGCGATCACGCGCTACAACCGAAGCGTGATGTACGCCATGGCAGTGCATCAACTGTCCGACCTGCTGGTTCAAGCACGGGGCAACAAGTAATGCCGTTTCTAGCGATCCGCACACCTTTGAAGCTCACTGCCTGCACCGTTCTCGCGTTGCTGGTTGCGAGCTGTTCCAGCACCCCCCCGCAGCAGCAAAAGACGGCGGCTGTTCGCTCGACTCCGGGCCTGGACATCAACCGCGCGCACAAGGACGGCGCGCCGTGGTGGGACGTCGACGTGTCGCGCATCCCGGATGCCACGCCGACCCTGCACAGCGGCCCTTACAAGGCCAGCCCGTACTCCGTGCTGGGCAAGACCTACTTCCCGATGCAAGAGTCCAAGACCTACGTGGCCTCGGGCACGGCGTCCTGGTACGGTACCAAGTTCCACGGCCAGAACACCGCCAACGGCGAAGTGTATGACCTGTATGGCATGAGCGCGGCGCATAAAACCCTGCCGTTGCCCAGCTACGTCAAAGTCACCAACCTCGATAACGGCAAGGTCGTTGTCCTGCGGGTTAACGACCGCGGCCCGTTCTATTCGGACCGAATTATCGACCTGTCCTACGCAGCTGCCAAAAAGCTGGGCTATGCCGAGACCGGCACGGCCCGGGTGAAGGTTGAAGGTATCGATCCGCAGGCCTGGTGGGCCCAGCGCGGTCGTCCGGCACCGTTGATGCTCAATGAGCCGAAAGTGGCTCAGAGCGCCCCCGGCCCTAACGTGGCCACCGGCAAGATTGAACAATGGACGCCGCCGGCCCAGCAGCATGCTGCCGATGTCGTACCGGTCAGCCCTATGGCCAAGGGCCAGGGTACGTATTTGCAGGTAGGTGCTTTTGCCAATCCGGACGCTGCCGAGTTGCTTCGCTCCAAACTCAGTGGCATGGTCAGCGCTCCCGTATTTATCAGCTCGATTGTGCGCAATCAGCAAACCTTGCACCGCGTACGCCTGGGGCCTATTGCCTCGGCGGGCGAGGTACAGCAGATGCAAAGCAGCGTGCGTCAGGCCAATCTGGGCCAGCCGAGCGTTGTGACATCGGATCAGTAACACCTGTCAAAGCGTTGGGCCTTGAGCGTTCGGGGCCCAAACGCAGTTGCAGCGGTCAAGAATAAAAGCCCTTCGAGGGGCGGGCCTGCAACTGAATACGCGGCAGCCAGTCAGAGAACTGCCTGTACAGTTTTGCCCGTGAGGGCAAGTTTCCATTAACAACTTCGAGAGACGGATGAACATCACCACTTTTGCCAAACGCCTGTGCCTGCTTGTACCGCTGATCATCACGCCTGCCGCCTGGGCGGTCGAGATGATGCCCGCACCGCCACAACTGGCTGCCAAGGCTTACGTTCTGATGGATGCCAGCAGCGGTAACGTGCTGGTCGAGAACAACGGCGACCAGCGTCTGCCGCCAGCCAGCCTGACCAAGCTGATGACCGCTTATATTGCGACCCTGGAGATCCGTCGTGGCCAGATCGGTGAAAGCGATCCGGTAACCGTCAGCGAAAACGCATGGCGCACCGGCGG
The DNA here is from genome assembly GCF_055408345.1 of Pseudomonas sp. B424. NCBI lineage: Bacteria > Pseudomonadati > Pseudomonadota > Gammaproteobacteria > Pseudomonadales > Pseudomonadaceae > Pseudomonas > Pseudomonas sp. B424. Next base: position 57,394 of record NZ_JBUZTL010000010.1, on the reverse strand, counting down.
CTCGCGCATGTTCATCAAGGTCGGCACCCAGGTGTCGGTCAGCGATCTGCTGCACGGGATCATCATTCAGTCGGGTAACGACGCCAGCGTGGCTCTGGCCGAGCACATTGCCGGCAGCGAAGACGCATTCGCCGACATGATGAACAAGACTGCTGGCGAGCTGGGCATGACCAACAGCCACTTCATGAACCCGACCGGCCTGCCGAACCCGGAGCACTACTCGTCGGCTCATGACATGGCGTTGCTGGCCCGTGCCATCATTCACGAAGACCCGACTCACTACGCGATCTACTCGCAGAAAGAGTTCTTCTGGAACGGCATCAAGCAGACTAACCGCAACCTGTTGCTGTGGCGTGACAAGACCGTTGATGGTCTGAAAACCGGCCACACCGACGAAGCCGGCTACTGCATGGTGTCGTCAGCTGTTCGTGACGGCCAGCGCCTGATCGCTGTGGTATTCGGTACCAACAGCGAAGTCGCCCGTGCTGCCGAGACTCAAAAGCTGCTGACCTACGGTTTCCGCTTCTTCGAAACCCAGACCTTCTACCAGAAGGGCGTAGAGCTGGCTCAGGCGCCAGTCTGGAAAGGCACGACCAACCAGGTTAAAGCCGGTCTGGCCGAAGACTTGACCATGACCCTGCCTAAAGGCCAATTGAAAAAGCTGGCTGCAAGCATGACCATGAACCCGCAACTGATGGCCCCTATCGCCAAAGGCGATGTGATCGGCAAGGTTGAGGTCAAGCTCGATGACAAGGTTGTGCACAGCGCCGACCTGATCGCACTTGAGCCCGTTGAGGAAGGTGGTATTTTCCGACGCGTTTGGGACAGCATCCGTCTATTCTTCTACGGCATGTTCAACTGATAGCATCCCCTTGTGTGACCCCGCGCCCACCCTGCGCGGGGCACGTTTGCAGCTCAGGGCTTACGAGGCCGTTACGCCATGACCGATACCGAAGTAAAGGCGCCAAAGATCGAATTTCCTAACGTGGATTACCCGGTTAAGGTGATCAGCGATACAGGCGTGGGCAACAGGGACGCGATCATTGAAATCGTCAAGAAACACGCGACGATCAATCATGACCGTGTTGATGAACGCCAAAGCAGCAACGGCAAGTACACCACGATCCAGTTGCACATCGTGGCGACCGACCAGGATCAGCTGTACAACATCAACAGCGACTTGCGAGCCACCGGCTTCGTGCACATGGTGTTGTGATGTCGCAGGTCCTGGGTATTCGCGAGCTGGGTTTGCTCGACTACGAGCACACCTGGCTGGCGATGCAGCGGTTTACCGATGGGCGCAAGCTTGATCCGGACACGCAGGACGAAGTCTGGCTGGTGCAGCATCCGCCGGTGTTTACCCAGGGTCAGGCAGGCAAGGCCGAGCATCTGCTGCTGCCGGGGGATATCCCGGTGGTCAAGTCGGATCGCGGAGGCCAGGTGACCTACCACGGCCCTGGCCAGCTGGTCGCGTACCTGATGCTTGATGTGCGCCGGTTGGGTTATGGCGTGCGTGAGCTGGTAACGCGCATGGAGCACTGCCTGATCGACCTGCTCGCCAGCTACGGCGTGAACGCTGCAGCCAAGGCTGATGCACCGGGCGTGTATGTTGATGGCGCGAAAATCGCCTCTCTGGGGCTGCGGATCCGCAATGGCTGCTCCTTCCACGGTCTGGCCCTGAATGTGGACATGGACCTGGAACCGTTTCGACGGATTAACCCCTGTGGCTATGCGGGGCTGGCGATGACCCAGTTGCGTGACCATGCAGGGCCGATTGAATTTGCCGAGGTAGGTGTCCGACTGCGTGCGCAGCTCGTCAAACACCTCGACTATGCTGAGCAGACGACCCTTACGGGCGGAATCGATTGATATGACTACTGCGCAAGACGCTGTTCAAACCCTGATCCCTACGCTGGACATCTCAGAACGTGCAGCCCGCGCCAGCGAGGCCCGTTCCAAGGTTGAGACCGGCGTCAAATTGCGCGGTGCCGAAAAGGTTGCGCGTATCCCGGTAAAGATCATTCCGACCACCGAGCTGCCGAAGAAGCCTGACTGGATTCGCGTACGCATTCCGGTTTCGCCCGAGGTAGACCGCATCAAGTCGCTGCTGCGCAAACACAAGTTGCACAGCGTATGCGAAGAAGCGTCCTGCCCGAACCTGGGCGAGTGTTTCTCGGGTGGTACTGCGACGTTCATGATCATGGGTGACATCTGCACCCGTCGCTGCCCGTTCTGCGACGTGGGTCACGGCCGGCCGAAGCCTCTGGACGTCAACGAGCCTGAAAGCCTGGCTGTTGCCATCGCTGACCTGCGCCTCAAGTACGTGGTGATCACCTCGGTGGACCGTGATGACCTGCGTGATGGCGGTGCCCAGCACTTTGCCGACTGCATTCGCGAGATCCGCAAGTTGTCGCCGGGCGTGCTGCTTGAAACCCTGGTCCCGGATTACCGTGGCCGCATGGACGTTGCGCTGGAAATCACCGCAGCCGAGCCGCCTGACGTGTTCAACCACAACCTCGAAACCGTACCTCGCCTGTACAAGGCTGCGCGTCCGGGTTCCGACTACCAGTGGTCGCTGACCTTGCTGCAGCGCTTCAAGCAGATGATGCCGCACATCCCGACCAAATCCGGCCTGATGCTGGGTTTGGGCGAAACGGACGAAGAAGTGATCGAAGTGATGAAGCGCATGCGCGAACATGACATCGACATGCTGACCCTTGGGCAGTACTTGCAGCCGTCGCGCAGTCACTTGCCTGTACAGCGCTTCGTGCACCCGGACGTGTTCGCCTGGTTTGCCGAAGAAGGCTACAAAATGGGCTTCAAAAACGTGGCATCGGGCCCGCTGGTACGTTCTTCGTACCACGCCGATGAGCAAGCCAAACTGGTCAAGTCCATGCTGGTGGGTGCCTGACCCCATGACCAGCCGGCTCACCGCGCACGTGTCTTTCAAGGCCCACAGCGCGGTGCCCGCGCTACCCGCTGGCGGGGTGATCGCTCTGATCGCCCCGGCAGGTCCCGCCGAACTCGATCTCAACCTTGCCACCCAATGGATGCATGCACGCGGCTATCAGCTGCGGGTAATGGCGGGGGTGTGGGAAAAGGATGGCTACCTCGCAGGTTCCGATGCGGTGCGCTTGCGCGACCTGCATGAGGCATTTGCGGATGACAGCATTGATGCCATTTTCTGTTTGCGCGGCGGCTACGGCACCCCGCGCTTGCTGGATAGCATCGATTTTGAGCTTCTGCGCCGTCATCCCAAGCCTTTTGTGGGCTATAGCGATATCACCGCGCTGCACCTGGCGATCACCCGGTACGCGGGCTTTGTCACCTTCCATGGGCCTATGCTTAACGCTGACCTGTTGGGCAACAAACAGCCGCCCACCGAATCCTCATTGCTGCGCATGCTCCGCGGGCAGCAACCGCCCGTGCTGGAGCATCCTGCTGCCTACCCGCTGATGACCCTTGCACCAGGCTGTGCCAGCGGCCGTTTGCAGGGCGGCAATCTGTCCATGATCTGCGCCACCCTGGGGACGGCGTTTGAGCTGGATGCCGAAGACATCATTCTGTTTATCGAAGACGTGAACGAGCCTTTGTACCGGATTGACCGGCTGCTGACGCATATGCGCCTGGCGGGCAAGCTCAGCAGGTTGCGCGGCGTGTTGGTGGGGGATGTAGCCGGGGTTGATGTTCAGGCCCTGGCACGGCTGCTCACACAGGAACTGGGGCCGTTGGGCATTCCGGTGCTGGCCGGGTGGCGCAGCGGGCATTGCGACCCGAACCTGACGTTACCGATGGGCGCTCAGGTACGGCTGGATGCGGACAGGCAGCAGTTGGTAATTGAACAGGCGGTAGTAACAGCGAAGATCTAATCCTGTGGGAGCGAGCCTGCTCGCGAAGAGTATTACGACTGTGTAACGCCCTTCGCGAGCAAGCTCGCTCCGCATCTGCTACTTAGTTGCTACGCAAACTTTCAAGCAGCTTGTGACTCGGGTAGCCATCTGCTGGCCAGCCCATGGCTTGCTGTGCGCTGCGAATCGCCTTGCGGGTGTTGGCGCCAATAATGCCGTCTGCATTGCCCGCATCGTAGTTGCGCTGACTAAGCAGGGTTTGCAACTCGATCCGCTCGGAGCGGCTCAAAGGACGGTCGTCTTTAGGCCAGTCACCTTTTATCGTACCGCCACCATTGAAGCGTTCGGACAACAAGCCCACGGCCAGTGCATAGGACGAAGAGTTGTTGTAACGCAGGATGGCGCGGAAGTTATCCAGCACCAGGAACGCCGGGCCACGGTAGCCCGCAGGCAGCAGCAGGGTAGCGGTCAACTGCTCTGAGCCTGCGGAACTGGCAGGGACAGTGACCCCCAGCTTGCGCCATTCATCGACGCTTTTTTTGACCGTACCATCGGCCAGAGCGTAGTCAAAGCCGGCAGGCAGTGTGACTTCAAAGCCCCACGGCTGTCCTTGCTTCCAGCCTGAGCTTTGCAGGTAATGGGCAGTAGACGCCAGGGCATCAGCCGAGCTGTTCCAGATATCCCGACGGCCATCACCATCAAAATCCACAGCGTGGGTTTCATAGGTGGTGGGGATAAATTGGGTCTGGCCCATGGCACCGGCCCAGGAACCGAGCATTTTTTCAGGGCTGATATCGCCCTCCTGAATGATCTTCAGGGCGGCAATCAGTTGGCTTTGGGCGAACTCCGGGCGACGGCCTTCGTAGGCCAGGGTGGCCAGCGAACGAATGACCGACTTGTTGCCCTGGAACGAACCGAAGTTGCTTTCCATGCCCCATACAGACACCAGGGCCTGGCGATCGACGCCATAACGCTGTTCGATGCGGCTCAGCAGTTCGGCATTTTGCTCCAGCAAACGCTGGCCATTACGCACACGCAAAGGCGACAGGGCACCCTCGAGGTACTCCCACACTGGGCGGCTGAATTCGGGCTGGCTGCGATCGGCCTTGATGACGCCCATGTCGGGGGTAATGCCGATAAACGCGTTATCGAACACCAGCGGGTTGATCCCGGCTTTCAGGGCCCGGTCCCGGAAATTGGCTTGCCACTCGGCGAAGCTCTGAGCGGGCTGGACAAAGGGGGCTGCATCGGTGCTTGGTGCGCTGGTGGTCACCGCTGGGGCGGGAGGCGTCACAGGCAGGGGTTGAGCATCGGCTGCGGTCGGTTTCTCGGCGCAGGCGACTAAAAGGATGACGCTGGATGCTGCGATCAGTTGGCGCATCGGCCAACCGCGTTTATGACGTAAGGGCATACTCAGGTCCAGGTAATGCAAAACAGGTGCAGACCTTATCATCCCCGCTGTCAGGCAGCCAGAAAGTAAAAAGCCTCCCGGTCTCTCGACTGGAAGGCTTCGCGGCGGTAGCTGCCCTTGCCTTTGGCGGGGCGTTCCTGGCGGCTGCGGAACAGGGGTTGGGCGACAATGGATTTGGCCTTGTTGGGGCGCTTGCTCATGATTTGTACTCTCGCGTGTTTTGAACAAGCGCAAATCATCGGCCAGTTTTTTTGAGTTGTCCAGTGGCTGGCACAGAACCTTGTAGCCGCTGCCGAAGGCTGGGATAAGGGTCGCAGGTCCTTCTAAATACAGAGGCCGCTTCGCAGCCTCGTTCCTCGTCAGCGGCTACAGGTTTGCGGGTTATTCCGCAGGCAGATTGAGCCGTTGCCCGCACATCAACAGCGCCAGACGGCTAAGGCTGTTCCAGGCCGAACCTGGCGCCTGGCCCTTGATTTGCGCATCTATGCGTTGCGCGTCCATCAGCAATTGGGCCCAGCGCTGCGCCGAATAGCGTTGCAAGGCTTTGCTCATCAGGGGTTTGCGTTTGTCCCACACTGGAGGGCGGGCCTGGCTGAATGCCTTGTCCAGCGGGATGCCCTGGCTGTATTGCAGTGCAATATTGGCCAGTACCCGCAGCTCACGAGCCAGCGCCCACAAAATGACCGGAGGCTCTACGCCTTCACCGCGTAGGCCTTCCAGCATGCGCAATGCGTGGGCTGCCTCGCCGTTGAGTACTGCATCCACCAGCCCGAAGACGTCAAAGCGTGCACTGTCAGCCACCGCAGCCTGCACGGTTTCGACGGTGATCTGGCCTTCTTCGGCCATCAGCTTGAGCTTTTCGATTTCCTGGGCGGCCGCCAGCAAGTTGCCTTCGACCCGCGCTGCGATCAGCTCGACCGCATCCTGGCTGGCAGACAAGCCGGCCTGGGACAATCGTTGACGAATCCATTGCGGCAGCTGGTTGGTGTCTACCGGCCAGATCTGTACGAACTGGGTGTGTGGCCCGTCGATAAGCGCCTTGCCCCACTTGGTCTTTTGCGCGCTGCCATCAAGCTTGGGCAGGCTGATCAACAGCAGGGTGTCTTCGGCCGGGCGCGAGCAGTACTCAATCAGGGCGGCAGCGCCCTTGTCACCTGGCTTGCCTGAGGGAAGGCGCAGTTCCAGAAGGCGCCTTTGGGCAAACAGCGACATGCTGGCGCCCGCCTGCAGCAGCGAGCCCCAGTCAAAACTGGCGTCGGCGCTGAACACCTGGCGTTCATCAAAACCTTGTTGGCGGGCGGTACTGCGAATGGCGTCTGCCGCTTCCTGACACAGCAACGGGTCATCGCCGCTGATGATGTAGACCGGCGAGAGATTGCCTTGCAGGTGTTTGGCGAGTTGGGCGGGGGCGAGTTTCATAGGGGCTATAACGATAGCGGGGCGCTTGAGCGCCCCGTATGCCTTACTGGTTTTGCAGTTCGAGTGGCGACTGTTGAGGGGTTTCCTCTTGAGCCTTGCGTGCAGCTTCGATGGCGTCGGCTTCAGCCTTGGCTTTCTCATCCGCAACCTGTTGCAGCTTTTCCAGCTGGGCCGGGGTCAGCTGTTCCAGACGCAGTACCATTTGCTGGATGAGGTCGCGACGCATCTCTTTACGGATCATCACGGCTTCCTGGCCGGAACCGGCGATGTTGCTGGCGTCCTGCAGGTAAACCTTGTGCGCTTCAACCTTGCTGTTGAGCAGCGTCAGGTTGTTATGGCCCACGACTTCGTAGTTGAGCACGTTGGTCAGTTCATACTCGGCCGTACCACCGTTGCCGGAGTAGCTGGCGGCACGCTGGGTTTCTTTTTCGCTGGTCAGAATCAGTTTGTACGGAGCATTGGCGGTGAGTTTGACGCCGCTGTTTTCCAGTACCTGGCGCAGTTCACGCACGGTGTCGCCATAGGCGTTGCGTGCGCTGACGTCGAGTTCGGTGATAGTCAGCTGGTTGGTGCCGGTACCGCGCAGCTGGAAGCCGCAGGCGCTCAACAGAACAGCGAGACCCATCACCAGCAAATTGCGTTTGATCATGTGTTGCTCCCCTTGAAACCGGATGGGCCGACACGCGGCCCTGAAGGTCTTGTTGGACGCCCGCACAGGGTGCGGGCGCCTGTTCCAGTTAGCTCGCGACGATGTTGACCAGTTTGCCGGGCACCACGATCACTTTACGAATCGTCAGGCCATCGGTAAACCGCAGAACGTTTTCGTTGATGCGGGCAGCGGCTTCAATGTCTTCACGGCTGGCGCCGGCTGGCATTTCGATATGCCCGCGCAGTTTGCCGTTTACCTGGATAACCAGCTGCAGGGTGTCTTGCACCAGTGCGCTTTCATCCAGGGTTGGCCATGGCGCGTCGATGACGGCGCCGGCATGGCCCAATCGGTTCCACAGCTCATGGCTGATATGCGGGGTAATTGGCGCCAGTACCAGTGCAACCGTCTCAAGGCCTTCCTGCAGCAAGGCACGGTCCTGTTCGGTGGTCTGCGGTGCTTTTTCGAGCACATTCATCACGGTCATCACCTGGGCGACGGCGGTATTGAACTTGTGATGCAGGCCGACATCCTGGCTCGCTTGCTTGATGGCCTGGTGGATGGCACGACGAATGACTTTTTGTTCGTCATTGAGGGTGCTTATGTCCAGCGCCCCCGGCAGGCCTTGGCCAACATGGGTGTGAGCCAGGCGCCATACGCGCTTGAGGAAGCGGTGCGAACCTTCAACACCCGAGTCCGACCATTCCAGGCTTGCGTCAGGCGGCGAGGCGAACATCATGAACAGGCGGCAGGTATCTGCGCCGTATTGTTCGATCATGTACTGCGGGTCAACGCCGTTGTTCAGCGATTTGGACATCTTCTGCGTGCCGCCGATTTCTACCGGCAGGCCGTCAGTCTTCAGCGTGGCGCCGATGATCTTGGCCTTGGCATCACGTACGATTTCTACGTCGTCAGGGTTGAAGAAGTCCTTGCCGCCGTTGTCCAGCGTACGGAAGTAAGTCTCGGCGATCACCATGCCTTGGGTCAGCAGGTTCTTGAACGGCTCGTTGGAGCTGACCAGGCCTTCGTCACGCATCAGTTTGTGGAAGAAACGTGCGTAGAGCAGGTGCAGGATTGCGTGCTCGATACCGCCAATGTACTGATCTACCGGCAACCAGTGGTCAGCTGCCGATTTTTCGACCAGGCCGCCTTCATAGTGTGGCGAGGCGTAGCGGGCGTAGTACCACGACGACTCGACGAAGGTGTCCATGGTGTCTGTTTCGCGCTTGGCCGGTGCGCCGCATTTAGGGCAGCTGCATTCGTAGAATTCTGGCATGCGTGCCAATGGCGAACCGGCGCCATCGGGAACGACGTCTTCTGGCAAGACGACCGGCAGCTGGTCTTCAGGTACAGGCACGTCACCGCAGGTGTCGCAATGTACGATCGGGATCGGGCAGCCCCAGTAGCGCTGACGGCTGATGCCCCAGTCGCGCAGGCGGAACTGGGTGCGCGATTGACCCAGACCTTTGGCAGTCAGGGCGGCTTCGATTGCGTCGAACGCGCCCTGGAAGTCGAGGCCGTCGAATTCGCCGGAGTTGATCAGGGTGCCGTGTTCGTTGTAAGCCGCCAGCCACGGGGCCGGGGTCTCGTCGCCTGCACTGGTACGCACGACCGGCATGATCGGCAAGTCGTACTTGGTGGCGAATTCGAAATCACGCTCGTCGTGTGCCGGCACAGCCATGACTGCGCCGTCGCCGTAATGCATCAGCACATAGTTGGCGACCCATACCGGGAGCTTTTCGCCGGTCAGCGGGTGCTCAACGAACAGTGAGGTTGGCAGGCCCTTTTTCTCCTGGGTCGCCATGTCGGCTTCGGCAACGCTGCCGCCCTTGCATTCAGCGATGAACGCCTGCAGCTCAGGATTGCCTTGTGCGGCCAGGGTAGCCAGCGGGTGCTCGGCAGCCACGGCAACGTAAGTCGCGCCCATCAACGTATCCGGGCGGGTGGTGAAGACCTTGAGCGTGCCCGCTTCGCCGATGGAGTCGACGTTGTAAGGGAACTGCACTTCCATGCCGCGGGATTTGCCAATCCAGTTGCGCTGCATGGTTTTGACCTGCTCCGGCCAGCCGGGCATGTCGTCGAGGCCTTCAAGCAGTTCATCTGCGTAAGCAGTGATCTTGAAGTAGTACATCGGGATTTCGCGCTTTTCGATCACTGCGCCGGAGCGCCAGCCGCGACCGTCGATCACTTGTTCGTTGGCCAGAACGGTCTGGTCCACCGGGTCCCAGTTTACGGTGCCGTTTTTGCGGTAGATCACACCTTTTTCGAACAGGCGGGTGAACAGCCATTGTTCCCAGCGGTAGTAATCCGGCTTGCAGGTGGTGATTTCGCGGGACCAGTCAACAGCCAGGCCCAGGCTGCGAAGCTGGGTTTTCATGTAAGCGATGTTTTCGTAAGTCCACTTGGCCGGCGCGACGTTGTTTTTCATCGCGGCGTTTTCGGCCGGCATGCCAAAAGCGTCCCAACCCATGGGCTGCAGGACGTTTTTGCCAAGCATGCGCTGGTAACGGGAAATCACGTCACCGATGGTGTAGTTGCGCACGTGCCCCATGTGTAGCTTGCCGCTTGGGTACGGGAACATCGATAGGCAGTAGAAAGTCTCCTTGCCTAGATCTTCGCTGACTTCGAAGGACTTTTGGTTGTCCCAGAATGATTGGGCGGCGGCTTCTATTTCACGGGGCTGATATTGTTCGTGCATGGCTACTTGTACTAATAAAGGGTGGCCTAATCCTCTTCAACAAATACCGGCTAATGTGTTGCCCGGTCAGGTTGGAGTAGGAGTTACAGGAAGTCCCGTAGCATACATGACCCCACTCTATCGAGGGAAACCCTGATTGCCTCATCATTCCGTTGGTCGCTGCAGCGCACCGGTTTTACATGCGCAGCTAAGCTCACTCGTGGGGGAGATATATTTCCTTTTATGAGGTGTACGGATGGCAGAGTTGCAACGCAGCGTAGGAACATCGCAAGTATATGAGCGGCTGATTGATCGTTTGAGTGTGGCTCTTGATTCAGCAAGGACAGCTGTCCTGTTACGTGATGAACGTCCTGTCGAGTTGGAATTGCGAGGCTTGAGTCGTGCCGAGCTGGAGTTGATCAACATTTATTTGAACCGGATCGGGCGTGAGGCTGATGGACGCTCGCAAGGCAGCATGAACATGCAGGATGCCCCTTATAAAGCCAAGGTCATCTGGCTTAAAGACAGGGTGCAGGGAGCGTAAGGCCATGTGGCGATTCAAGCCGGGCCTTCAGGTCGCATACGGCGGTACCCCGGGTTGATGCATCAGGCGTTTGTGTTCGGGTTTCTAACCTGCGCTGTTGATGCGTCCCTTCAACCCACTTAGGCTTCGGGCATCTTTGGAGATGCTCGATGCCTATTCGATATTTTTTTAAACAACTTCTGTTACCTCCCGGAATTCTCTTGCTGCTCCTGGTCCTCGCCTGGTGGCTGCGCCATTCGTGCCCGCGTTTGGCTGGCGTGCTGTTTGCCCTGGGCGTAGGCGGTTTCTGGCTGATGAGCTTGCCGGTGATGGTGCAATGGAGCGCCAGTGTGCTTGAACGCGAGCCTGCACTGGCCCGGAGCGAGTGGTCGACACTGGCCCTGCGTGCTGACGCCATCGTATTGCTGGGGTCGGGGCGTGAGCAGGGCGATCCGGCATGGGGCAGTGATCAGCCGACGGGGATAGGGCTGGAGCGTCAGCGTTATGCGGCCCGGTTGGCCAAGGCGTCGGGGTTGCCGGTATTGGTCAGCGGTGGTTTGCATTACGGCGTGCCGCCCAGTGAGGCGCAGTTGATGGCGGACTCGATGCGCGATGACTTCGGCGTAGAGGTGCGCTGGAAGGAAGAGCAAAGCCGTACGACCTGGGAAAACGCTCAAATGAGCGCAGATATTTTGTTGCCGCTGGGGATCAAACGCGTGGTTGTGGTGACTCAGGCCTGGCACATGTCGCGTTCGAAGTGGAGTTTTGAACAGTCAGGCTTTGACGTGGTGCCCGCACCGGTTGGATTTTGGAGTGTAGACAATGGGCGGCCGCTGGGTGGCTGGATGCCAGAGTACAAGTCGTTCTGGCAGTCCGGGCTATTGCTCAACGAAGCCGTGGGGCAGATTGCCTACCCGTTGTTTTATCGCTGAGTCTGTGGGAGCCGGCACACCGGCTCCCACAGAGGACCTCAGACCGTCTTGGCAATCCGGCTGGTGATCAGCGCCCAGCCGATCAGCAGGCTGCACAGGATGATCAGTGGCCACGAGCGCCATTGCAGATACGGCGTCAGGTCATGCATCGGCACCACTTCGCCATACATGATGCCGCGTTCAAACTGCGGGATCTGCGTGGTGATTTGTCCGAATGGATCGATCAGCGCAGTGACACCATTGTTGGTCGCCCGGATCATCCAGCGACCGGCTTCCAGGGCACGCATTTGCGCCATCTGCAAATGTTGCAGCGGGCCGATCGAAGTGCCGAACCAGGTGTCGTTGCTGATGGTCAGCAAAATGTCGCTCTGGGCCGCAAGGCTGGCCACGAAGTCCGGGTAGACCACTTCATAGCAAATCAGCGGCGCGATCTGGTAACCCTTGGCCTGCAGCATGGCCTGGTCGGCAGGGCCGCGGGCAAAGTCCGACATCGGCAGGTCGAAGAAGGCGATCAAGCCACGCAAGACATCCTGCATCGGCACGTACTCACCAAACGGCACCAGTTTCTGTTTCAGGTAGATGCCATCGGCTTCACCTACAGCGGTAATGCCGTTAAAGAGGCGCTGCTCGTGACGCACTTCCTGGCGAATCGGTACGCCGGTAATCAGCGCCGAGTTTCGATCCGCAGCAAACCGTCCCATCATGCTCAGAAAGCCTTCGGCGTTTTCTTTCAGCACCGGCACAGCGGTTTCTGGCCAGACGATCAAGTCGACCCGCTTGGAGCTGAAGGTCATGTCGCGGTACAGGGCTAGCTGCGCATTAAGCTGCGCGGGGTCCCATTTCATGCTCTGTTCGATATTGCCCTGGATCGCCGCCACGCTTAACGGATCGCCCGAGGGGCTGGTCCAGGCGTGATGCTTGAGTGCCTGCCCGAGGCACCAGGGGCCGAGCAGCAACAACACGCCCGCGCCGACAAAGGCTTTGCGTTTGGCCTTGATCAAGCGTGGCAGGTTGCACAGCAGGGCTGCGGTCAGCGCCAGGGTGAAAGAGATCAGCCACATTCCGCCCAGCGGGGCCAGCCCGGCGAGGGGGCCGTCGAGCTGGCTGTAACCGGAGTAAAGCCATGGGAAGCCTGTGAGGAACCAGCCGCGAAACGCTTCCTGGGCGACCCACAACGCAGCAAATGCCAGCGTGTCGGCCAGCGGCGCTTCGTTACGGCGAATCCAGCGCGCCCAGAGCCAGGCCGGCAGGGCGAAGAACCAGGCAATCGCCGCCGTGAATGCCAGCATCAACAGCCCGGCCAGCAGCACCGAAGCACCACCGAAGTGGTGAATGCTGTAGTAGATCCAGCTGGTGCCGGCGCCAAACAGGCCAAAGCCGTAGCACCAGCCACGGCCCAGCGCCTGTTTTGGGGACAGGTCGCGCAAACCGAGGTAGAACATGGCCAGGGCAACAAGTGCCAGCGGCCAGATATCGAAGGGGGCCAACGCCAGGGTTGTCAGTGCGCCGGCCACCACGGCCAGCAAGTTACCGGGCCAGCCGGGTGAGGTTATCCAGCGCATTTCAATCCTTGGTGTTGAGGTTTAGCGGGCAATAGGCGTCAGGCGAATCAGATGAATCCGGCGACTGTCAGCATTCAGGATGCGGAAGCGGTAAGGGCCGATTTCAGTGATTTCGTTGCGTTTTGGCAAGTGCCCGAACGCGCTCATGACCAGGCCGCCCACAGTGTCGAATTCATCGTCGGAGAATTCGCTGTCGAAGAACTCGTTGAAGTTCTCGATCGGGGTCAGGGCCTTGATCAGGAAGTCGCCGCTGGGCAGTGGCTTGATATAGCTGTCTTCCTCGACATCGTGCTCGTCTTCAATGTCGCCGACGATCTGTTCCAGAACGTCTTCAATCGTCACCAGGCCCGCCACGCCGCCGTACTCGTCAATGACGATGGCCATGTGGTTGTGGTTGGCTCGGAACTCGCGCAACAACACGTTAAGGCGCTTGGACTCAGGGACAAATGTCGCCGGACGCAGCAAATCCTTGATGTTGTACTTGTCGCCGTTCTCCTGAAGGATCAGCGGCAGCAGGTCTTTGGCCAGGAGCACGCCCAGGACGTCGTCGTGGCTTTCGCCGATCACCGGATAGCGCGAGTGCGCCGCCTCGATGATCGCCGGGAGAAATTCTCGGGGTGTCTGGGTCGCCCTGATGCTGATCATCTGCGAACGCGGAACCATGATGTCCCGTACTTGCAGGTCAGCCACTTGAATGGCGCCTTCGACGATGGCCAGCGCTTCACTGTCCAGGAGTTTGTTCTGATGTGCTTCGCGCAGCAGCTCAAGCAGCTCCTGGCGGTTTTTCGGCTCATGGGCAAAGGCCTGGGTCAGCTTACCTAACCATGACTTTTGCCCGTTGCTCGATCGGTCTTCGCTCATAGCGATTTACTCGTATCCCTTGGTAGTTTCAGTGGGTGTATCAGGTTTCGTCGTCTGCATACGGGTCAGGATGACCCAGTTCTGCAAGCAACGTTCGTTCCAGTGCTTCCATTTCTTCGGCTTCTTCATCTTCTATATGGTCGTAACCCAGAAGATGCAAGCAGCCGTGAATCACCAGATGGGCCCAGTGGGCCTCAAGGCTTTTGCCTTGTTCTGCGGCTTCACGTTCAACCACTGCCACGCAAATGACCAGATCGCCCAGCAACGGGATATCCAGAAACTCGTCGGGCACGTCGGCCGGGAAGGACAGCACGTTGGTCGCGTAGTCTTTCTGGCGCCAGGTGTGATTAAGCTCACGGCCTTCGGGTTCGTCTACCAGGCGAATGGTCATTTCCGAATCAGCGGTGCGCTGGCGCAGGGCCAGTTCGCACCATTGGCGGAACTGGGCTTCGGTGGGGGCCGCTGCCTCGGTGGCCAGTTGCAGGTCAAGCTCAAGCATCGTGACGGTAATCCTTTGCAGCGGGCAGTGCGGCAAGCTTGTCAGCGGCTTCCTGTTCGTAGCGCCCGTAGGCTTCCACAATGCGCTGCACCAGCGGGTGGCGCACCACGTCTTTGGACTGGAAGTGAGTAAAGCTGATGCCCGGTACGTCCTTGAGCACTTCGATGACGTGGTTCAGCCCCGACTTGGTGCCCTTGGGCAGGTCGATCTGGGTGATGTCACCGGTGATCACGGCGGTAGAGCCGAAGCCGATACGGGTCAGGAACATCTTCATTTGCTCAACGGTGGTGTTCTGGCTTTCGTCGAGAATGATGAAACTGTTGTTCAGCGTACGACCGCGCATATAGGCCAGCGGTGCGACTTCAATAACCTGGCGCTCGATCAGTTTGGCCACGTATTCAAAGCCCAGCATCTCGTACAGGGCGTCGTAGAGCGGGCGCAGGTACGGGTCGATTTTCTGCGACAGGTCGCCGGGCAGGAAACCGAGTTTCTCGCCTGCTTCAACCGCCGGACGAACCAGCAGGATGCGGCGGATCTGCTCGCGTTCCAGGGCATCAACGGCACAGGCCACGGCCAGATAGGTTTTACCCGTACCCGCCGGGCCAACGCCGAAGTTGATGTCGTTGCCCAGGATCTCTTTGACGTAGCGCTGCTGGTTGATGCCGCGAGGGCGAATCATGCCCTTTTTGGTGCGCAACGAAACACTGGCTTCGGCCACAGGATTGCTGGCGAGGTCTTCGACGGCAGATTCCTGCAGGAACAGATGCACCATGTCCGGCGAAAGCTCAGAGGCTTTGGTTTCGCGGTACAGGCGGCGCAGCAGGTTTTCTGCGGAGGACGTCAGTTTTGGGTCGCCGATCAATTCGAATTGATTGCCGCGATTGCGGATTTCGATCGTCAGGCGCTGTTCAATCAAGCGCAAGTGCTCGTCGAACTGCCCGCACAGATTGGCGAAACGGCGAGCCTCAAAAGGCTCGAGAAGGAAGCGATGTGGTTCTATGGGTGCGTTCAAGGTCGTATTTAGCCGCCCTTAGGCAATTAAGATGAAATGAAGGATAACGCTAGCAGGTCATGGGTGAAAGGACTTCGCTAAATGATTGTCGGTCTCGCTTCACGGTCTGTGGGAGCGGGATTGCTCGCGATCACATTACCGCGGTCATTTAAATAAACCGCGTCGTCTGCATCGCGAACAAGCACGCTCCCACAGTGACTGACCATGCGCCTTTAACTCAGCAGCGAGCCCCGCAACGAGTGCGGCTGGGCAGCATCGATATGCACATCGGCGAATTGCCCGATCAGCTGCGGGTTATCGCAGCGGAAGTTGACGATGCGGTTGTTCTCGGTGCGGCCCTGCAGCTCGCCAGGATCTTTCTTCGAGTAATCAGTGACCAGAATCCGCTGGGTCGAACCCACCATCTGGCGGCTGATTTCGAAACCCTGCTGGTTGAGGCGATGTTGCAGCGCGTTCAGACGCTCCTTCTTGCGCTCTTCTGGCGTGTCGTCAGCCAAATCGGCGGCCGGGGTACCCGGGCGCTGGCTGTA
Organism: Pseudomonas sp. B424; assembly: GCF_055408345.1. NCBI lineage: Bacteria > Pseudomonadati > Pseudomonadota > Gammaproteobacteria > Pseudomonadales > Pseudomonadaceae > Pseudomonas > Pseudomonas sp. B424. The sequence continues at coordinate 41,474 of NZ_JBUZTL010000010.1, read as the reverse complement.
AACAAAGGAGTAGGAGAAGTCGAAGCCCACGTCTTCGATCAGCTTCATGGTTTGTTCGAAGTCTTTTTCGGTTTCGCCCGGGAAGCCGACAATAAAGTCCGAACTGATGCAGATCCCCGGCACGGCGGCGCGCAGTTTGCGCAGCTTGGACTTGTACTCCAGCGCCGTGTGGTTGCGCTTCATCGCTGACAGGATGCGGTCAGAACCCGACTGCACCGGCAAATGCAGGTGCTTGACCAGTTCCGGGACTTCCGCGTGAGCCTGGATCAGGCTGTCGGAGAACTCCAGCGGGTGTGAGGTGGTGTAGCGAATACGCTCGATGCCGTCGATGGCTGCAACCACGCGAATCAGCTCGGCGAGATCCGCCAGGCGGCCGCCCTCGGTCAAGCCGCGATAGCCGTTGACGTTCTGGCCGAGCAAGGTCACTTCGCGCACGCCGTTTTCAGCCAGGTGAATCACCTCGGCCAGCACGTCGTCGAACGGGCGGCTGACTTCTTCGCCGCGGGTATAAGGCACTACGCAGAATGTGCAGTACTTGCTGCAGCCTTCCATGACCGACACGTAGGCGCTCGGGCCGTCGATACGCGGCTCGGGCAGGTGGTCGAATTTCTCGATCTCGGGGAATGACACATCGACCTGCGGCAGCTTGGTGAGGCGTGCGGCGTTGATCATCTCAGGCAGGCGGTGCAGGGTTTGCGGGCCGAACACCACGTCCACGTAGGGTGCGCGATCGCGGATCGCGGCACCTTCCTGGCTGGCAACACAACCGCCCACGGCAATGACCATGTCGGGGTTGGCCAGTTTCAGCTCACGCCAGCGGCCCAGTTGCGAATAGACGCGGTCTTGGGCGCGTTCACGGATTGAACAGGTATTAAGCAGGATGACATCAGCGTCTTCGGCGCGCGCTGTGACTTCCAGGGCCTGATGTTCACCCAGCAGGTCGACCATGCGCGAGCTGTCGTACTCATTCATCTGGCAACCGTGGGTCTCGATGTAAAGCTTCTTGGCCATGGGTGTTCATCAAGTGATTCAAAGAACCGCGCATTATAGGGGTCATAGCCGTTGCTTCCTAGCGTTGTGCGCCTGACGGCTATGCTATAGTTCGCGCCCTCTTTTATACCTTCAGATGCTTACCCGCCCACCATGACCAAACGTGAAGCTCCAATTTACAAGGTGATTTTCCTTAATCAGGGCCAGGTGTTCGAAATGTACGCCAAGCAGATCTATCAAAGTGATCTGTGGGGCTTCCTGGAAGTGGAGGAATTCGTCTTTGGTGAGCGCACGCAAATGGTCGTCGACCCGAGCGAAGAAAAGCTCAAGGCCCAATTCGAAGGCGTGGTGCGCAGCTTTGTGCCGATGCATTCGATTGTGCGCATCGACGAGGTCGAACGTCTGGGTACCCCGAAAATCAGCGAAGCCCGCGGCATGAGCAACGTGATGCCGTTTCCGTTTCCGATGCCGGAAAAGTAAGGTCTCTGCTTTTTAGCGCGTCCTCCCCTCTTGCTATAGCGTTGGGTGCTTCTACCCGCTCAACGTGCACGTCTATAAATAAGTCTGAACTATCGATCACTAACAAAGTTTCTGGCAAATCAAATCCTTAGGTTGGGTGTGTTTTTGTATTTGAAGTTTCGTGTGTGTATATCGGAAACTACTTACTTGAAATTGGTATCCGTCTGTCTGGATTTTTTGTTGAGTTGTTTATTTGTATAGGTGTATTTTTTTCGTTGTCAGCTATTCGGCTGACCATTGATATTTATGTGGAGATATAGAGATGAAAGTTTCTAGTAAAGTATCGACCGCAGATCAAATTAAACTTGCTCAAAAACTATCTGCCGAGGCCATGAAGGTGCTTGCCAGAGCAAGCAACAATGGGAGTGGCGGTCACTGCCAGGGCGGAGGTGATGGTAACTGGTAATAAAGTGACGCTGCCGGCTTAAAGGCCGGCAGTTCAATGGAGAGGGCTCTCATGACTAAAAAATACGATGATATTTTTAAAACGCTTCCTCGCTCAATGGAAATGGTCGTTAGTGATGCGCTATGAAAGATTCATGCGCCGCTCTTTGGTACCGCTCACCATCAGTCGAGTCATGCCATATTTCGGAATAACGTTCTTGCTGGCCTTGGTGGCTCACAAACACGCGAGTGACCTTGCGTTGATTTCGTATGTGCTGGCGATTTTTTCTGTAGTGGCCGTGATGCTTTCAATGTCATTGGGGGCGACGGGTAATTTAATCGCTGAACATTCGGATGACATCCAGGAAAAGACGTATTTGTTTCGTGGCGGTTTCAGCATTTCGTTAATAATGGCAGCGGTGTCACTATTGATTGGTTTCGCAATACTTGCGTGGATTGCCGATTTTCCGGGAGCCCAAATGAATGTTAATAAAGTTCGTGCGCTCGCGGCTATTTATATCGGGGCGATACCGGTGTTGGTCATTAATACATTCCTCCAGTTTTTTCATGAGGCGAATGGAGATGCTCGAGTGTGCTCGATAATAAGGTCGGGCGCTACGGTGTGTTCGGGTTTGTATTTAGGGTTGGCATTCTATGCGGCCGGCACCGAAAGTTTTATTTATTGGGCAGTGGGGTATTTCTTGTTCGGTGAAGTGTTATTGCTGCTCTGCCTGTTACGGCTTTCATGGAGGCGTAATTTCGATTTTTATCCGATGTATTGCACGCGGACAACGCAAAGTATTATCAGATTGGGTTTTCCAATAGCGTTTGGATTGGCCGGGCAGAAGCTGTATTTTTATTTATTGAATGAGAAGTTGGCGACAGAAGCGTCTGCGCAGGTAGCTCAGTTGTCGGTGTATATGTCGGTGGTGGGGTTATTTATGATTCCTGTGATTGCGTACTGTCAGGCCCACAGTCTTTATATCAGCAGGCACGCCGAGCAACGTTTGGCTTCTTATGTAAAGGGCCAGTTGGGGTTGTCGATATTGATCGTGTTGCTGCTCGGTGTGCTATCAGTGGCAGGCCGTTCTCTTTTCTTTTGGTTAGGCGAGACAATAGTCACGTTTGATCGTGGTGCCTTTATATCAGTCAGTTGCCTTTTGGCGAGTGGTTCGGTGCTCTCCCTGAGTACCTCTCACTTGCGTGGGCTGCGCGACACGTTGGCCCCTCAATTGATGATGAATATGGTGATGTTGAGTGTCTTGATACCCATCATCTACTTCGCCAATGTGGGAAGCGCCGATATCCATTTCTATCTCAGACTGCAAAGTGCAGGATTGCTGGTGGGCTTTATATGCCTGCAACTACGTATCCGGCACAGGCACGTTGTCGCCGCCAAACCAGCAACGGTTTGAAATCAGGGCAGCGGTGAAAACGGCGAGCGGGCGTCCGTTGACTGCAGTTCCTGCAGGTATTTGCGGAAGATCTGCCCCAGTATCTGGGTCGCGGTTTCGAGCTGGTCGCGGGGCATTTGCTCTGCCACCAGGTCGGCGGTGTCCAGCGCATCTTCGGCGCCGTTAACGGCGGCCATCTTCAGCACGATATACGCCTGAATGTTATTGGCCGGCACGCCTTCGCCCTTGAAGAACATGGTGCCGAGCTGGAATTGCGCCATGGCGTGGCCTTGCAGCGATGCCTGCTCGAAATAGCTCAATGCCTTGTTGAGATCGCGCGGGGCGTTTTTACCGTCGTAATAGAACTCGCCTAACTCGTATTCGGCTTCTGCATCCCCGGCTTTTGCCGCTTCAACGCATGCCGCAAGCGCCTCGGCGAGGTCTTCAGGCTGAGTATTGAGGGTGCAGCGACCCATTGCTGGGATCAACAACGAGTTACCGCCTGCCTGGACAAGCAGCGGTTGTAGGAGCAACAGGCAGCCCAGTGCAAGGGCGCGGCCGGTGCGGTTCATGGGAATCGACGTACCTCTGGAAAGACGGGCTGACCCGACCATGGGATGTATAGGCGCGCATTATGAAATAAGCGGAGGCAACCTTACAAAGTCTTTACTCGTTTTTCTGCTGCCTGACCGACATATCCATTCATTTAAGACGATTTTGGACGGGCGGGGTAAAAGATCATGTCATTACGGGCATAAAAAAACGGCAAGGGCGTCAACCCTTGCCGTTTTTGTGGATCACTTCAGTGCGGCAAATGCGCGTTCAGCAGCGTCCAGGGTCAGTTGCAGCTCGGCCTCGCCGTGGGCAATCGAGGTGAAACCGGCTTCAAATGCGCTCGGTGCCAGGTACACGCCACCGTCTAGCATCAAGTGGAAGAAGCGCTTGAACAGGTCGGCATCGCTGGCCATGACATCGTCGAAGGTCACGATGTCGTCGGCGCCGCTGAAGTACAGGCCGAACATGCCGCCTGCCTGGGTGGTGACGAAGGGAATGCCCGCCGCATCGGCGCGCTGCTGCAAGCCATCGAGCAAGCGCGTGGTGTAATCGCTGAGCTCGGCGTGGAAGCCCGGGCGGCTGATCAGGCGCAAGGTGGTCAGGCCTGCCGCCATCGCCAGCGGGTTACCGGACAAGGTACCGGCCTGGTAAACCGGGCCCAGTGGCGCGATGTGCTGCATGATTTCGCGCTTGCCGCCGAAGCAGCCCACCGGCATGCCGCCGCCGATGATTTTGCCGAAGGTGCTCAGGTCCGGGGTGACGCCGTAGTGGGCCTGGGCGCCGCCCAGGGCAACACGGAAGCCGGTCATCACTTCGTCAAAGATCAGCACCGCGCCATGCTTGTCGCACAGGCTGCGCAGCCCTTGCAGGAAGCCCGGGGCAGGTGGCACGCAGTTCATGTTGCCGGCCACCGGCTCGACGATGATGCAGGCCACGGTGTCGCCGACTTCACCCAGCAGCTTTTCAACCGCGTCGATGTCATTGAAGGCGGTGGTCAGGGTGTGTTTGGCGAAGTCTGCCGGAACCCCGGCCGAGCTCGGCACGCCCTGGGTCAGCAGGCCGGAACCGGCCTTGACCAGCAGGCTGTCGGAGTGGCCGTGGTAGCAGCCTTCAAACTTGAGAATGTTGTCACGGCCGGTGAAACCACGGGCCAGGCGGATGGCGCTCATGGTGGCTTCGGTGCCGGAGCTGACCATGCGCACCATTTCCATGGACGGCACGATGGAGCACACCAGGTCGGCCATCTCGGTTTCCATGGCGGTCGGGGCGCCGTACGACAAACCGTGCTCCAGTTGCGCACGCACCGCGTCCAGCACATCCGGGTGGCTGTGACCCAGAATCATCGGCCCCCACGAACCGACGTAATCGACATAACGCTTGTTGTCTTCGTCAGTCACGTAGGCGCCTTCGGCGTGCTTGAAGAACAGCGGGGTGCCCCCCACGCTCTTGAACGCACGCACTGGCGAGTTCACGCCACCGGGGATGTGTTTTTGGGCATTGGCAAACAGGGTTTCGGAACGAGACATGGTGGGCTCTCTCTGAATCAGGATTCGGTATTTAAATAGACAGCAAGGTGTTGAACGCCTTGGCGCGGCGGGTGACTTCCCGGGCACTGTCTGCGCCAAACAGGCCGTGCACCACTGCCAGCAAATCGGCGCCATGGGCAGCCAGCGGCGCGGCGTTATCCAGGGTGATGCCGCCAATCACGCAAATCGGCAGGCTGAGCCGGGCGCGGGCTTGATCCAGTACGTCCAGGGTCGCGGTGGGGGCGCCGGGTTTGGTGCTGGAATTGAAAAAGCGGCCAAAGGCGACATAGCTCGCGCCTTCTTTGGCCGCCTGCTCGGCCAGTTCGATCTGGCTGTGGCAGGTGGAGCCGATGATGGCCTGACGCCCCAGCAGTGCACGGGCGGGCGTCAACGGGCCATCGGTTTGCCCCAGGTGGACGCCAGTGCCCAGGCGCGCGGCCAGCTCTGCATCGTCGTTGATGATCAAGTGTGCTTTGTAGACTTCGCACAAACGCAGCAGGGCCTCGGCTTCGCGCAGGCGGCGGGACTCATCGCTGCTTTTGTCGCGATATTGCAACAGCGTCAGGCCGCCATCGAGGGCCGCCTCCACAAAGGGCAGCAGTTTGCCAGCCAGCAATTGGCTGTCAGTGATTGCGTACAGACCGCGCAGCGTCATAGGTCGAGCCTCATGTGTTATGAGCAAAAGTCCAGCGGCAAGCGGCGCGGCACAAATTGGCCCTGCCCCAGTTGCTCTGCATCGCGCAGTGTGCGCCACGTGTAGTTGAGCGCGGTTTGCACGGCGCTGACCAGTTCTTCACCGATAGCCAAACGCCCGGCCAGGGTGCTGGCCAAGGTGCAGCCCGAGCCGTGGTAGCTGCCGGGCAAGCGATGGCAAGTAAAGGTGTGGCGGCTACCGTCGCGGCTGTACAGGCGGTTGTGGACTTCGTGCTCATCACCGTGACCGCCGGTGATCAGCAGGTGCTGGCAAAAAGGCAGGAGTTTTTCGGCGCATTCATCGGCGCTGCCGTCGGGCAGCTCGGCGAGGATCCGGGCTTCGGGAAGGTTGGGGGTGGCAATGGTCGCCAGAGGCAGCAGGCGCTCGCGCATGGCGTAGCCCACCTCGTCCTTGCCCAGTCGCCCGCCACCGCCTGCGCGCAACACAGGGTCGCAGACCATCGGCAGATGTGGGTGGGCCTGAAGCAGTTCGACCACGGTGTCGACCATTTCCAGCGAGCCGAGCATGCCCAGCTTGACCGCCGCCACGGTGGAATCGCTGAGCACGGCATCGGCTTGCGCCAGCACCCACTCACGGTCCAGCACGCGGAAATCGCGGACATTGACGGTGTTCTGCACAGTCAGGGCGGTCACCACGGGAGCGGCGTGACAACCTTGAGCCAGCAGGGCTTCGATATCTGCCTGCAAGCCGGCACCACCACTGGGGTCATGGCCGGAGAGACAGAGGACAACGGGGCGAGAACTGTAGATATTCATGGTGCGCGAGCTTACCACCAAACGGTTTTTTGGGGCGCTTGCTCCGTGTTCAGTTATAGGGCGGCCGCAAGTTGTTGGCAGGCTTGATAAATAGCCTTGTCCGGGCTTGAGCTATTCTCTGAGAGGCCCGAGATAGAGCCTTCTGTTTGATTTTTTGCATACTGTGTATGTGCCATTAATGGCTATGTTAAAGTGCCTGCAAATTAATAACCGGTCATTCGGTCGACGTGATCTCAAAGGGAATATGGGATGCGCATGTCACCGGCTGGGCAATGTTGGGGCTGTATGCGCTATTTGTTGATGATGTTGTTGGGCTGGCTACCGATGCTGGCCAGCGCAGTCGCTTTTGACGAAACCACACAAAGCCTGCCCTTGGGCCGTGTGATGCAAGTCTTTGAGGACGTCGGCGGCAAAGCGGATCTGGCGGATGTCACGGCACGTGACGGGCTGTTCAAACCTCACACCAAAGACACGCTCAACGAGGGCTACTCGCACTCGGCCTTCTGGATCAAGGTCGATCTGCATTACCAGCCGCAAGACCCGACAGTGCATCGCACCTGGCTGCTGGAACTGGCCTACCCGCCGCTTGATTCCATCGAGCTGTACCTGCCGGATGCCGCCGGCAACTACCGGCTGGTGGAGCGCACGGGTGACGCGTTGCCCTTTGGCAGCCGCCCGATCAAAGAAAACAATTACCTGTTTGAACTCAACTTCAGCCCGGGGCAAAGCCAGACTGCGTACTTGCGTCTGGCCAGTCAGGGCTCGGTTCAGGCACCGCTCACGCTGTGGTCCGCCCAGGCCTATCTCGAAGAGCAGCCCATACGCATTTACATCCTGGGCCTGATTTATGGCGTGTTGCTGGGCATGCTGGTTTACAACCTGTTCATTTACCTCAGTGTGCGTGACACCAGTTACCTCTATTACATCTTCTATATCGCCTCTTTTGGCCTGTACCAGCTGTCGGTCAATGGCGCGGCGGTGCAGTATTTCTGGCCGGACAACCCGTGGTGGGCCAATGCGTCCACGCCGTTCCTGATTGGCGCGTCGGCGTTTTTCGGTTGCCAGTTTGCCCGCTCCTTCCTGCACACCGCCTCCCACAGCCGCTGGCTGGACCGGACCCTGATGCTGCTGATGGCAGTGGGCGCCCTGGTAATGGTGCTCGCACTGACCACCAGCTATGCCGTGTCGTTGCGCCTGGCGACAGGTCTGGCGCTGGCGTTTATCGTCACCATCTTTACTGCCGGTGTCGTGGCCTGGATCCGTGGCTTGCGGGTCGCACGCTACTTTGTGATCGCCTGGTCGGCCTTTTTGCTGGGTGGCCTGGTCAATACGCTGATGGTGCTGGGCTATCTGCCTAACGTGTTCCTGACCATGTACGCCAGCCAGATCGGCTCGGCAATTGAGGTGGGGCTGCTGTCGCTGGCCCTTGCCGATCGCATCAATGCCATGCGCGACTTGCAGGCGCGCACGCTGCAGGAGTCCGGGCAGAAGCTGGCCGCCATGAACCAGCAACTGGCCCGCACCAACCAGCTTAAAGACGAGTTTTTGGCGACTGTCACCCATGAGTTGCGCACCCCCATGAACGGTGTGATCGGCTCCCTGGAGTTGATCAAAACCCTGGACATGGGCCCTGAGCTTGAGCAGTACACCCAGACTGCCGAGGGCTCTGCGCGAGAAATGATGCACATGGTCAACGGCATCCTGGCCCTGACCGAGCTGCAAGCAGGCCGACTTAAAGCGCGCCCTCGGCCTTTTGGCCTGAATGAACTGCTGCAAGGCCTGAGCGATCAGTTCGGCCCGGCGGCGCGCAGCAAGGGTCTGGAGTTCTCGTATGAAGTCACCCGCAACTTGCCCGATCACTGGGTAGGCGATGCCGAGAAAATTCGCCAGTGCCTTGAGTGCCTGCTGGATAACGCCATCAAGTTCACCTGCGAAGGCGGCGTGATTGTGCGGGTGGCTGGCAAAGTTGCAGAGTCGGGGCGCTGGGCGCTGGCTTTTAATGTGATCGACAGCGGTATTGGCTTTGTTCACCAGGAAGAAGCCGAGCTGTATCAGCACTTTTTCCAGGTTGATGGTTCCATGACCCGCGGCTACGGCGGGCTGGGCATCGGTCTGGCGATTTGCCGGCGCCTGGTGGAATTGCTCGGCGGGCGTCTGACCCATCATTCGCAGCCGGGGCAGGGCTCGCAGTTCCAGTTGTTGCTGGAGCTTGAGTCGCTGCCCGCAGCCCCGCAGCAGACGCCGGCCCAGACGCCTGTATTTGCCCGCCCTGCGAGTGAGTGCGTTGTTTTGCTGGTCGAAGACCCGGCCAGCAACCCCGTGGCCGTACGTGGCATGTTGCTCCGTCTGGGTTACCGCGTGCTCAGTGTTGACACGGGGCAAGGGGCCATAGAGGCCCTGCGCCGTGAGCGGGTGGACGCGGTGTTGCTGACGTGCCCGTTGCAGGTGGTGGCCGGCACGTCGATGGGCAGCCAGTTGCTGACCTTGGCCGCGTGTGCGCAGTTACCGGTGCTGGTGCTGTTCGGGTCCGAGGCCGAGGCTCAACAGGCCCGTGAGCAGGTCGATGGCATTACCGACTGCTTGATCAAGCCGCTGCGCTTTGAAGACCTGCAACACATCCTGGAACAGCGCCTGTTGACGGGTAATAACGGTGTAAACGCCGAACTTTAGGCGTCTATGCCACTTGCTCAGGCACACAAGCGTGCTTCACTGGCTCCATTGGCATGATCCACAGGAGCCCGCGCAATGAACCTGCATCAGTACGCTGAAACCCACCAAGTGACCAATCAGCCACCGTCTCTGGACGGCGTGAATCTGTACCGCATCGACCTGGTGCTGCAACAGTGGAGCCAGCATTTTGGTGCGGGCTGGGCGCAGCCGCGGATCGATCGATACGGTGCGCTGGCGGGTGGTCCGTTGATGGCGGCGGGCTTTTTGGCCAATGAAAACAAACCGCAATTTGTCAGCCATGACCGTTATGGTCATCGGATCGATCTGGTGGAATTTCACCCGGCGTACCACGAGCTGATGCGCACGGCGATTGAACACGGCTTGCCCTCTTTGCCCTGGACCGACCCGCAACCCGGCGCCCACGTGGCCCGCGCGAGCATGACCTACCTGCACACCCAGGCCGAAGCCGGCAGTGGCTGCCCCTTGACCATGACCTTCGCCAGCGTGCCGGCCTTGCGCCTGCAACCGGAGATTGCCCGGGTATGGTTGCCCAAAGTCCTCGCCACCGAGTACGACCCGCGCAATGTTGATATCAGCCAAAAAGCCGGGGCCACCCTCGGCATGGCCATGACTGAAAAGCAGGGCGGCACCGATGTGCGGGCCAATACCACGCGGGCGTATCCGGTGGGGGCCAAGGGAGCGGGGCAGGCCTATGAGCTGCTGGGCCACAAATGGTTTTGCTCGGCCCCGATGTGTGACGGTTTCCTGACCCTGGCGCAAACCGACAAGGGCCTGAGCTGCTTTTTACTGCCGCGCCATCGCCCGGACGGCAGTCGCAACGAGTTCTATATCCAGCGCCTGAAAAACAAACTGGGCAACCACTCCAATGCCTCCAGCGAGGTCGAGTTTCGTGGGGCGCTGGCCTGGATGATCGGTGAAGAAGGCCGCGGCGTGCCGACGATTATTGAAATGGTCGCCATGACCCGCTTCGATTGCATGGTCGGCTCCAGCGCCTTGATGCGTCAGGCGTTGACCCAGGCCAGCCATCATTGCGGCCATCGCCTGGTAGGAGGGCGGGTACTGGCGGAGCAGCCATTGATGCAAAACGTATTGGCAGACCTGGCCCTGGAAAGCGAAGCCGCGCTGGCCTTGAGCCTGCGCATGGGCCGGGCGCTGGACCATCTGGACGACCCGCAGGAGGCCAGGTTCTCACGGCTGGTGACGGCGGTAGGCAAGTACTGGATCTGCAAACGGGCCCCGGCCATGATCAATGAGGCGGCTGAATGCATGGGCGGTGCGGGGTATGTCGAAGACAGCATCCTGCCGCGTCTTTATCGCGAAGCGCCGGTGAACTCCACCTGGGAAGGTTCGGGCAACGTGCAATGCCTGGACGTCTTGCGCGCCCTGTCCAAAGAGCCGGGCGTGCTGGATGCCTTGTTTGCCGAACTGGGCGACGGGCATGGCGACCGTCGTTTGGCGCAGCACATTGCCGGGCTCAAAGCCGCCTTCGGCGACACCGGTGACATTCAATACCGCGCCCGACAGCTGACCGAAGACATCGCCTTGGGCCTGCAGGCAAAACTGCTGCTGGAGGCGGGTAACAGCGACGTCAGCGACGCCTTTATCGCCAGTCGCCTGCAAGGCAGTGGCCGGGTTTACGGCACGCTGCCACGGGGGTTGAACGTAGCCGCCATCGTTGCTCGCGCTACACCGCAAGCTGCCTGAACATCCCCAACCCTGTGGGAGCTGGCTTGCCTGCGATGCAGACGACGGGGTTTATCTGCCACACCCGGTAGATGCCATCGCGGGCAAGCCCGCTCCCACACTGATTTGCGTAAGGCGCCAATATTCGGCTCCCACAGGAAATTTCCAACAGGCAATTTTATAGCTGCCTTTAACCATCGATACAGGCAAGATAATGGCCTGCCCGTTCAGAAGACAGGATGCTTATCGTGACCGAAGCTTTTATTGTCGTTTCCACCGCTGAAGAGGCCGTCGAGCGGCTCGCAGCCTTGCACGAACGCGCAACCACGGCGTTGAGCCAGGCGCTCAAGCGTTATCTCAAGGATCGAATTGAACCCAGCGCCGAGGAGCGCGCCCTGTTCCGCTACCCGGAGCTGCGGCTGACCAACAGCATCAACGGCGAAATCCCGACCCTGACCCGGGCGTACGCCAAAGTCCAGTTGCCGGGCACTTACAGCATCACCGTGACCCATCCCGCCGCGTTCCGTAACTATCTGCTGGAACAGCTGGTGCCCTTGATGCGCGACTTTACGGTTGAAGTCGAAGTGGGCATCAGCCAGCAAAATATTCCTTACCCCTATGTGGTCGAGCAGGGCGATGAACTGGCCGGCTCCGGCGTTACGGCGGCAGCCCTGGCGCGGGTGTTCCCGAGTACCGACCTGTCGGCGGCCACTGATGGCATCGCCGATGGCCTGTACGACTGGGCAAACACCGATCCCCTGCCACTGGCGCTGTTCGACGCCGCAAGGGTCGACTTCTCGCTGCGCCGCCTGGTGCACTACACCGGCAGCGACTGGCGCCATGTACAGCCGTGGATTTTGCTGACCAACTACCATCGCTATGTCGATCAGTTCATCCTCCACGGGCTTGAGCAACTGCGCGATAACCCGCGCTTTGTGCGCATGGTGCTGCCGGGCAACGTGATCATCGAAAAGGCCATGGACTACGGCGAAGCGCAGGCCATTGCGGCGGGCGTGGTGTGGCACCGCTATCAGATGCCGGCGTATCACTTGCAGGCCAGTGACGGCCATGGCGTGACCCTGGTGAACATCGGCGTTGGTCCTTCCAACGCGAAAAACATCACCGATCACCTGGCGGTGCTGCGTCCGCATTGCTGGCTGATGATTGGTCACTGTGGCGGTCTGCGCCAGTCGCAGACCATTGGCGACTACGTATTGGCCCACGCCTATATGCGCCGCGACGGGATTCTCGACCGTGTGGTGCCGCCCAATATTCCGATCCCGGCCCTGGCCGAGGTGCAACTGGCGTTGCAGGAAGCCGCCGCTCAAGTCACTGGCGAACGTGGCGACGAACTGAAAAAGCGTCTGCGCACCGGCACCGTACTGACCTATGACGACCGTAACTGGGAGCTGCGCTGGGCCCAGGAGCGTCCGCTGATCAACCTGTCCCGTGCGGTGGCCGTGGACATGGAAAGCGGCACTATCGCCGCCCAGGGTTATCGCTTGCGAGTTCCTTACGGCACCTTGCTGTGCGTGTCGGACAAACCGCTGCACAGTGAAATCAAACTGCCGGGTTCGGCCAACGCATTCTATGAACGGGCCGTGAGCCAGCATCTGAAAATCGGCCTCGCCGCCGTGGACTTGATGCGCAGCCAGCTCAATTCTCTGCACTCGCGCAAACTGCGCAGCTTCGACGAGCCGCCGTTCCGTTGATCCAGGATGGTCATTTAGCGGTCAGGGCACTAGCATTACAGGCCCTGATCGTTAGATGTCCTTCTTGCCATGTCCCGTCCTGCTCGTCCCGCCCCACGCCGTTCGGCGCCCCAAACCACCAGCCCTCAGGCTGCCAGTCGCCGTGTGGCCAAAGCGCCGCCTGCTGATCCCAAGCTGTTTTTGTTCAATAAACCGTTCGATGTGCTGACCCAGTTCAGCGACGAAGGCGGGCGGGCGACGCTCAAGGACTTTATCCCCATCCCCGGGATTTACCCGGCCGGGCGACTGGATCGGGACAGCGAAGGTTTACTGCTGTTGACCAATGATGGCCAGCTACAGGCACGCATTGCCGATCCCAAGCACAAGTTGCCCAAGACTTATTGGGTGCAAGTGGAAGGCGAGCCCACCCCGGAGCAACTGCAGCAGTTGCGTGACGGCGTAGAGCTCAATGACGGCAAGACCCTGCCCGCCGAAGCCAGGGCCCTCGAAGAGCCGCAGCTATGGCCGCGCAACCCGCCGGTGCGCTTTCGCAAAAGCATCCCGACCTCATGGCTGGAACTGGTGATTCGCGAAGGGCGTAACCGTCAGGTGCGGCGCATGACCGCTGCGGTGGGCTTGCCGACCTTGCGGCTGGTGCGGGTACGCATTGGCGACTGGACGATTGAAGGGCTGGAACAGGGGCAATACAAGGAAGTTCCTGCGCGCCTATAGCGAGCCGGACTCGATCAGTGCGATGACCACGCTTTTGATGATGAACGCGGCGACGCCCAGGCCCAGTACGAAAAACAGGATGAGCGAGCCAAAGCGCCCGGCTTTGGACTTCTTGGCCAGATCCCAGACGATAAAGGCCATGAAAATGATCAGCACACTGACCAGAATCGTCATCATCCATTCTTCAAGTACGGCAGGATCCATCGGTGTTCTCCGGCGTCATGGTGGGAAAAAGCCGTAGGAGTATACGTCAGGGAACTGGGGGGATATTGATCTGGGTGCAGAGAGGGTTTGCATAACCTGTAGCAGCTGCCTCGTTCCTCGGCAGCTGCTACAGGTTTTGATTTCACGTGCGCAAATGAGTCAGCGGCAACTCGGTGCTGTTGAGTACCTGGTTGAGCACAAAACTGGAGCGCACGCTGGTGACACCTTCGATGCGGGTCAGCTCGCCCAGCAGCAGTTTTTGATAGTGATCCATGTCGGCGACCACTACTTTCAACTGATAGTCCGCGTCCATGCCCGTCACCAGGCTGCATTCCAGCACTTGCGGCAGGTTGCGGATACAGGCTTCGAAATTCTCGAAACGCTCAGGCGTATGTCGGTCCATGCCGATCAGTACGTAGGCCGTCAGGCTTAAACCCAGCAGCTTGCGGTCGAGGAGGGCCACCTGCCGGCTGATGTAGCCGTCATCCTCAAGCTGTTTGACACGCCGCGAGCAAGGTGACGGCGACAGGCCTATGCGCTCGGCCAGTTCCTGGTTCGAGATGCGTGCGTCACGCTGCAATTCCGCCAAAATACTTAGGTCATACCGATCGAGTTTGCTCACGAAGTTACCCTTTGTCATAACTATTGCGTGAAAGTATCCACCTTAAGGCAAAAATTGCGCAAGTAATGTTTTATTGAGCAATCTTCGCAATCGGCTGCCGCGGCCACAGGCCTATTCTTAATACCAGAATCACTGCCCGGACATAGAGTCCACTGCGGCCCGCCGAATCAGGCCAGCCGCGGCCGCCAACCCCACAGGGTTGCCCCGGCCCCCGGGCTACGCACTGTCCAGAAGACGGAGCGAGGTGAGCCAACATCACAAGTGTTGAGCCAGGACGAAAAATTCAAAGGGCGACCGACGGGTCGCCCTTTTTTATTGCCCGAAATAAAATTGCGCAACAGGTAGCCTTTCGCAGAACCGGCCCCCGAAATTTCAGTCTTACTTGTAAGACCAATCCCTCAGTGAGAAACGGCATGAAATCGCGCATCTGGCGTATGGCTACAGTTGGCGTGCTCTGTGTGAGTGTCAGCGGCCAGGTGTTGGCCGACGACTCGCGAGGTAACGACAATAATCAGCCCCCCCACGGTAATAACGGGCAGCAACGGGGCCACCAGGAACAAGGCGGCAACAACCAGGCGCGCCCCGAGCATGAGCAGGGCCGGGGGCAGGGCAACCCGGGCAATCAGCCCCGTGAACAGCGCAACTCACCCAATCAGGGGCGTGGCGAGCAGCAAGCCGGGCAGTGGCAGGCCCGACCACAGCAGGAGGCTCACGGCCAGGGGCACTCCGCCCCGCCAGCCAGTAACCTGCCGATCCAGCCTCGTCCCAATGCCGTGCAACAGACCCATAGTCAGAACTCTGGTGGTAATCAGAACTGGCATACCGGTGGGTCAAACCAGGGTGGCAATCAAAGTTGGCACACCGGTGATTCAAACCCGAGGCCCGGTTACTACCCCGGAGCCACTGCCACTAGCAGTCATCCCCACGACCAGCGCTGGGCCGGGCGTCCATCCGGGCATGGCAATGGCTGGGGCTCAGGGCCGCAATACCGCCCCGGGTATATGGTTGACCGGTTCCCCGACAAGCACTGGCAAGTGCCTTATCGTGGCCAGAGCTACTTCTTTTCAGGCGGCTACTGGTATCGCCCGCAAGGACCGCGTTACGTCGTGGTTCGGCCTCCGTATGGGATTCGCGTAGGGTACTTGCCCGATTATGCGCAGGAACTGTGGATCGGCAGCACGCTGTTGTTCCTGGCAGCGGGTGCGTACTACCAGTACCAGCCCGCGACTCAGGACTACATCGTGGTGCAACCCCCGCCAACCGCGCCACAGCCCGTGAGCAATGGCTATGACGTTGTGGCTTACCCGGTGAACGGGCAGAGCCCTGCGCAAGTCAATCAGGATGGCTACGAGTGCTACCGCTGGGCAGTCAGCCAAAGTGGCTTTGACCCGGCCAAAGCCACCTATGCGCCGTCTCCGGCTGTGGTGCAAGCCTACCGGCAGGCCCAGGGCAGTTGCCTGAGCAGTCGCGGGTATCAGGTTACGTATTGAGGCGTTTGACCACTTCCTTCGGGTCGGCATGTACCAGCACTTCGGCCCGGGGGTAGACCTTTTCAATCGCATCGGCGGCCTGGTCGCAGAGGGCGTGGGCAGCGGACAGGGTCAGCTCGCCCGGCAGCTCAAGGTGGAACTGCACAAACCAGACATTGCCCGAGATGCGTGTGCGAAAGTCGTGAGCACCCAGTACGCCGGGTACGCCGCAGGCCAGCTTCAGCATGTTCTCGCTGACTTCGCCCGGTAACTCCTGGTCCATCAACACGGCAAAACTCTCACGGGCGATCTGGATGGCGCTCCAGAGGATATACACCGCAATCCCCAGACCAAACCATGCATCCAGCTGCGGGAAACCCACGCTGGCCAGCACCAGTGCAACCAGAATGCTGCCATTGAGCATCAAGTCCGAGCGGTAATGCAGCGAGTCCGCGCGCACTGCGTTGGAGCCCGTGGCCTTGACCACCCGGTGTTGCAGCACCAGCAGCGCGGCGGTCATGACCAGCGAAAACACGATCACGCCAATCCCGATCCACGGTGCGCCCATCGGCTCGGGGTTTTTCAGGCGTTCGAAGGCCTGAAAGGCAATCAACACCGCGCTCACACCAATAAACAGCGCTTGCGCCATGCCGGCCAGCGATTCGGCCTTGCCGTGGCCGTAACGGTGATCGTCATCGGCCGGGCGCAGCGCGTAATGCACCGCCAGCAAGTTGAGGAACGAGGTCACGCCATCGAGCAGCGAATCGGTCAGCCCGGCGAGCATGCTGATCGAGCCACTGAGCCACCAGGCGATGGCTTTGGTCACAATCAACAGGCTCGCCACCGCCACCGACGCGCGGGTGGCAAGGCGCAACAGGCGGGCGTGTTCCGGGCTGGAGGTCATAAGCGGTCCTTATCTGGGGTCGCCGCTATCAAGCGGCTGGCTGCAAACCGTACATGGCCAATTGCTGAGCGCTGCCCTTGTGCTGGATCAGGCGCGGGTCGTTCAGCGGGAAGCTGCGGCCCAACTCGCTTTCGAGAATGGCCTGTAGCTTGGCGTTATCGACCTTGCCATCTGCACCGATGGCTTCGCGCAGTTTTTCCGGGGCGATTTGTGCCGTTTTGCCTGGCGGGAAGTAAATAGCACCGGTGGCGAAGTCGACACCGAATGCGATCAGGCCCGGGATCACATAAAACAGCAGGCCCACGGCATCGAGTACGACAATCATCGGGTCGATCTTGCCGTCGATCTGGCCACGGCGGTCAGGGAAGAAAATACTGCCGCAGGCAGTCAATTGGGTGAGCAGGGCCGCAACCACGACTCCACCGATCACGCGGGTAGGCATACGCATACAAAAAACCTCAAAGACGCTTAAAAGGACGGGTTCAAACATTAAGACTGCGCTTAATGCCCAAGTGTTCGCCGTTATACTCGCCGCTCTGTTCTGGAGCCACCATGATTTCTTTGCCGATTGATGAAGTTTTACCTGCGCTGCGTCTGGCTTTGGCCGAACGCCACGAAGCCGTCCTGGAAGCACCGCCCGGCGCCGGTAAAACCACCCGTGTGCCGCTGGCCCTGCTCAATGAGCCGTGGCTCGCCGGTCAGAAGATCCTCATGCTCGAACCCCGGCGCCTCGCTGCCCGTGCGGCGGCAGAGCGTTTGGCCAGTGAACTGGGTGAAAAAGTCGGCGAAACCGTAGGCTATCGGATTCGGCTGGACAGCAAAGTGGGCCCCGATACCCGCATTGAAGTGGTGACCGAAGGCATCCTTACCCGTCGCTTGCAGCACGACCCGGCGCTGGAAGGGGTGGGCCTGCTGATTTTTGACGAGTTCCATGAGCGTAGTCTGGATGCCGATCTGGCGTTGGCCTTGAGCCTCAATGGCCGCGAGCTGTTTCGTGACGAGCAGCCGCTGAAAATCCTGCTGATGTCCGCGACCCTTGAAGGCGAGCGGCTGTCCGGCGTGCTCGATGATGCGCCGATCCTGCGCAGCGAAGGCCGCATGTACCCGGTGGCCATGCGCTGGGGGCGGCCGTTCGTGCCCGGTGAATTTATCGAACCGCGGGTCGTGCAGACCGTCCTTGATGCCATCAGCGATGAAAGTGGCAGCCTGCTGGTGTTCTTGCCCGGGCAGGCTGAGATTCGCCGGGTCAATCAGCAACTGGCTGACGCCCTGGGCTCGCGCAGCGATATTTTGCTGTGCCCGTTGCATGGTGAACTGGACCTGGCGGCCCAGCGTGCGGCTATCGAGCCTGCGCCTGCCGGCCTGCGCAAAGTGGTGCTGGCGACCAATATTGCCGAGACCAGCCTGACCATCGACGGCGTGCGTGTGGTGATTGACGCCGGGCTGGCGCGGGTGCCGCGTTTTGACCCGGGTAGTGGCATGACCCGTCTCGATACCCAGCGCATTTCCCGTGCCAGTGCCACCCAGCGCGCCGGTCGGGCCGGGCGGCTGGAGCCCGGAGTCTGTTACCGGTTGTGGTCCGAAGACCAGCACGCGCAACTGGCCGCCTATGGCAGCGCGGAAATTCTCCAGGCCGATCTGGCCGGGGTGGCGCTGCAACTGGCCCGCTGGGGCGTAACGCCGGAGCAACTGATCTGGCTCGATGCTCCGCCCAGCGCAAGTTATGCACAGGCCCGGCAATTGCTGGAGCGCCTGGGTGCCTTGCGCGGGCAAACACTCACCCCTCACGGTGAAGCCATGGCCGAATTGCCGGCGCATCCGCGTATCGCCCACCTGCTGATCCGCGGGCACGACCTGGGCCTGGCCGACATGGCTTGCAACGTGGCGGCGCTCTTGGGTGAACGTGACATCCTGCGCGGCGCCGGGGCGGATGTGCACAGCCGTTTGGCCCTGCTCTCGGGCGAAAGCCGCGCAGCCCGGGGCGGGCAGGGCGGTGTGCAGCGTGCCAGACAACTGGCCCGGCAATACCGGGGCTACTTGCGCGGCAAGGCCACGCAACCGGTCCCCGACCCCGATCACCCGCGTTGGCTGGGCGCCTTGCTGGCCCTGGCCTACCCCGACCGCATCGCCCAGCAACGCAAGCCCGGCGGTGCGGAGTATCGGCTGGCCAATGGCCGGGCCGCGCTCTTTAACGAGGTAGATGGCCTGATGAAACAGCCCTGGCTGGTCATTGCGGACCTGGGCAGCCGTCAGGGGCAGCGTGAAGAGCGGATCTACCTGGCTGCCGAATTCGATCCCGCGTTGCTGGACGGTGTGTTGAGTGAGCAGGTCAGCGTTGTGGATCAACTGGATTGGGATGAACGCGAGGGCGTATTGCGTGCCGAGCGCCAGCGCAAGGTGGGCGAACTGGTGCTCAGCCGTGAGCCATTGACCGGGCTGGACGAAGCGGCGCGCACGCAGGCGCTGATCAATCTGGTGCGGCGCAAGGGGCTGGAGCTGCTGCCGTGGACACCCGAACTGCGTCAATGGCAGGCGCGGGTGGCGTTGTTGCGTCAGCTTGATTTGCAGGCCCAGGGCCAGAGCGAATGGCCTGACGTCAGCGATGCTGCGTTGCTGGCCGGGCTTGAGGAATGGCTGGCGCCGTACCTGGGGCGCGTCTCGCGGCTGAGCCATTTTGCCAGCCTCGACTTGTCGAGCATTGTGCATAACTTGTTGAAATGGCCGCTGCCCCAGCGCCTCGACGAACTTGCCCCGCACCACATCAAGGTGCCGTCGGGTTCCTCGGTACGGCTGGACTACAGCGAGCACCCGCCGATCCTGGCGGTGCGCCTGCAAGAACTGTTTGGCCTGGCGGATACCCCGCGCATCGCGGACGGGCGGCAAGTGGTCAAGCTGCACCTGTTGTCGCCAGCAAGGCGACCGGTGCAAGTGACACAAGACCTGGCCAACTTCTGGCGCAGCACCTATGCCGAAGTGAAAAAAGACCTCAAGGGGCGCTACCCCAAGCATTACTGGCCCGATGACCCATTGGTGGCCGAAGCAACAGCCCGGATCAAACCGCGCAAGGTGTAGCGCAAACACTCGGTGTGCGCACTCAAGTCAATCAGGTGTGAATAAGATCACCGCGCAGAAGTGCTGGGCCTCGATACGGGTGTGCAGTTGGTAGCCGAGCCGTTCACATAATTGTTGAACCAGCTCCAGGCCCAGGCCATAGCCGTAATCTGCCGATTCCGCCCTGGATTCAATACTGCCGATGCGGTTGATCATGCTCAGTTGTTGGGGGGTGCAGGTGATCTCGATATCGCCTTCATCGGCGTACTGCAGTGCATTGCGTAACAGGTTACCGAAGATAATCCGGCAGGCTTGGGCCGGCAGGAAATACGTCCCGTCCTGCACGTTAACCACCAACGTACGGTGACGCGCGTCGATGAGGTAGCGATGCTCTTCAACCAGATCATTCAGGGCCTGGCGTATATCGACGGTTACCCGAGCCGGGGTAGAGCTGTGTTCGGTGCTCATCCACAGCAGGGTCTCGGTGATGTTTTGCATGTTTTGTACGGATCGCTGGATACGTTGCAACGGCGGTGATAGCTCTCCACTAAGGGCCAATAATTGCAGGTTCGCCTTGGCAATTGCCAAGGGTGTACGCAGTTCATGGCTGGTATACCTGAGTAAGCGTTCTTCCCGAAGGCTGGCGGCTTTGACGCGCTGCACACAGTGTGCGAGTGAAGTGGCCAGGATGTTGAACTCTTTGTAACTGAAGTCGGGGCGTCCGCTGACGTTCACGCGCGGGTTAGTGAGGGTGGCAGACCATCGCGTCAGGTGGTGCAGCCGTTTGAGGATAAGCCACACCATGACAATGGCCATCAGCAACCCGGTGAGGGGTATCGAAAGGCCGATGATGATCAGCATCAGCCTTTCTTCTTTCAAATACTCTTCCGCCAGGATGAGAGGCTCGGCCTGGTTCTCGTTGCCTGGGGTTTCAAACAAGTACAGGGCTTTGCCGTCAGCCAGAGGGTGCACTAGCAAATAAAGAGGGGGGGGCAATGTGGCCGAGTTCTCAAAGATCTGTATCGTGCCGACGCTTCGAGTGGGCGGTGATTGCAGTAGCAGACGAATGCTTTCAGGTAACGCATTTTTGTCGAGGACGCTGGTGTAAAAATCTACTTTGGGTAGCGGCGTCAGCGGGTCTTTTGCGTAATTCGCAGAAAACTGCAATGCCTTTTCTTCCCACAGGAAACTGTCGGTGTAGTCCTGCCCGTACATCGTGAATGTCGTCACTAACTTCAGGTAAACAATCAGCGCGGCCACTATCAGAAGAGAGACGCCGCCACCGATCACGTACTTCAGGCTCAGCCCTTGTCGCATAGATCCGCCAACTTGAAGCCCACGCCAGCGAGGGTATGGATCAGGGGGCGCTCGAAGCCTTTATCGACACTATGGCGCAGGCGAAACATGTGAACCTTCAAGCTATTGCTGTCGGGCGGCTGATCGCCCCAAATCGCCATCTCCAGGCGTACACGGCTGACAGGGTTGGGGCTTGCGCGCATCAGGCATTCGAGCAACTGCCAGCCGATCGGTGACAGATGCAGTGCCTGGTTGTTGCGTGAAACCTCGTGGCTTGCCACGTCCATGCACAGGTCGGCCACCTGCAAAACACTGGTCTGGCCGCTGCGTCGATGGCTCAAGGCGCGAATTCGGGCCACCAGTTCTCGCATATCGCAGGTTTTGAGCAAGTAGTCGTCGGTACCCGCGGCGAAACCGTCGAGTTTGTCCTGCAAGGCATCCAGCGAGGTCAGCATGAGTATCGGGGTTTGCATCCCGTCTTCGCGCAGGGCGCGGCAGACTTTTTGCCCATTGAGCCTGGGCATCATGACATCCAGCAAGATGACGTCGTAGTGCTGGGCACGCGCCATTTGCAGCCCCATGTGCCCGTCCCGGGCGTGGTCGCAGATGATCTCGCTGACACCCAAGTACTCGATAAGTGTAATCGCCAGTTCAAGGTTGTCTTCAACCAGCAATACGTTGATGTGCATGTGTTTTTCATCACCTGTCCGAAGCGTTTCCGATGCCAGCATAAGCGTCTTGGGGCGCCCTTGTGCCTGCGTTAACCGGGCAGTAACCGCCGATGCTCTACCGTCGCGTCTATCAGATGTGAGCCCCGCCATGAGCGCTCAAGCAACTGTTAGAGGGAAGAGCCAATTTTGAATTTTCAACGGCTGATGATCGGTCCTTTCCTACGTATTGACGAGCCGCAGTTGTGTGCAGATGTTTGCGCAGCTGAGCCGTCCGGGGGCGTTGAACCTGTGTCGAGGGTGAAGCCTTGCCGGGCCTGCGCTCGCGACTGTATTTCTGGTTAAAGGATGTCGTATGCAGAGTCTGTCTTCAGCCGATCGCCCCCGCTGTGCCAAGAGTTCAATCGTCTTTTTACTCGGCCTGTGCTCGCTACCGGCAGTCGCTGACGATGGGCTGCAGGCCGGCCAGCAAGCCTTGCACTTGCAACAACAGCAGCAGCGCGATCTGCAACAGTTGCAATTGGAACAGCGCCAGCGGCAGCTGCGGCGCGGTAGCTCAGATACCCCGCCGCCGTCGGCGGCTGTTCTGCCTGGCGACACCGTGAAAGATGGGCATTGCTGGCCCCTGCGCGGTACCCGCGTGGGCGGGGTCACGCTGTTCAGCAAAACCGAGCTCGATAAACGAATCGAGCCCTACGTGGCGCCGTGCATGGGCGCCACCCAGATCAACCGGCTGCTGGCCGAGATCACGAGCGTGTACGTCGAAGCCGGCTACATCGCCAGCCGTCCCTACCTGATCAGCGCCCCGGCCGCCGGGCAGCCTCTGGATATTGGCATCGACGAAGGCTACATCGAAGCCATCGAACTGGCCGACCAGAGCCTGCCGGTATCATTGCGCGGGGCGTTCCCCGGCATGCTCGGCGAACCCCTGGCCCTGCGAGACCTCGAACAAGGCCTGGACCAGCTCAATCGCTTGCGCTCCCTGGACCTCACCGCAGACATCGAGCCTGGCAGCGAGCCCGGCGCCTCGCGGATCATCTTGCGCTCGCGCAGCACCGCCTCGCCCTGGAGCCTTGGCCTGGGGCTGGATAACCTGGGCAGCGCCGGCACCGGACGCGAGCGCAACTTTTTCAGCCTGAGCCTGGACAGCCCGTTGCAGCTCAACGACTCGCTCACCCTGAGCATGAGCGACACCCTCAACCACGGCCCGCGCTACAGTCGCAGCAATAGCCTGTTTTATTCCATTCCCTACGGTTACTGGACTTACAGCCTGTTCGCCAGCCATACCGAATACCGTTCGCCGTTCAAGCTGCGCAACACCACCCTCTATAACAGTGGCCGCACCGATCAGGTCAGCGTGCGCACCGACCGCGTGTTGTGGCGCAATCAGGGCCATCAACTGAGCGCCAACCTGCAACTGTCCTACAAGGATGTCGACAGCTATCTGCAAAAGGCCCGCCTGGGCGTCCAGAGCCCGACCCTGACCGTGGCAGAAGCCGGCCTGAATCTGTTTTGGCTCAACAGCGCGGTGTGGAACCTGGATGTCAATTACGCCCAGGGCCTGACCTGGTTCGGCGCCGATCGCGACGCCGATCAAGTGCAAAAAAACCGGCCCCAGGCGCAGTTCCGCAGGTACCGCGCCAACCTCACCCAATGGCGCAATGGTCAGCTCAACGGCCAGCCGTGGCAGTGGCAAAGCCAGCTGTCGACGCAGTACAGCCCCGACTCATTGCCTGCCCTCGAACAACTGCTGGCCACCGACGATTCAGCGGTGCGCGGCTATCGCGAAAACAGCGCCAGCGGTGCTATCGGCGCGATCTGGCGCAACACCCTGCGCTTGCCGCTCAACAGCGACCTGGCGGTCAAGATCACGCCGCGCCTGGGCCTGGACAACGGCTGGGTCAAACGTGAACACGGCGCCCAGGGCCAACGCCTGAGCAGTGCCATCGCGGGGCTCAACCTGAGCTGGCAGAACCTGCAACTGGACTTCGATTACCAACACAACCTGAACACCCCCAAGGGGTTTGGTCAGGAGCCGGTGGTCTGGCTGACGCGCCTGAACTTGCAGATATGAACCGGTCCCGACTTTCCTGAAATAAATGATGTACCTGACCACAACCATCGTGTTGCACCGCCCCATGTACTTCGCGGATCTGCCAACACAAAGAGAGGTTTTTATGCCTTACAACACGTCCCATTTTCACCTTTCCCCACGCGGCAGGCTGCGCTGGACCATCGCCAGCCTCCTTCTGGTGCCTCAACTGGTATTGGCCGGCCGCTTGACGGCCGTCGAAGGGCCTGGCGGTACCCCGCAATTACTGAACCAGGGCGGCGTGCCCATCGTTAATATCGTCGCGCCCAATGCCGGCGGCCTGTCCCATAACCAGTTCCTCGACTACAACGTCGACCGCCAGGGCGTTGTCCTGAACAACGGCTTGCAGGCCGGGCAATCCCAGCTCGCCGGGCATCTGGCGGCCAACCCGCAGTTTCAGGGCCAGGCGGCGAGCGTGATCCTCAACGAAGTGATCAGCCGCAACGCCTCGGCCCTCAACGGCGCCCAGGAAATATTCGGCCGGGCGGCGGATTACGTGCTGGCCAACCCGAACGGGATTTCGGTCAACGGCGCCAGCTTTATCAACACCCCCAACGCCAACCTGGTGGTGGGCCGCCCCGAGCTCAGTGACGGCAAGCTGCAGGCCCTGAACACCCGCGATGCCCGGGGGCAACTGACGGTACAAGGCACGGGCCTGAAAAACAGCGGCGGCTCGATCAACTTGATCGCCCCGCGCATCGACAGCCAGGGCCGCCTCGACGCCCGAGATCAACTGAACCTTACCGTCGGCCGCAATCAGGTCGACTTCGCCAGTGGCAAAGTGCGCAAGGTCTACTCCGCCAGCAAGACCCAGAGAATCGACGCCAACCTGTTCGGCGCGATGCAGGCCGGTCGCATCAACATCATCAGCACCGCCGAAGGCGCCGGTGTGCGGGTAGGTGCGGTGCAGGTGTCAGGCCGCGACGGGGTAAAAATCAGCTCCGCCGGTGACCTCGAAATCAGCGGCAAGGCGCACGCCAACAGCCTTGAAGCCACTCGTGCGCAGGTGACGAGTAAGCAGGGCGATGTCGACCTGCGCAGCAGCCAAAACCTGACCCTGACCGCCACAGACGTCAACGGGCGCAACGTCAAACTCGACGCCAGCCGCAGCCTGACCTTGAGCAGCCTGCAAAGCCGCGAGCTCCAGGAAAAACGTGAAAAGTGGAAGAACAAAAACTTTCTGTTCACCTATGAAACCTATGACCGCACCACCACCGACAATGACACCCGCCAGCACGGCACCAAGGTCGAGGCCCAGCGCACTGCCACGCTGACTTCCGGTGCCAAGACCCAAATCACGGGCAGCAGCGTCGCAGCCGGCGACACGCTGAGTATCAAGAGCGGCGGCGACCTGAACCTGAGCGCGGCTACTGAAGTCGATGAAACTCGCGACCGGGGCAACCACCGCAAGCATCTGTGGAAAGCCAACTGGGACACCTCCAGCATTGAGCAACGCAGTATCCCTGGCAGCCTCAAGGCCGGCAAAAATATGGAGCTGACCAGCGGACAAAAGCTGGTACTGCAGGGCGCCGAGCTGCACTCCCGGGGCGACATGCTACTGGCGGCCCGGGAAGTGGAAATCACCAGCGCCAGCCGTACCCAGAGCAACAACGGCGGCTCCTATTCCGGCGACCTGACAGGTGGCAGCTTCTTCGGCAAGAGCGCCGAAGGCGACAAGAGCAAGACCTTGAACACCGCCAGCAAGGTCAACGCCGACGGCAACCTGATCGTCAAGGCTGACGAAGTGCACATCAGTGGCAGCCAGGTTCGTGGCGGCAAGCAGGCCAGCGTGGTCAGTGACAAAGGCTCACTGGTGATCGACGGCGTGCGTGATCTCACACGCGACAACAGCCACAGCAAAAACAGCAAGTTCTTCGGCATCTCCAAGGATGAAAATCGCAAGAATCTCAAAGGCAGCACCGTCGTTGCCAGCGACCTGAGCTCGGACAGCAACCTCAAGCTGCAAAGCGCCAAGGACATCAACGTCAGCGGCTCCCGCGTGTCTGGCGCAGGTGAGCTCAAGGTCGACGCCAAGGGCGATATCAAGGTCGTTTCAGCACAAAACACCGCCCACGACTCCACGCTCAGCCACACCCGTGGTGTTGACGGCTACACCAAGGAAACCGCCGCCGGCAGCCGTCAGTACCGTGCCGGTGTGCGTTATGAAGACCAGAAGCAAACCAGCAAGACCGATACCACCCGTCAACAGGCCTCCAGCCTCAGCGGTGGCACCCTGGCCGTCACGGCGGGCGGCGATTTGAGCGTCAAGGGTTCCGATATCAAGGCCACCCGGGGCGATGCGACCTTGAGCGGTAAAAACGTTGAACTGTTGGCCGCCCACGACAGCACCCTCAAGGCCACCGACAAGACCGCCAGCGGTATCGGCGTCTTCTATACCGGCGGTTTGGATAATGCCGGCAGCGGCACCGAATTCAGCTACCAGAGCAGCCAGGACACCAGCAACAACACCGTTGCCAAAACCAGCAACGTGTCAGCGGCAGGCAAGCTGACTCTCAACGCCGGCAACACCCTGACCACCCAGGGCGCACAGGTCACGGCCGGTTCCGTGCTCCAGGTGAACGCGTCCCAGGTCGACAACCAGGCGGCCCATAACAGCGACATCAGTACCCACAAAGAGAACGGCTGGACCGCCAACGCCGGGGTCAATATCGAGTACAAAGGCATCACCCGGCCAGCCGAAAAGGCCGTCGAGGGGGTGGCCCAGACCAAGTTTCATCAGCCTGGGGTACTGGACGCGTTGGAACTGCCCAATCTCGGGCTCGACGTGGAAGTGGGTCACACCAACATGACCCGGACACAGCAGGACAGCACAGCGGTGGTCAGCCAGTTCAGTGGCGGTTCGGTGCAGGCCAATGTGGTCGGTAATCTGAAGGATGAGGGCAGCCAATACCAGGCCACTGATGGCGCACTGAAAATCACCGCCGGCAGTCACGTTGCCACGGCGGCGGCCAATACCCGCAGCAGTAGCGAGCAAGGTCTGGACGCCAAGGTGGGCGGGCGGGTCTACACCACCACTGGCGCAGACGTGAACGCGCGGGGCAGCGGCACAGGCGGCAGTCGCGATGTGCAGGAAGCCTCCAGCACGGCGGTGGTTGGCAGCTACGCCGGGACTCAGGGGCTCAGCCTCGACGCCAAGGGCGATGCCCGCTATGAAGGCAGCCACTTCAATGGCGCCGAGGCCGGGGTCAACCTCAAGGCTGGCGGCGAGCTGGCGTTGAACCAGGCCAACGACACCAAGAGCCAAACCAGCAACACCCTGCGCGGCACCGGCTTGCTGACCGTTGGCACCCTCCCGGGCGCTAGCGGCACTAATGGCAACCTCGCGACCCGCCTGCAACTGGACCACAAGCGCCTGGCCACCCAGGACAGTCAGGCCCATGTCGCGAGCATCGAGAGTGACGGTCCGGTCCAGCTCACCAGCGGCGCCAACCTGATCTTGCAAGGCACCCAAATCGGCAGCAGTACCGCCCAAACCGGTGATATCAGCCTCAACGCCGGCGGCAAGCTGGACCTGCAAGCGGCGACCAACACCCACGCCAGCGACGGCAGCAACCTGGGCGGCGGCCTGAGCCTCGGTGGCACCAAGACCAGCACCGCTGAAAGCAGCGGCAGTACTGCCAGCCTGAGTGCCAACTTCAACATCGGCAAGGTTGTTGAAAAGGACCAGAGCGTGACCGTTGGCCAATTGCACAGCAACGGCAAGGTATCCCTCGCCAGTGGCGCCAAAGCGGCCGATGCCATCCACCTGCAAGGTACTCAGCTCAGGGCTGCCAGTGTCAGCCTCGATGCGCACAAAGGCGGCATCCTGCAAGAGTCCGCGCAATCGACCAAGGCCCATGACAGCTGGGGCGTAACCCTGGGCGCCGGCGGCACCGGCGGCAAAACTACCCTGGCCAACGGCGGTGAACCCGGCTCCCCCGAGACCCAGCGCGGCATCAATTTGCGGGCGAAAGTCGACGTCGATTACCAACAAGGCACCACCCAGCACGACAGCCTGATCAAGGCCGACAATCTGCTCATCAATAGTGCCGCCGGTACCCGTCTGGCTGGTGCCCGGATTGAAGCGGATCAGGTGAGCGGCAAAGTTGGCGGGGACCTGGTGGTCGAGAGCCGCAATGACCAGGTAAACAGTACCCAGGTCAACGTCGATGCCAGGCTGGATGTCGAAAAACGCCAGCCCGGCGTGGTCGATAAACTGGCCACCGCTGCGGGCCCGCTCAAAGGCGATGCACAAAACAAGGCCCATGGCGCATTCGACAAACACCGCGAAAAACTGGAGCGGGTGGTCGATAAGGGCATCGGGTCCCTGGCCTCATCCAAGGGCGGCACTGGCGACAGCGATAAAAACATCAGCGGCAAATCTGTGGCCAATTCCACGGAAAACGCGTTGTTCGGCGACAAGAGCGGCAAAACGTCCTATACCCCGACCGTGAAACTGGAGTTCAGCCATACCGTCAAGAACAGCGCCACCCAGGTGTCAGGCATCAGTGGCAGCCGCGGCGTCAATCTTCAGGTAGGTGGCGATACTCGCCTGGTCGGCGCGCGGATCAGCGCCAGCGACGGCAAGGTCGAGCTCGGCGGATCGACCGTTACGGCTACCACCCTGGCGGGCAGCGACTACCGTGCGAATGTCGGGCTGAACTTCACGACGTCGCCGGTTGAGACGGTTCTGGGCACCAAGGATGCGCTGACCAGGAAAAAGGACGAAACCAGCGGTGAGGATAAAACCATCAACCTGGGGCCGTTGCGGGTGTCCGGGCACAGCAGTAGTCAGGAGCTGCAGGCAGGGATTGATCAAAAAGTGAACTAGGCCTGTGCCTTTCGCACTGTGTAAGTTGAGCTTGCACAGTGCGAAAGTTTTCAATAATTACGGTTTAAAAGTTCCAGTAGCCGTATTTGAACGACTCCCGGCTCGCTGTAACAAATACCCCTGGCAGCTGCCGAGGAACGAGGGCTGCGTCCGGCGGCGAAACCGTCGTAAAACCAGGCGGCGCAGTGTTTCAGTGACATCGCGCATTCAGGTTTACGATCGCTTCACAATCGGCCGCAGCCCCAGCGGCTAAGAGGTCCGTGCATCAAGAACCGATATAGCTGGTTTTGACCACCGTGTAGAACTCCTGCGCGTAACGGCCCTGCTCGCGGGAGCCATAGGAGGAGCCTTTACGCCCGCCGAATGGCACGTGGTAGTCGACGCCTGCGGTAGGCAGGTTGACCATCACCATCCCGGCCTGGGAGTGGCGCTTGAAGTGATTGGCGTATTTGAGCGATGTGGTGGCGATACCGGCCGACAGCCCGAATTCGGTGTCATTGGCCATGGCCAGAGCCGCTTCGTAGTCTGCAACCTTGATGATATTGGCCACCGGGCCGAAGACTTCTTCGCGGCTGATGCGCATGTTGGCGGTGCTGTCGGCAAACAGTGCGGGGGCGAGGAAATAACCCTCGGTATCGCACGTCACCAGGTTGCCGCCGGTTACCAGTCGTGCGCCTTCGTTGCGGGCAATGTCGATGTAGCCCAGGTCCTGGTCGAGTTGCGCGCGGGACACGACCGGGCCGATGTCGATCCCCGCCTGCAAGGCATGGCCCACCTTGATCGAACGCATGCGCTCGGCCATGGCTTCGACGAACTTGTCGTGGATCCCCGCCGTGACAATCAGGCGGCTTGAAGCCGTGCAACGCTGGCCTGTGGAGTAGAACGCGCTCTGTACTGCCAGCTCGACCGCTTGCTTGAGGTCGGCGTCGTCGAGAATCACCTGCGGGTTTTTGCCGCCCATTTCCAGTTGGACCTTGGCCTGGCGTGACACGCAGTTGATCGCGATCTGGCGTCCAACACCTACCGAACCGGTAAAGCTGACCCCGTCCACTTTCGGGCTATTGACGATGGCTTCACCGACCACACGGCCACTGCCCATCACCAGGTTGAACACGCCCGCGGGGAAACCGGCGCGGGAGATGATTTCGGCCAGAGCCCAGGCGCAGCCCGGTACCAGATCGGCAGGCTTGAAGACCACGCAGTTGCCATAGGCCAGGGCCGGGGCAATCTTCCAGGCCGGGATGGCAATGGGGAAGTTCCAGGGGGTGATCAGGCCCACCACACCCAGGGCTTCACGGGTGACTTCTACGTGTACGCCCGGGCGCACCGAGGGCAGGTAATCACCCGACAGGCGCAGGCATTCACCGGCGAAAAACTTGAAGATATTACCGGCACGGCTCACTTCACCGATCGCTTCAGGCAGGGTCTTGCCTTCTTCGCGTGCCAGCAGGGTGCCCAGTTCTTCCTTGCGGGCGAGGATTTCGCTGCCGACCTTGTCCAGCGCGTCGCAACGGGCCTGAATGCCA
This sequence comes from Pseudomonas sp. B424, assembly GCF_055408345.1. Classification (NCBI taxonomy): domain Bacteria; kingdom Pseudomonadati; phylum Pseudomonadota; class Gammaproteobacteria; order Pseudomonadales; family Pseudomonadaceae; genus Pseudomonas; species Pseudomonas sp. B424. The sequence continues at coordinate 11,176 of NZ_JBUZTL010000010.1, read as the reverse complement.
GAAGTCGACCAGGCCGGGAACGCTGCCCGGGCCGCATTAATCGCAGCCTGGACCTGAGCGACATCCGCCTGGGCATATTCACCGATCACATCGGACAGGTCAGAGGGGTTGATGTTGGCGCTGTAACCTGTGGCTGCGACCCACTCGCCACCAATGAAATTGTTGTAGCGCTTTGAATCAGTCATGAGAGTGCTCCACATACGGGTTCGCCAAGGCTCGTGTCGACAATGTCGAGTTCCTTGGCACGCATGGAAATCGCCATGCTGGGGGAGTAGGAGATCTGTTTGACGCGTTGACTTTCGAAACCCATGGAAATACCCGCCTTCTGTGGAGGTTCGTAGAGAATCACTAAGCGTTTTATCGTAGTTGTACGACGTAGTATGACTTAAATAAAAAGCGTGTGCAATTGAGCGGACCTGCCGAAACCGACGCGATTTTCCAGTCAGCGCGCCCTGTCGGTAACGATCTTCGCGAGCAGGTCCGCCCCCCACAATTGAGGTTATTCAGGGGCGTTTTTCGGTGTGGTCCTGGTCCGGGCAAGAGCCTGCACGGTCTGGTTCAAGGACATCAACATCGGTTGAACACACGCCAGCAACACCGTACCGGCTTCAGTGAGCGTTACTTGCGTGCCGCGTCGCTCAAAGAGTTCAAGGCCCAGGCTGTTCTCCAGGTTGCGCACTTGTTTGCTGACGGCACTTTGCGTGACCGCCAGCACGTGGCTCGCCTTGGTAAAGCTTTTTTGGCGAGCCACGGCTTCAAAAAACCAGAGCGTATGCAGTGGCACCAGCGATGGGTTTGGCAATGCAGTGCCTTTATTCAGTCCATTCATAGCCGTTACTTGCTGACCTTGATCCCTTTGAAGCACAACAGCAGCAACAGGCCTGCGAGCAATTCAAAGGCGGCGACCAGATACAGGCCTGCGGCCAGGCTGCCAGTCAGGGTTTTCAGCCAGCCGATCATGTACGGAGCCACAAATCCGGCGAGGTTGCCGATGCAGTTGATCAGGGCAATACCGCCCGCTGCGGCGGTGCCCGCCAGAAATGCGCCGGGGATCGACCAGAACACGGGGAAGGCGGCGAGGATGCCCATGGCCGCAACCGTCAGGGCGATCAGTGCCATCACGGCGTTGCCGATGAACAGACCGGTGCAGATCAGCCCCAGGCCGGCGATCAGGGCCGCCATCGCGCAGTGAAGTCGGCGCTCGGCCGTCTTGTCAGAATGAAAGCCGTTCCACAGCATGGCCGCAGTGCCCAGGATGAAAGGGATTGAGGCGAGCAGGCCGATGTTCATGGTGTCCGTGACGCCCAGCGACTGGATGACGGACGGGGTCCAGAACGCAATGGTCGCGTTGCCACTGACCAGGCAAAAGTACACCAGCGCGCATAGCCACAGCTTGGGGTAACGAATCAGCGAGCGCAGGTCGCTGTGTTTGCCCGGCAACTTGTCCTCGCGGGCAATCGTGTCGCTGACCATCTTGCGCTGCTCGGGGCTCAGCCACTTGGCATTGACCGGTTTTTCCGGGAGGTAACGCAACACCAGGAAGCCAGCGATCACGGAGGGGATGCCTTCAAGGATAAACAGCCATTGCCAGTTGGCCAGGCTGCCGACCCCCACCATGCGGCTCATGATGAACCCGGCCAGAGGGCCGCCGACCACGCCGGCAATGGCGAAGGACGTCATGAACATGCCGTTGATCTTTGCCCGCTGCGCTGCCGGGAACCAATAGGTGAGATACAGCACCACGCCCGGGAAGAATCCTGCTTCAAAGGCCCCCAGTAAAAACCGCAGCACGTAGAACGACCAGGCGCTTTCGACGTAAGCCATGGCGATGGACGTCAGGCCCCACATGATAGTGATGCGCGCCAGGGTGCGGCGGGCGCCGATTTTCTCCAGGAGCAAATTGCTGGGCACTTCGAAGAAGAAGTAACCGATAAAGAATATGCCGGCCCCCAGACCGTAAACGGCTTCGCTGAAGCCCAGGTCCTGGAGCATCGACAGTTTGGCGAAGCCCACGTTGACCCGGTCGATCCAGGCCAGAACGAAGAGAAACACCAGAAACGGCAGCAGCCGCCACGCGATCTTGCGATAGACCATAGCTACTTCGTCTGCTGCCGGTGCGTGGTCCAGCGCAATGGTTGAACTTGGGTTACTCGGGTTCATAAGTTTTCTCGTCAATTCGTTGCGCAACAGGGCGCGCAAGCCGATTGGCAGGCGAGTGGGGGCGCACGATGGGCCGCCGTGTCATTTTTTTGCGGGTTCAGTCAGGTCAAACAGGGCAGGTCAGACCTGCCCTCAGGTCAGCGGCAGAGCATCACGTGTGTTCTCGCAGCAGAGCCTCGATAGCCCGGGACACTTGCAGCACGCGGGCGTCCTGCCCATGCAGGCCTGCAATCGACAGCCCGACCGGCAACTCGTCGCCGCGCTGGCAAGGCAGGCTCAGGGCGCAGCCGTCGAGAAAGTTGATGACGCTGGTATTGCGCAACACCAGGCCATTGGTGGCGAAGAACGCCGCGTCCTCCGCGAGGTCTGCCAGCTTGGGCGCAACCACCGCAACACTGGGCAGCAGCCAGGCATCTGCGTCACCCAGACGCTCACGCGCCACGCTGATCAGGCGTTGGCGTTCGTATTTCACGTCCAGATAGTCGGCTGCACTGATGGCCGCGCCGCGCCGAATGCGTTGGGCTACGCGCACGTCATAGCGGTGGCTGTCATCCCCCTCAAGCCACTGCCGATGGCCATGCCAGGCTTCTGCAGCCGTCAGCCCGCCTGCCGCGTTGATACGCGACAGCTCGTGCAGTTCCGGGAAATCGAACCAGCGTATGCAGGCACCGGCCTTGGCGAGCAGGTCCAGAGAGCGTTCGAAGGCCGCTGTCACATCGGCATCGAGCTGTTCGAGGACCAGGTCCCGGGTGACGGCCAGGCGCAGCCCGGCCAGTGGTGCCGCACGGGTGTCGAGATACTCGGCGCTGAGTATCTGGTCGAGCAGGATGCAGTCGGCGACGCTGCGTGTCAGTGCGCCGACCGAATCCAGGCTGGCGGCCAGCGGGAAGGAGCCAGCCATGGGGACGCGGCTGGCGCTGGGCTTGAAACCGGTCAGGTTGCAAAATGCGGCAGGGATGCGGATCGAGCCGCCGGTGTCGGTACCCAGCCCGGCAACGGCCATGCCCAGGGCCACGCTCACGGCCGCGCCGGAACTGGAGCCGCCCGCGATACGGTCAGGTGCACAGGGCGTCAGAGGCGTGCCGAAGTGAGGGTTCAGGCCCAGCCCGGAAAAGGCAAACTCGCTCATGTTGGTTCGGCCCAGCAAGATCGCGCCGGCCGCCCTGAGGCGCTCCACCACCAGCGCATCGCGGCGGGCAGGCGGTGCATCGGCCAGTAACTGCGAGCCTGCTGCCGTCACCTGGCCGTTCACGTCGAACAAATCCTTGATGGACACTGGCAGCCCGGCCAGTGGCGACGGTACATAACCGCTGGCACGTGCCAGATCGCTGGCCCGCGCCGCTAGCCGGGCGCTGTCGGTATCAACGCTGATATAGGCAACCCCGCCCGCTGCGCGATGGGCTTCAATGCGGCTCAGCGCCTGGGTGACCAGCGCTTCACTGGTGGTACGGCCCTCAGCCAGTGCCTGGGCGAACTCGGCAATAGTGTTCATCGTGTGCTTACTCGGCGACAGGCAGTGGTTCGACACCGTACTGGTGACGCAGGCTGCGGTTGAGGACAGGGTCGAACAGCTCCATTTCAAAGGCTTCGCCATAACCCAGCTCGCCGATCACCGATTGCGTGCCGCAGAACATTGCAGTGTCCGCCGGTAGCGAGCCGTCGCTGTTGAGTTTTGCCAGCAGGGTGTCCGGCGCCAGCAGGTTAGTCACCGGGCCCTGCTGGTACAGCGCACGCACGCCGTCACGCACTCGCCAGGTGCGCATCACCAGTTCATCCCAATGCGCCTGGACCTCGGTGTAGCGCCAGACCTGCTGGGCGATGGGCTTGTCGCACATTTGCTTGGACACGGTGACGTCATAGCTTTCTACCTTGCGGTCGGTGTGATCCGAGCCCAGACCGATCAGCAGACCTTCTTCGCTGGGGATCAGCACGAACTCGGTCTCGCCGGATGAATCCTTGCCCGGCACCTGAATGCTTTCGGCGTTGTTCAACAGGCTGGCCGAGACCCGGTAGAAGCACGGGATCTGAGTCGGGCGGCGAACGCCCAGCGCTTCGAGCTCAGCAATATGGTGCTCCACTGCTTCGCTGTTGCGCCCCGCCCAGCCTGCGATGATCAGGTGCTTGATGCTGGCGTGGTGGTCGCCCTGGCCGACGACGTGGAAGGTCAATTGAGTCATGGGAAGCTCTCGTGGTGAGTGATTAAAGCGTGCGCATGATGGCGCGGCGGAAATCGTCGATGTGGTGATGGATGGCCGCGACGGCGGCGGCGCCATCACGCTGTTCCAGCGCCTCAAGGATTTGCAGGTGTTCGTGATAGATGCGTTCGCTGTGGTGGTTTTCCGACAGGGTCAGGTACCAGAAACGCGCCTGTTTTTCGTGAAGGTTTCGCAGCAACTCGGCCAGCACGCGGTTGTGTGCGGCGGCGGAAATCGACATGTGAAATTGCAGGTCCAGTGACATCAAGCCAGTCACATCGCGCTTGGCCAGCAAGGCGGGGGTCTGATCCAGAATGTCGCGCATGGCCTGAATGTCAGCGTCATGTGCCCGCTCGACGGCAAGCTTCACGCAGAGCTGTTCGTTGCTCACGCGGACTTCGATCATGTCGAGTACATCGTTGAGCGACAGGGCCGTCACCATCACGCCCTTGCGCGGCATGATCGTGACCATGCCTTCTACTTCCAGGCGGTGCAGCGCCTGATGGATCGGCGTTCGGCCAATGCCCAGAGCTGCAGTCAGTTGCGCCTCGTTGATCGCATCACCGGGGCGGTATTCACAACTGATGATGCGCTGCTTGATTTGCGCATAGGCCAGCTCGCGCAGCTGGGCTGCGCTTTTGGGGGCAGTCGCGGGCTGGCGGCTGCTGGAGAAATCGATGGGTTCGGACATGCTCACTCCTGAAAAGCGTCTGATATATCAGATGCTTTTCAGGCTAAAGCAAAGCCTGTGCCATTGTCTGGCGAGCGAGCGCTGAGCCTTGATTGGCAAGGGGTACAGATCATTGGCGCGATGCAGGGGGAGCTCTTGGCAGGGTGTTACTTGTTACCTTTGTGCCCGGTTTTGTACCCGCGTGCCCTATAGATGTGCGGGCGTGGTAGCAATGTCGGGCCAGTCAGGTCACTGCGGGGGACTCAGTCGGCGGGCAACAAATACCGCCCCAGCACCGGTAAGTGATCCGAGATGGTCAGGGTGTCTTCCTGGCGCACATAACCTTCAATGCGCTGCAGTTTCGGGCTGTAGAAGAGGTAGTCGAGGGTGCGGTCGGGTTCTTCGGCGCCGGGGGCGTTGGGGAAGTGGGTCAGCCACAGTTCGCGGTCGATGCCGGTGGCCTCCGGGTTGCTGGGGATCATCGGGTACTTTTCCCAGAGCAGGTGCAACTCGCTGTCCGGTGAATAGCCCAGTTGCAGGGGGGCGGGCAGGCGCAAGAACTGGCCAATGGGCAGTAAATTGAAATCACCGCCGATCAACCACGGCGTGCCCTGGCTTTCGAGCCTGTCGGCCAGGGCCGCCACGGCCTGCATTTGCTCGCGCAGGTTGCTGTTGTTCAGCGTGGGGGCGTCGAGTTGGGTATTGATCGCGGCCAGTTGCCCGCCGTCGTTGAGCGGCAGGTAGTTGACCAGCAGCGCAGGCTTGGGCTGGAACTGGCGGCTGATGAAGTTGGCCTCGGCCACGGGCAGTTGCAGGCGCTCGGCGTGTTCGATCTGGTAGCGGCTGAGGGTGACCAGCGTGCGCCCGACGCTGCCGAAAATATGCCAGTCAGGTACAAAGTCGGCCTTCCAGGTAAACGCTTGTGTATTGCACGGGTAAAGGTCGATCAGGCGCTCCAGCAATAACTTGAGCTGATCCTGGTAGGCGCTGGCCTTGGCGTTGTTGTCGACCTCTTGCAACAGCACCAAGTCAGGGCGCTCGTCACGAATGACCCGCGACACTTCGTCAAGGCTGAAGGCCATGTCATCTCGTGTGGGGCGGGTGTCGGGGCCGTTGCCGTCAGCCAGGTTGTACCAGAACACATAGCGTTTGCCTGCCAGGTACTGAATGTTCCACGTCATGACCTTGAGTGCCTGGCCGGGTACCAGTACGGGGGCCGTGATCGGGCAGGTGAGTGTCAGGACTTCTTTGGCATTGGGGCGCCACGTAACGCTGTAGATCAGGCATGCCAGCAGCGCTGAAATCAACAGCAAACCTGTGACGGTGCGGCGCAGGAAACGTGGCATGGGCTCGACTTATGACGTTACAAAGGGTGACCGAGCATACTCGACGGCAGCTCGGTACCCCAAGGTTCTGCGTTTAGGATTAGTTGTTTTTACTTGTCGGATTTTTCGCTAATCAACATAAATAAACGGAAAAGAACTACAGAGACAAACAACTGCAAAAAGCTGTTGGCACTGTCCAGTACCAGTGAGAACAGCATGTTGTCCTCTTTGACGAAAAGAGAGTAGCTGAACTCCTTGAGCAGCATCAGCGGCCCCAATACGGCCAGTATGCAAACGAAAATCCGCCAGAAATGACCCCGGCTCAAGGTGAAGCTCGACTTCATGGCCGCCAGGGGAGCATCGCCGCGCAATACCAAGCGGTACTCCGAAAAGGCCAGTACAACGGTCAGGAAAATACCCGGGATAAAAAACATCGAAAGCCCGAGCACGATCAGCAATGTACTGATTGCCGAGAGCAGGGCAAACCTGGGCCACAGGTTGAGGGCCGTCGCCAGCAAATCGCGGTTGCGCGGGCTTTCGCCCCGGCTGCGGGCATCGAGAAACAGGATCAGGGCCGCGGTGTACACCGGGTACAGCAGCAACCCGACGATCAAGCCATAACCTGGCGATGCATCGGGGCCCACGGCGTTATCAACGATGTGCTGCAACACCGCCTCAAGGATGACCAGCGGCAAGCACAGCATTACGATCTGGCTCAGGTTGCGCTGGAAGAAGTACAGGGAGTCACGAATAACAGTCAGCGGATTCATTGGCAGTTGTCGGCGTTAAAAGCGATGCGCCACTTTAACCGATGGGGCACGCTTATGAACAAATGTTAACGAAACATCCATCCCGAGCAGACTTTTCGTTACGGCCCCCTTTGTCGTACTGCGCCGTCCGGCGCCCCGTCGAGCAGTGGTTGTTGCACGCCGGGCGGTTTATCCGCGCAAACCCTCGACAGGCTGGCATACTGCGGCCTTGTTTTTCAGTCGCATGCCCGCTTGCCAGGGCATCATGAGGTTTGCCGGTGAAAAAAATTGCGGTCTTCGCGGATGTGCAGAACCTCTACTACACGGTTCGCCAGGCCTATGGCTGCCATTTCAATTACGCCGCCCTGTGGGCTGATATCACCAAGCGCGGTGAAATCGTCGAGGCCTACGCCTATGCAATCGACCGGGGCGACAGCAAACAGCAGCAGTTTCAGCAGATCCTGCGCAACCTCGGCTTCACGGTAAAACTCAAACCCTATATCCAGCGCAGCGATGGCTCGGCCAAGGGCGACTGGGACGTGGGCATCACCATCGACATCATGGACGTTGCTGCCAATGTAGACGAAGTGGTGCTGGCTTCGGGTGATGGCGATTTCGACCTGTTGCTCGAGCGCATTGCCAGCAAGCACGGGGTTGAAACCGTGGCCTATGGCGTGCCCGGCCTGACTGCCAACTCACTGATTCGCGCTGCCAGCCGTTACGTGCCGATTGAAGGCAATTTGCTGCTCAAGTAACCCCCACTTTTTACAGGATTGACCAGGTTTGGAACGCATTGCGGTTATTGACTTTGAAACCACCGGTATCTCCCCGAGCAGCAGTTGCCGGGCCACCGAAATTGCAGTGGTGATTCTTGAACGCGGGCATATTGTCGAGCGTTACCAAAGCCTGATGAACGCGGGCGTTCGCGTACCGGGGTTTATTGAGCAATTGACCGGCATCAGCAACGCCATGCTGCGCACCGCGCCTTCGGCCGAGCAAGTGATGAACGAGGTTAACGAGTTCGTTGGCATCACCCCGCTGCTGGCCCACAACGCGGCCTTCGACCAAAAATTCTGGGACTTCGAAATGGGCCGCATCAAGCGCACCCGTTTACAGAACTTCGCCTGTTCCTTGCTGCTGGCGAGACGCCTGATGCCGGCGGCGCCCAACCACAAGTTGGGCACCCTGACGACCTTTGCCGATTTGCCCCACACAGGCCAGGCTCACCGAGCCATGGCCGATGCGGAAATGGCCGCCAACCTGACGGCGTATCTGGCAGAGCAACTGCGACAAAAGCATGGATTGAAAGAGCTCAATCACGACCTGCTGTGTGGTTTGCAAAAAATCCCGGCGGCGAAGGTCAACGAACACCTGAAGCGGTATCGGGGGTTTTAAACGGTGGGAGCTGGCTTGCTCGCGATGGCATCGCCACGGGGTGTCAGTCAGACCGCGTTGCCAGCATCGCAGGCAAGCCAGCTCCCACGGGTTTTGTGTTGCTCCGCCAGGCAGGCATAAAAGTGTACGGCCACTTTCGGTGGGTTCTGTTACTTATTTTTTCGTCCCCCCTTGTCTAAACTCCCCAGTCCCCTGCCTCTGCCCTTGAGCTGCCTTCATGCCTGCCGCACGTCGTTTTCCGCTACAACTGATCGGTGCTTTTTTTGCCTTGTATGTGATTTGGGGCTCGACCTATCTGGCCATCCGCATTGGCATTGAGTCCTGGCCGCCGTTGATGATGGCCGGGGTGCGGTTTCTCATCGCGGGCAGTTTGATGTATGCCTTTATGCGCTGGCGGGGTGCCCCTGCACCCACTGCCGTGCAGTGGCGTTCGGCCGCCATGATCGGTTTTCTGTTGCTGGCCTGCGGCAATGGCGGCGTGACCCTGGCCGAGCACTCGGGTGTGGCCTCCGGTGTCGCCGCGCTGGCGGTGGCCACCGTGCCGTTGTTCACCTTGCTGTTCGGCTACTTCTGGGGCGCACGCAACACCCGCCTGGAATGGGCGGGCATCGCCCTGGGGCTGGTGGGCATCGGCATGCTCAACCTGGGCTCCAACCTGCAAGCCAGCCCAGTGGGTGCCGCGATGGTCATTTTTGCCGCCGCCGCCTGGGCGTTTGGATCGGTATGGAGCCGCCACCTGCCGCTTCCGGCCGGGCCAATGGCCAGTGCTGCCGAAATGCTCACCGCCGGTGCCATGCTGCTGGCGGGCAGCCTGCTCAGTGGCGAACGCATGACTCAAATGCCGACTGCCGCTGGCTGGGGCGCGTTGGTCTATCTGGTGTTCTTTGGCTCGATCATCGCCTTCAGCGCTTATATGTATCTGCTGAAAAACGTGCGCCCTGCCGCAGCCACCAGCTACGCCTACGTCAACCCCGCCGTTGCGGTGATGCTGGGCATTGCATTCGCAGGCGAGAGCATCGGTTTTGAAGAGTGCCTGGCGATGGCGGTCATCATCAGCGCCGTGGTGTTGATCGGTTTGCCGCAGTGGCGCAAGCAGAAACCCGTGTGAATTAGGGTAAACTGCGCGCCATTGCAACTTATGCACCCTTGCGCAGACCTTTTTCGACGGTATCCCCATGACATTCGCCACCCTTGGCCTGATCGAACCCTTGCTGCGCGCCCTTGAGACGCTCGGCTACAAGACCCCAACCCCGGTTCAGGCCCAAGCGATCCCCGCAGTACTGGCTGGCCGCGACCTGATGGCAGCAGCCCAGACCGGCACCGGCAAAACCGGCGGCTTCGCGCTGCCGTTGTTGCAATCGCTGACCATGGAAGGCCCGAAAGTCGCCAGCAACATGGTGCGTGCACTGGTACTGGTGCCGACCCGCGAACTGGCCGAACAGGTTCACGAGAGCATCCGCCAGTACGCCGAGCACCTGCCGTTGAGCACCTACGCGGTGTACGGCGGGGTCAGCATCAACCCGCAAATGATGAAAATGCGCAAAGGCGTTGATGTCCTGGTTGCCACGCCGGGTCGTTTGCTCGATTTGTACCGTCAGAAGGCGATCAAGTTCACACAATTGCAAACCCTGATTCTCGACGAAGCCGACCGCATGCTTGACCTCGGCTTCACCGAAGAGCTGCGTGATATCTATCGAGTCTTACCGAAAAAACGCCAAACCCTGCTGTTTTCGGCGACCTTTTCTGACGCGATTCGGTTGTTGGCCGAGCAGATGCTCGACAACCCGCTGAGCATCGAAGTCAGCCCGCGTAACGTGGCCGCCAGCAGCGTCAAACAATGGATCATCCCGGTCGATAAAAAGCGCAAGCCGGAGCTGTTCCTGCACTTGCTGCGCACCCAGCACTGGAAACAGGTGCTGGTATTCGCCAAGACCCGCAACGGTGTGGATGAGCTGGTGGGCAAGCTGCAAGGTCTGGGCATCAACGCGGACGGCATTCATGGCGACAAGCCCCAGGCCACGCGTCAACGTGCTCTGGATCGTTTCAAGGCCAGCGAAGTACAGATCCTGGTGGCGACCGATGTTGCCGCCCGTGGTCTGGATATCGAAGACCTGCCGCTGGTGATCAACTTCGACATGCCGATCGTGGCTGAAGACTACATTCACCGCATTGGTCGTACCGGCCGTGCCGGGCAGAAGGGCGAAGCGATTTCGTTTGTCTGTGCTGACGAAGTGAACATGTTGTCGGCGATCGAGATGCTGACCCGTCAAACCTTGCCGCGCCACGAAGAGCAAGACTTTGAGCCGGAGCACCGTGTGCCCGAGACAGATGCCTCGGGTCAGGTGATCAAAAAGCCGAAGAAACCGAAAAAGCCGAAGGCGGCGGGCGGTGGCGGCAAGCGCAACCTGGGCAAGTGGGTGGATAGCGGCGAAGCGGCTCCGGCAGAACCGTCGGTCAAGCCTGTGCGTAAAGTACCTGTGTTCAACACCGGCCCGCGCAAGCGCAAGCCGTAAGGTCGACGCCGACTCTGGGGAAACTTCAACTGTGGGAGCGGGCCTGCTCGCGAACAGCCTTCGCGAGCAGGCTGAACTGGTCCAGTAATTTCGGACATTCTTTTCGGTTCTCACGCCGCCATCTTTTCCGCTGCTACTGGAGAGTGGTATCCGTTGTAGCTGTGGCGCC
>NZ_JBUZTL010000009.1:0-193515 GCF_055408345.1 Pseudomonas sp. B424 | reverse complement strand
CAGGCGCCACAGCTACAACGGATACCACTCTCCAGTAGCAGCGGAAAAGATGGCGGCGTGAGAACCGAAAAGAATGTCCGAAATTACTGGACCAGTTCAAGCCCGCTCCCACAGAGGTCCAAGATCCGCCCCCCTCGGTTTTTAGTCTTTCGCCGCCGCCACAATCAGCGCTTTCATCTCGGCCACAGCCGACTTGAAGCCCACGAACAGTGCATGGGCCACCAGCGCATGACCGATGTTCAACTCATTGATGCCCTTGATCGCGGCGACCGCTTCCACGTTGTGGTAGTGCAGGCCATGACCGGCGTTAACGATCAGGCCTTGGGCCAAACCAAATGCCACGCCATCGGCCACGCGCTGCAGCTCTTGCGCCACGTCGGTCGGGGTCAGTGCATCGGCATAACGCCCGGTATGCAGCTCAATCGCAGGAGCGCCGACGCGTTTTGACGCCGCAATCTGGCGCTCATCGGCATCGATAAACAGCGACACTTCACAACCGATTTTAGCCAGGCGCTCGACGGCCGCCTTGATACGCGCCTCTTGCCCGGCCACATCCAGACCGCCTTCAGTGGTCAGTTCCTGGCGGGTTTCAGGCACCAGGCAGACATGGGCCGGGCGAATGCGCTCCGCAAACACCATCATCTCTTCAGTGACGCCCATTTCGAAGTTCATGCGCGTTTGCAGCACATCCTTGAGCAGCAGCACATCGCGCTCCTGAATGTGTCGACGGTCCTCGCGCAGGTGCACGGTGATACCGTCGGCGCCCGCCTCTTCGGCGTCCAGCGCAGCCTTGACCGGATCAGGGTAACGCGTGCCGCGAGCCTGACGCAGCGTGGCTACGTGGTCGATATTCACGCCGAGAAGAATGCGATTGCTTGAGGTCACGGGGGCTCTCCTGAAGAGTTGAAGATTCGGCGCACAGCATACCGGTCTATTCAGGGCTTGCGAAACAACTCGCGACTGGCCAGCGGCTTGCCGGCCAAATGAACGGCCAATGCCTGACGCATCAGGCGCTTGGCGCCGGACAAGGCGCCAGGCGCAGCCCAGTCCGCCTCGGCCATCGCATGCAGCTGCGCGCCATGAAACAGCCCTGGCTGTTGCAGCCAAACCCGCTCCAGCCCTGCATCAACCTGCAGGCGGTACATGCCATCGGCCTCTACCGGCTCGTCGTGAATATCGACGGTCAGCGAAAAGCCGTAGCCCAGATCGTCCAGCAAACGCCATTCGAACGCCCGCAGCAAAGGCTCCAGAGGTCGGCCTTCGGCCAGCGCCAACAAGGTCGCTGCGTAGTGATCAAATACCGCAGGATGAGGGTCTTCAGCCGGCAACAGGCGAATCAGCAACTCGTTGAGATAGAGACCGCTGAACAGCGCTTCGCCACTGAGCCAGGTTGAAATCCCGGCGCTTTCCATGCGCCCGACGTTTTTCAACTCGCCGCGCCCGCGGAACTCGATTTCAAGCGGAACAAACGGCCGGGCCAGCGTACCTGCCTTGCCCCGCGCACTGCGCAGTACCGCCCGCAGCCGCCCTTGTGGCGTGATGAAATCCACCAGGGCGCTGGTTTCGCGGTATGGGCGACTGTGCAGCACGTAGGCGAGTTGGGCTGTGGGGGCTTTGCTGGACATGGAGTTTTCGTATGCGCCTAAAATCACCGTGGGAGCGAGCCTGCTCGCGAAGACCTCAAAAGCGAAGCGATTATCCAGTAATCACGCGCTATTGATAATGACCTTCGCGAGCAGGCTCGCTCCCACAGGGATAGTGCTGTGTTTACAGGTCGCCGTAGCCCAGGGAACGCAAGGCGCGTTCGTCATCGGACCAGCCGCCTTTCACTTTAACCCACAGGTTAAGCATGACCTTGGAGTCGAACAGCAGCTCCATATCCTTGCGCGCTTCGGTACCGATGCGCTTGATACGCTCGCCCTTGTCGCCAATGATGATTTTCTTCTGACCGTCACGTTCAACCAGAATCAAGGCATGGATATGCAGGGTTTTGCCCTGCTGCTTGAATTCCTCGATCTCGACCGTGATCTGGTACGGCAGCTCGGCACCCATCTGGCGCATGATCTTTTCGCGTACCAGTTCAGCGGCCAGGAAGCGGCTGCTGCGGTCGGTGATCTGATCTTCCGGGAAGAAGTGGTCGTTCTCCGGCAGGTGATCGGCAATCACACGCTCAAGTGCATCGAGGTTGTGACCATGCTGAGCGGAGATCGGGATGATCTGGGCGTTCGGCAGTTGCTCCTGAAGCCAGCTCAGGTGGGTCATCATTCCGGCTTTATCTTCGATACGGTCGGTCTTGTTCAGCGCGACGATCAACGGGCCGGTCACGTACTGAACGCGCTCCAGCACCATCTGGTCTTCGTCGGTCCACTTGGTACGGTCTACGACGAAGATCACCACGTCGACGTCTTTCAACGCCGCCGAAGCGGTTTTGTTCATGTAACGGTTCAGGGCTTTTTCGCCGCCTTTGTGCATGCCCGGGGTATCAACGTAGACCGCTTGCACGTTGCCTTCGGTCTTGATGCCCAGCATGTTGTGGCGGGTGGTCTGGGGCTTGCGCGAGGTGATCGCCAGCTTTTGGCCCAGGATGTGGTTCAGCAGTGTGGATTTACCCACGTTTGGTCGACCAACAATGGCAACGTAGCCACAGCGAGTTGCATTTGAATCAGTCATGGCCATTCTCCACGCCAAGGGCTATCAGTGCTGCGGCGGCCGCTACCTGTTCGGCAATACGACGGCTCACACCCTGACCTCGGCTTTTTTCATTCAATAGGGCAATTTCGCACTCAACGAAGAACGTGCGGCAATGCGGTTCGCCCTGAATATCCACCACTTCGTAACGCGGCAGGTCACAGGCACGCGACTGCAAGAACTCTTGCAGGCGGGTCTTTGGATCTTTATTGGTGTCGACCAGGGTCAGGGTCTCGAACTCGCTGGCCAGCCAGGCCAATACGCGATCGCGGGCGGCATCCATGCCCGCGTCCAGGTAAATGGCGCCAATCAGCGCTTCAAGGGCATCTGCCAGGATCGATTCACGGCGAAAACCACCGCTCTTGAGCTCGCCAGAACCCAGACGCAGGTACTCGCCCAACTCAAAACCACGGGCCAGTACGGCCAGGGTTTCGCCTTTTACCAGGCGTGCGCGCAGACGCGACAACTGGCCTTCACGGGCCAACGGGAAGCGGTCAAACAGTGCTTCGCCGGCAACAAAATTGAGAATGGCATCACCCAGGAACTCAAGGCGCTCGTTATTGCGCCCTGCGAAACTACGGTGTGTCAGGGCCAGAATCATCAGCTCCTGGTCTTTGAAGGTATAGCCGAGCTGACGCTCTAAACGTTCTAAAGAAAAACTCACGATTTACCCACGCTGAGTTCGTGGCCGAATGTCACCACCGGACCGATATTAGGGATCAGTGATGCTCGTTTATCGCATAGCAAATGGACAGGGAACAGGCTGTTCGCCGCCGTCACACTTAACGCTTTGTTCAAATCCACATCCTGAATACTGTTGACCGACATGCCTGAAGCGGCAGACGGCCTTGCGAACCGCAAGACGTACGATTTGTTCGTACGCCTGAAAAGCATTCGGCGCTGTTATTAACAGCGCCGTCTTGGCTACTTGATCAGACCAACCCGCGAGAAGTTAGGCAGGTTGCTCGCCTTGGGTTCCGGCCAGCTCATCCAAACAGCGAAGGCCTTGCCGACAATGTTCTTGTCGGGAACCATGCCCAGCTCGTATTTGGGAATGTTCGGATCATCCCAGTAACGGCTGTCGTTCGAATTGTCACGGTTGTCGCCCATCATGAAGTAATGCCCGGCCGGAACCGTCCACTCCTTGTCAGGCGGCGCGCGATAGCGGCTCATTTCCTTGCGGATCATGTGCTCGACTTCGCCCAGCTTTTCTTTGTACAGCTCCGCACTGCCCAAAGTGCCTGGCTCTGCACCTACCAGCTGCTCGGCAACGAGTTGATCGTTGACGTACAGCTTCTTGTCGCTGGTGTAGCGAATCTTGTCGCCCGGCAGGCCCACTACACGTTTGATGTAGTTAACCGTCGGGTCGCTTGGGTAGCGAAACACCATCACATCGCCCCGCTTCGGATCACCCACTTCGATGATTTTCGTGTCGAGGACCGGCAAGCGGATCCCGTACGAAAATTTATTCACCAAAATGAAGTCGCCCACATCCAGGGTCGGCTTCATCGAGCCGGACGGGATCTGGAACGGCTCAACCAGAAACGAACGCAGCACCAGCACGATGAACAACACCGGGAAGAACGACTTGCCGTATTCAACCAGCAACGGTTCCTTGTTGAGCTTTTCGACGACCTGCATATCAACCGGCGTGACACTGGCTTGATAGTTGGCAATGGCCTTGCGCCGGCGCGGAGCCAGGAAGACCAAATCGAGCAGCGCCAGCAAACCGCACACGGCAACAGCAATGACCAGCAACAGCGGGAAATTTAGTGACATAGGACCTAGCTATCCAACCTGAGCACTGCAAGGAAGGCTTCTTGTGGAATTTCCACGTTACCCACTTGCTTCATGCGTTTTTTACCGGCTTTCTGCTTTTCCAACAGCTTGCGCTTACGGCTAACGTCACCACCGTAGCATTTGGCCAGTACGTTTTTTCGGAGCGCTTTAACAGACGAGCGCGCAATGATTTGGCCACCAATGGCAGCCTGAATTGCCACATCGAACATCTGACGCGGAATCAGCTCTTTCATCTTCTCGGTCAACGCACGCCCTTTGTAGTGGGCGTTGTCGCGGTGAACAATCAATGCCAGGGCATCAACTTTTTCGCCGTTGATCAGTACATCGAGCTTGACCAGGTTGGCCGACTGATAACGGTTGAAATGGTAATCAAGCGAAGCATAGCCGCGACTGGTGGATTTGAGACGGTCAAAGAAGTCCAGAACCACTTCGTTCATCGGCAAATCGTAGGTCACTTGCACCTGAGTCCCCAGGAACAGCATGTCGTGCTGAACGCCGCGCTTTTCAATGCACAGGGTAATGACGTTACCCAGGTGCTCTTGAGGCACAAGGATATTGGCGCGCACGATTGGCTCGCGGATGTCTTCAATGGAAGACACGTCCGGCAGCTTGGACGGGTTATCGACGTAAATCGTTTCGCCAGTCTTGAGCAGCAGCTCGAAAATTACGGTTGGAGCCGTGGTGATCAGGTCCAGGTCGTACTCGCGCTCCAGGCGCTCCTGGATGATTTCCATGTGCAACATGCCCAGGAAGCCACAACGGAAGCCGAAGCCCAGTGCGTCGGAGCTTTCCGGGGTGTATTGCAGCGACGAGTCGTTCAACGTGAGCTTTTGCAGCGCTTCACGGAAGTCTTCGAAGTCGTCGGAGCTGACCGGGAACAAGCCCGCATACACCTGTGGCTGAATACGTTTGAAACCTGGCAGAACGTCAACGTCCGGGGTAGTGCTCAAGGTCAGGGTATCGCCCACCGGCGCACCGTGAATGTCCTTGATACCGGCGATGATGAAGCCTACTTCACCGGCTTTCAGGTCAACGGTAGCCGTGTGCTTGGGGTTGAATACACCCACGCTGTCCACCAGATGCATCTTGCCGGTGGACTTGACCAGAATCTTGTCGCCCTTTTTCACGCGGCCGTGGCGCACGCGAACCAGGGACACAACGCCCAGGTAGTTGTCGAACCAGGAGTCGATGATCAACGCTTGCAGCGGATCTTCGTAATTACCGGTTGGCGCAGGAATGGTGTGCACCAGGCGCTCAAGCACCTCGTCTACACCCAGGCCGGTCTTGGCGCTGCAGGTCACGGCATCAGTGGCATCGATGCCAATGATTTTTTCGATCTCTTCCTTCACGCGATCAGGATCGGCCTGTGGCAGGTCGATCTTGTTCAGTACCGGCATGACCTCAAGGCCCTGCTCGATCGCGGTGTAGCAGTTGGCGACGGATTGGGCTTCTACGCCCTGCCCCGCGTCCACTACCAGCAAGGCACCTTCACAGGCCGCCAGGGAACGGCTGACTTCGTAGGTGAAGTCAACGTGGCCCGGGGTATCAATGAAGTTCAGCTGGTAGGTAATGCCGTCTTTGGCCGTGTAATACAAGGTGACGCTGTGGGCCTTGATGGTGATCCCGCGCTCACGCTCGAGGTCCATGGAATCCAGTACCTGGGCTTCCATTTCGCGGGCGCTCAGGCCACCGCACATCTGGATAAAACGATCGGCCAGCGTCGACTTGCCATGGTCAATGTGGGCGATGATGGAGAAATTGCGGATATGACTCAAATCACTCACGGGTCAACACTCAAAAAAGTCGCAGGCAGACTGCCCGCCGAAAAATAGCCGGGAATTGTACCTGATCCACTCGCCAAGCGTCACGTTCACAGGCCAATGGACACCCACAAAAAAGCCCCTGTCGCGAGATAGGGGCTTCTGAAGAACTCAACAAAGGCGTGTCAGCCCGCTCGACGCAACAGCCAGATACCGGCCAGCGCACAGATGCTGGCCGGCAGCAGCACCGCAAACAGCGGCGAGAAGCCGAACACCAGGCTCATCGGCCCCAGCAGGTCCTGGGCGATCTTGAAGGTGAAGCCCACCAACACCCCGGTAAACACCCGCTGCCCGAGAGTAACGGAGCGTAACGGGCCGAAGATGAAGGATATGGCCATCAACACCAGCGCTGCCGTCACCAGCGGCTGCAGCACCTTGACCCAGAAAGCCAGCCAGTAACGGCCGTTGTTCAGGCCCTGGTCTTTCAGGTAGTGGATATAGCTCCACAAGCCCGCGATCGACAGTGACTCAGGCGCCATGACCACGGTACTCAGCAGTTGAGGACTCAACGCCACGTCCCAGCGCTCTTCAGGCACCTTGATGACTTCAGTGCTACGGTCGTGGAATACGGTCGTGCTCACATCGCTCAGCAACCATTGACCCTGATCGAACTGGGCCTTCTTGGCGAAACTGGACGACAACATATGGCGCTCGTTATCAAAGCGGTACCGGGTCACGCCATAAAGCAGACCGCCCGGCTGAACCGCGTTGATGTGGATGAACTCATCACCCTGACGGTGCCACAGGCCATGCTTGGAGCTTTGCGCATCACCACCACCCTGTGCCAGTGCACGGTTGGCCTGAGCCATGTTCTCGGTAGGCGGCACCACGTACTCGCCTATCAGCACGCCGGCCAGCATCAGCACCAGCATTGGCTTCATCACGGCCCAGACGATGCGCCCCAGGGACACACCCGCCGCACGCATGATGGTCAGTTCGCTGTTGCTGGCAAGACCGCCCAAACCGATCAGGCAACCGATCAATGCGGCCATGGGCAACATTTCGTAGAGACGGCGTGGAGCGGTCAGCAATACGAAGCTGAAGACGTCCAGGATGGTGTAGCTGCTGCTGATACTGCGCATCTCGTCGATCAACGCGAACAACAACGCCAGGCCCAGGATAATCCCCAGTACCGCCATGATTGCATACAACACACTGCTACCAATGTAGCGGTCGAGCTTAACCACGGGTCATCTCCTCGGCACTACGGCGACTCGCCAGCTTCAAGCGCAGCGGCTCCCAATACATCAGCCCCAGGCCAATGACCAGGAACAGGATATGCACCCACCACAAGCCCAGCGCCAACGGAATCTTGCCGCCTTCGAGAAGGCCCCGCCCCCAGGTCAGCATGCTCAGGTAGCTCATATATAGAAGAATGGCCGGCAACAGCTTGAGGTAACGCCCCTGACGCGGGTTGACCCGAGACAGCGGTACAGCAATCAAGGTCACGATAAACACCAGAAATGGAAAGGCAATACGCCATTGCAACTCAGCAACTGAACGCGGCTCCGGGTTGCCGATCAGGCTTCGCGTTGGCATCGCATCGCGGTCCGTCACGTCATTGCTGACATCCGGCTTGGGCAGCAGCACGCCGTAGGTGTCGTACTTGATGGCACGATAATCGGCCAGCCCCGGGTTACCGTCATAGCGATAGCCATTGTCCAGAATCAGCCAGCGACTGCCATCGGCACGCACTTCCTGGCGCCCCTTCTCGGCTACCAGCACCGAGATGCTGCGATCCTTGGCGTCCTGGCCGAGGTTTTTTTGCGTAATGAATACACCGGACAAGTGGGCCCGGTCATTGGTCAGCTCTTCGGTATAGGTCACCCGCGAACCGTCACTCAACGACTGGAAGCGACCAGCCTCCAGAGTGTCGAATTCGGTCAGGGCATCCTGTTTATTGAGCAACAACTGAAATTCGTTTGAACCCTGGGGCGCGAGGCTCAGGCTGAGCCAGGCCACAATCAGCGCAACCAGTGCGGCAGGCGCCATGGTCATGGCCAACAAGCGCTGCTGGCTCATGCCGGTAGCCGACAGCACGGTCATTTCGCTTTCAAGGTACATGCGGCCATAGGACAGCAGAATGCCCAAAAACAGGCCCAGCGGCAGAATCAGCTGCATGAAGCCGGGCAGGCGGAAACCCATGATCAGGAACAAAGAGCCCGGATCCAGGGCGCCCGAGGCGGCCTGAGCCAGGTATTTGATGAAGCGACCGCTCATGATGATGACCAGCAGCACAGCACTGACAGCGCTCAATGTAAGCAGGACTTCGCGGAATAGATAACGGAAGACGATCAAACCAGACACTCCAGGGTCGTCAGGCTAAGGCGGCCAAACAAGCGGCATAACGAGTCGACACAAGCTCATGCAGATGAGCCTAGCCGTTTAAAAAGATGGCGCATTATCCTGTGAATGGCCGCCCCTGTCACTGCGCAGTCTTGAAAGTGGCAAGTTGGCCCTATACGAGGGTTGTCAGGCCCGACCGACGGGGTTCAAACTGCCCGCCTTGACGCCCGCCTTGGATCACAGGTGAGGCGCCTCCTCTATAAGCAAACAAACCTCAGTGTTTGTGCGCATGTTGACCATTTTATTCAGGGACCCCGACATGGAACTGGTTGTAAAAAGCGTTAGTCCAGAAACGTTGAAAACGGCCACTCTCGTGGTCGCCGTCGGCGAAGGTCGCAAGCTGGGCCCTACCGCCAAAGTCATCGATGAACTCACCGGCGGCGCCATCAGCGCAGTCCTCAAGCGCGGCGACCTCGCCGGCAAGACCGGTCAAAGCCTGCTGCTGCACAGCCTGCCAAACCTCAAAGCCGAACGCGTGCTGCTGCTGGGCACTGGCAAGGATGAAGAGCTGGGCGACCGCCCGTTCCGTAAAATCATCAGCGGTGCACTTGGCGTCCTTAAAGGCCTGGGCGGCAGCGATGCCGTGTTTGCCCTCGACGAACTGGTGGTCAAGGGTCGCGACAGCTACAGCAAGACCCGCCTGCTGGCAGAAACCCTGGTCGACGGCGAATACACCTTCGACCGTTTCAAAAGCCAGAAGGCCGAACCCCGGGCCCTGAAAAAAATCACCCTGCTGACCATCAAGGCCGCACAGGCCGAAGTGCAGCGCGCCGTGACCCACGCCCAGGCCATTGCCGCCGGTATGTCGTTCACCCGCGACCTGGGCAACCTGCCGCCCAACATCTGCCACCCGACATTCCTGGCAGAACAGGCCAAGGATCTGGGTAAAGAGTTCAAAGGCCTGAAAGTCGAAATCCTCGACGAGAAGAAAATCAAAGAACTGGGCATGGGCGCGTTCTACGCCGTGGGCCAGGGCAGCGATCAGCCTCCGCGCCTGATCGTGATGAACTACTCGGGCGGCAAAAAATCCGAGAAGCCGTTCGTGCTGGTTGGCAAGGGCATTACCTTCGACACCGGCGGCATCAGCCTCAAGCCGGGGGCCGGCATGGACGAAATGAAGTACGACATGGGCGGTGCCGCCAGCGTGTTCGGCACCCTGCGTGCCGTGCTTGAGCTCAAGCTGCCGATCAACCTGGTGTGCATTCTGGCCTGCGCCGAAAACATGCCAAGCGGCGGTGCTGCACGCCCGGGCGACATCGTGACCACCATGAGCGGCCAGACCGTTGAAATCCTCAATACCGACGCCGAAGGCCGTCTGGTGCTGTGCGATGCCCTGACCTACGCCGAACGCTTCAAACCCCAGGCCGTGATCGACATCGCCACCCTGACCGGCGCCTGCATGGTTGCACTGGGCGCTCACACCTCGGGCCTGATGGGCAACAACGACGAACTGATCAGCCAACTGCTGGAAGCCGGCAAGCAAGCCGACGACCGCGCCTGGGAACTGCCGTTGTTCGACGAATACCAGGAGCAGCTGGACAGCCCGTTTGCCGACATGGCCAACATCGGCGGCCCTAAAGCCGGCGCCATCACCGCAGGCTGCTTCCTGTCGCGCTTCGCCAAGGCCTATCACTGGGCTCACCTGGACATCGCCGGCACGGCATGGGTCAGCGGCGGCAAGGACAAAGGTGCCAGTGGCCGCCCTGTACCCCTGCTGACCCAGTACCTGCTGGATCGCGCCAACGCTTGAAGCTGACAATCGAAGGCTGCGCCGCTTGACGGCGGTGCAGCCCCGATTCAGGAACCGCAATGACCCCAGAACCAAATAAAGAGCTGACCAAGGTCGACTTTTACATCCTGCCCAGCGCAGACCCGGCAGCGCGCCTGGATTTCGCCTGCAAACTCACCGAAAAGGCCTGGCGCCTTGGTCATCGCGTGTACCTACACTGCGTGGACGAAGCACAACGCCAGGAGCTGGATGAACGCCTGTGGCGCTTCAAGGGCGAGAGTTTCGTGCCCCACAGCAACACCGAAGACGAACCCGACGGCGTAATCGTGATGGGGCTGGCAGACGCACCGCCCAGCCATCAGGACTTGCTGATCAACCTGGACCTCAAAGTCCCCGATTTTTTCAAACGCTTCGCACGCGTGGCCGAAGTAGTGGTCGAAGACCCCGCCGTACGACTGGCCGCACGGGAGAGTTTCCGCTTCTACCGTGAACAGGGCTATCCTCTGCAAGACCACAAGCTGCAACGACTCTGAGCACACAATGGACACCTCCAATTCGCCGCAAAAAGCTGCACACCTGCTCGATGACCTTGAGTCCATTCGCAAGCTGCTCGGCGATGAAGGCCTGCAACCGCCACTGCTGACAGAGATGGTCTGCCAGGAAGGCGAGCAGATTCCGCTGCTGTCTGAAGTGATCGACGAAGAAGTCGAACACGTCCCGAGTCAGATACCGCTGGTCGGCATTACCCCGGCCCCCGTCGCAGAAAAAGCGCCGGACGCATTGCTCGTGCATCTGGACAAAGAACTGCGCACCGCAGCGCAAGCGATCATGCAAGACGTGATCAACGACTTTGCCCCCCACATCGAAACCGAAATCAAGCGCCGCCTCGAAGCGCACATGGAACGTTTGCTCGCTCAACATCAGAGCTGATACATCTGTGGGAGCGGGCTTGCTCGCGATTGCAGCGCCTCGGTGAGCCCGATGTACCGAGTAGCCAGCATCACGAGCAAGCCCGCTCCCACAACGGCAAAGCTTATCCCCCGCACAACTCGCCCTGCGCCTCCCACCCCGCTATACTTGTCGGCTTTCCTGAATTAATGCCAATAGGGTCCCGCCGCGCATGGATAAGACCTACCAGCCGCACGCCATTGAAACTTCCTGGTATAAAACCTGGGAAGAAGAAAACTATTTTGCCCCGCAAGGCGCGGGCGACCCGTACACCATCATGATTCCGCCGCCGAACGTCACCGGCAGCCTTCACATGGGTCACGGCTTCAACAACGCGATCATGGACGCCCTGATCCGTTTCCGCCGCATGCAGGGTCGCAACACCCTGTGGCAGCCGGGCACCGACCACGCGGGTATCGCCACCCAGATGCTGGTTGAGCGTCAGATCGAAGCACAAGGTCTGAACCGTCACGATCTGGGCCGCGAAAAATTCCTCGACAAGATCTGGGAGTGGAAAGACCAGTCCGGCGGCAATATCAGCCGTCAGATCCGTCGCCTCGGCTCGTCCGTAGACTGGAGCCGTGAACGCTTCACCATGGATGACGGCCTGTCCGAAGCCGTGAAAGAAGCTTTCGTGCGCTTGCACGAAGACGGCCTGATCTACCGTGGCAAGCGTCTGGTCAACTGGGACACCAAGCTGCACACCGCTATTTCCGACCTTGAAGTGGAAAACCACGACGAGAAAGGTTTCCTGTGGAACCTGCGCTACCCGCTGGCTGACGGTGCCAAGACCGCTGAAGGTCTGGACTACCTGGTGGTTGCCACCACTCGTCCGGAAACCATGCTCGGCGATGCTGCCGTTGCGGTAAACCCGGAAGACGAACGCTACAAGGCCCTGATCGGCAAATTCGTTGAGCTGCCACTGGTTGGCCGCCGCATCCCGATCATCGCTGACGACTACTGCGACCCTGAATTCGGCACCGGCTGTGTGAAAATCACCCCGGCCCACGACTTCAACGACTACGAAGTCGGCAAGCGCCACAACCTGCCGCTGCTGAACATCTTCGACAAAAACGCCAAGGTGCTGGCTGCTGCTCAGGTGTTCAACCTCGACGGCAAACTGAACGAAACCATCGACGGTACCCTGCCGGCCAAGTATGCGGGCCTGGACCGCTTCGAAGCCCGCAAGCAGATCGTGGCTGATTTTGACGAAGCCGGCCTGCTGGTCAGCGTCGACGATCACGCACTGAAAGTACCGAAGGGCGACCGCTCTGGCACCATCATCGAGCCGTGGCTGACCGACCAGTGGTACGTTTCGACCAAGCCGCTGGCAGAACCTGCCATTGCTGCAGTGGAAGACGGCCGCATCGCGTTCGTGCCTAAACAGTACGAAAACATGTACTTCTCGTGGATGCGCGACATCCAGGACTGGTGCATCAGCCGTCAGCTGTGGTGGGGCCACCGGATCCCGGCCTGGTACGACGAGTCGGGCAAGGTTTACGTAGGCCGCGACGAAGCCGAAGTCCGCGCCAAGCACAACCTGGGCCCGGACGTTGCGCTGCAACAGGACAACGACGTGCTCGACACCTGGTTCAGTTCGGGCCTGTGGACGTTCTCCACCCTGGGCTGGCCGGAAAAAACCGACGCGCTGAAAACCTTCCACTCCACTGACGTGCTGGTTACCGGCTTCGACATCATTTTCTTCTGGGTTGCCCGGATGATCATGCTCACCATGCACCTGGTGAAAAACGAAGACGGCACCCCGCAAGTTCCGTTCAAGACCGTGTATGTGCACGGGCTGGTACGTGACGGTCAGGGCCAGAAGATGTCCAAGTCCAAGGGCAACGTCCTGGACCCGCTGGATATCATCGACGGTATCGAACTCGAAGACCTGGTGGCCAAACGCACCACGGGCCTGATGCAGCCAAAACTGCTGAAGAAGATCGAGAAACAGACCCGCGACGAATTCGCAGACGGCATCGCCAGCTACGGCACCGACGCCCTGCGCTTCACCTTCTGCTCGCTGGCGTCCACCGGTCGTGACATCAAGTTCGACATGGGCCGAGTTGAAGGCTATCGCAACTTCTGCAACAAGATCTGGAACGCTGCACGCTACGTGCTGGACAAGGGCGAAGACTGCGGCCAGAACGGCGAAGCCTACGAACTGTCGCTGGCCGACCGCTGGATCATCTCGCAGCTGCAACGCACCGAAGCCGAAGTGACCCGTCACCTCGACCAGTTCCGTTTCGACCTCGCGGCACAAGCCTTGTACGAGTTCATCTGGAACCAGTACTGCGACTGGTACCTGGAGCTGTCCAAGCCGGTACTGTGGGACGAAAACGCTCCGGTAGAACGTCAGCGCGGCACTCGCCGTACCCTGGTTCGTGTACTGGAAGTGGCCTTGCGCCTGGCGCACCCGTTCATGCCGTTTATCACCGAAGAAATCTGGCAGCGCATCGCGCCGCTGGCCGGTGTTGAAGGCAAGACCATCATGCTGCAACCGTGGCCAGTGGCCAATGAAGCACGCATCGACCAGGCCGCCGAAGACGATATCGAATGGCTCAAGGGCCTGATGCTCGGCACGCGCAACATCCGTGGCGAAATGAACATCGGTCCGGGCAAGCCATTGCAGCTGTACCTGAAAAACGTCAGCAGCGAAGACCAGCGCCGTCTGACCGAGAACGATGCCTTGCTCAAAAAGCTGGCTAAACTCGAATCGATCACCGTGCTGCAAGACGGCGCCGAAGCCCCTCTGTCTGCTACCGCTCTGGTAGGCGAGATGGAAGTGCTGGTGCCAATGGCCGGCCTGATCGACAAAGATGCAGAGTTGGCGCGCCTGGACAAGGAAATCCAGCGCTTGCACGGCGAAGTAGCACGCGTTGGCGGCAAGTTGTCGAACGCCGCATTCGTTGACAAGGCCCCGGCCGAAGTCATCGAGAAAGAACGTGCCAAGTTGGCCGAGGCCGAACAGGCCTTGAGCAAACTGGCAGACCAGCACGCGCGGATTTCCAGCCTGTAATAACGCTGCGCACCTGATCGCGGGCAAGGCCGCTCCCGCAGGGTTTAACTCTGCAGGAGCGGCCTTGCCCGCGATTGCTTTTGTGGAATGAATTGAACATGACTACCCCACGTACTTCCAAAGCCACACGCCACAAGCCCAAGCCAGCAGGCGAAGCCAAGCCGGTCGAGCCGCGCGTCAAGCCAAGCCTGCACCCGCGCAACCGTCACCAGGGCCGCTACGACTTCCCGCAGCTGATTTCGGTCTGCCCTGAGCTCGCGGAGTTTGTGATCATCAACCCGTACGGCAAAGAGAGCATCGACTTCGCCAACCCGAGCGCCGTACGCGTATTCAACCGCGCCCTGCTCAAGGCGTTCTACGGGATTGCCCACTGGGATATCCCCGCTGACTACCTGTGCCCGCCGGTACCGGGGCGCGCCGACTACGTGCACTTCCTGGCCGACCTGCTGGCCAGCATCAACGACGGAGAAATCCCCCGCGGCCAAAACGTTCGCGTACTGGACATCGGCATGGGCGCCAACTGCGTCTACCCGCTGATCGGTCATAGCGAATACCGCTGGCAGTTCCTGGGCACCGAAGTCGACCCGACGGCAGTAAAAGCGGCCAAGGCGATTGTGCAGTCCAACGGTCTGAACAAAGCCATCAGCCTGCGCCTGCAACCCAACCCGCAGAAGATCCTGCTGGACCTGCTGGAAAGCAGCGAGCGCTTCGACCTGACCATGTGCAACCCGCCGTTCCACGCATCCCTGGATGAAGCGACGCGCGGCAGTGAGCGCAAATGGCGCGCACTGGGCAAGGCAGATCCCAAGCGCAAGCTGCCGGTTCTGAACTTTGGTGGCCAGGCGGCCGAATTGTGGTGCGAAGGTGGCGAGCAGCGCTTTGTCACTCAGCTGATTCGCGAAAGCATTCAGGTGGGCCGCCAAATACTGTGGTTCAGCGTTTTGGTGTCCAAGGCCTCTAACTTGCCGGCCATCCAGACTGCGCTGAAAAAAGCCGGTGCACGCGAAAGCCAGGTTGTGGACATGTCCCAGGGCAACAAGCAAAGCCGCTTTGTGGCCTGGACCTTCCATGACAAAGAGCAGCAGCAGCTGTGGCGCGAGAAGAACTGGAAGTAAGCGTGTCGATACGCAAAACCTCGTAGCAGCTGCCGAGCTGCGCGAGGCGGCGAAGCCGTCGTGAACTCGGGGCTCTCGGTTTTCCTGAAAAACGGTGGCAACTGAATCTACGATGGCTTCGCCGCCGAACGCAGCCTCGCTCCTGCGGCAGCTGCTACGGGAACAGCGCCCATAAAAAAACCGCGCTTCGGAGTAATCCGGAGCGCGGTTTTTTTACAGCAGTCTTACTTGTTAACAGCGTCAGTCAGGCCTTTGGCCACAACGAGCTTGATAACTTTTTTGGCTGCGATTTCGATGGCTGCGCCAGTCGAAGGGTTACGGCCAGTACGGGCAGGACGCTCGGTCACTTTCAGTTTGCCAATACCTGGCAGAGTGATTTCGCCGCCATTTTCCAATTGATCAGCAACGATCTGGGCCAGTTGGTCCAGAGCGTTACGCGCAGTAGTTTTTGGCGCGTCGATAGCTTCAGCGATATCGGCAATCAGTTGGTCTTTAGTAATAGCCATTGAGATGTTCCTTCCCTATCAAATTCATTTGGTTTGCAGAGTGCAATGTCAGCCATCGAGCCAGATCTCAAGGGTCTGGCACACCCGCCAGCTTTCACGACGAATCGCGGATGTAGATAGCTAAAACGGGGTTTGGTTCGACCTGACACATGCTGAATGCACGCTTTACGCCGTTTCCGAGCGCAAGACCGGGCAAAACTAGCACAGAGACGACCAAATTTCCGCCTCTACCTGGCCATTTGGTCAGCTTTCTGGCCTTAAAACCGTAAAAAAACCGTCTCGGGGGCACTCAAGCCCCCCAAACCCCGACCCATCGCTCAGGTGCGGTACACTTGGCGCCTTTGCGGGGTGTGCACCCTGCCCTCTCATTACACGCCGAGAAGCCCATGCCGATCCGTCATTGCATCGTCCATTTGATTGACAAAAAACCTGACGGTACGCCCGCAGTTCTCCACGCCCGCGACTCTGAACTGGCCGAGTCTCAAGCCATCGAGAACATGCTCGCTGACCTCAACGAAAGCTATAACGCCAAGCAAGGCAAAGCCTGGGGCTTGTTCCATGCCGAGTCCGGGGCGCATCCGTTCAGCGGCTGGCTCAAGGAATACCTCGATGGCGGTAAGGACTTCACCTCTTTCAGCCGCGTTGCCGTCGAGCATCTGCAAAAACTGATGGAAGAGTCCAACCTCTCTGCAGGCGGTCACGTGCTGTTCGCCCATTACCAGCAAGGCATGACCGACTACCTGGCCATCGCCCTGCTGCACCACAGCGAAGGCGTTGCGGTGACCTCCGAGCTGGACGTGACCCCGTCCCGTCACCTGGACCTCGGCCAGCTGCACCTGGCCGCACGGATCAATATTTCCGAGTGGCAGAACAACAAGCAGTCCAAGCAGTACATTTCGTTTATCAAAGGCAAGAACGGCAAGAAAGTCTCGGAGTACTTCCGCGACTTTATCGGCTGCCAGGAAGGTGTCGACGGCCCGGGCGAAACTCGCACCCTGCTCAAGGCCTTCAGCGATTTCGTTGAAAGCGAGGACTTGCCCGAAGAGTCCGCCCGCGAAAAAACCAAAACCCTGGTCGATTACGCCAGCAGTCAGGCCAAAATCGGCGAACCGATGGGCCTTGTCGAGTTGTCCGAGCTGATCGACGAAGAACGCCCCAAAGCGTTCTACGACCATATCCGCAACAAGGACTACGGCCTGTCGCCAGAGATCCCGGCGGATAAACGCACGCTCAACCAGTTCCGCCGCTTCACCGGGCGCGCTGAGGGCCTGTCTATCAGCTTTGAAGCCCACCTGTTGGGCTCCAAGGTCGAGTTCGACGAAGAGGCCGGCACACTGGTGATCAAGGGCCTGCCGACCCAGCTCCTCGACCAGCTCAAGCGCAGCAAGTAATGCTCAAGGGTGTCTTGAAGAAAGTCCTGTTTGTTCTGGTGGTGGTGGTTATCTTCCAGAACTGGGGCAAGATCGAGCGAGTGCTCAACCCCTCAGGGGTCGTGCCAGAACAAACCCGGGCCAGCGCCCGGGTGGTGCTGTATGCCACCGAGTGGTGCGGTTACTGCAAGGCCACCCGCCGGTTTCTGGATGAGAAAGGCATTCCCTATAAAGAGTTCGACATCGAGAAAGACCCCGCTGCACGCCAGGCCTATGAAGCGCTGGGCGGCCGCGGGATTCCGATACTGGACGTCAATGGCACGCTGCTCAGGGACTTCAAGCCGGATGCGATAATGGCGGCGCTGAAAACTGGCCAATAGCGCATTGTGCCTGGCTTTGCACCAGGCATTCCTTGGCGCTTTTTTTGAGCTTTTTGATCAGTCGTTCCTGGCGCAAGGCTTCGCCCTTGTCTGGCCAGGACTCGACATAGACCAACGCCACTGCCGGGCTTGAAGCGAAAAAGCGCGCCCCCTTGCCCGTCTGGTGCTTGGCAAAGCGGCGCACCGGGTCATCGCTGATGCCGCAATACAGAGCGCCATTGGCGGCCCGCACCAGGTACACAAACCAGGGTTTTTCGCTCACTTTCAACGGCCAGCCTGAAAGGCCTTGAGCCCTTTTTGCGCCTGAGCCCGGATGGCGTTTTTCACCAACGGCGTCCACCCCAGCAACACACCCTTGGCCCCCAGCGCCTGACGCGACCAGCGCCACAGGTCAAAGTGATCGTGGTGCTCGCAGATTTTGCCGTCACGAAACACGAACCGTGCCCGGATATCGTTGACCACCGTGGCACCGGTCTGGCTGAACACGTAGGTCGCCACCCAATGCGCGCTGCCGCGCTGACCGTCGGCCTGAACCTGATCGAAGGCCAGGCTGAAATCCTTCGCCCGCGAGGTCAGCATGCGCCACATGTCCGCCGCATCCCGGCCGCGCAACTCGCCAAATACAGGGTCGCTGAACAACACGTCATCGGTGTAACAGGCGGCCATTGCCTGGGCATCAAGCTGCTGGAAGGCTTGGTAGAAGCGAGTAATCAACGCTTGATGTTCTTGGCTCATGGCAGGGTCCGTTCGGGTCAGGAATCCCTGCACGATAATCTGCAATGAGCCTAAACACTACGCTCTTCAGACTCTCTCGCTCTGCACATTCACATAACGGGCACGCCCGGCACCGAGCCCGGCGACGATGGCCCCCAGACCGATCACCGCAAAAATCCAGCCCACCGCGCTCCAGCCCCCCGTCACCTCATGCACCACGCCGACGGCCAGCGGCCCCAGCGACGCCACGGTATAACCAATGCCCTGGGCCATGCCCGACAGGCTGGCAGCCACATGGGCATCCCGTGAGCGCAACACAATCATGGTCAGCGCCAGGCTGAACGTACCGCCCTGCCCCAGGCCCAACACAATCGCCCAGCCCCACAGCCCCTCGATGGGGGCGTAAAGGCAGCCAAACAGGCCGGTCAGGGTCATGCACATGACCACCACAATGGCCAGTCGCTGATCTTTACCGCGTGTGGCCAGCCATGGCGCCGTGAGTGCCGTCAGCAACTGCACGATGACCGAGCCCGACATCACCAGCCCGGCCTGGGTCGGCGTCAGGCCGCGCCCGATCAGGATCGAAGGCAACCAGCCGAAGACGATGTAGGACAATGAGGACTGCAACCCCATATAAAGCGTCACCTGCCAGGCCAGCGGGTCACGCATCAGGCCACGCACGCGATAAGCGACGTTGTGAGCCCCCTGACGCTTGGTCACTTGCGGCAACCAGAAAATAGCCGCAATCAGCGCAGGCAAAGCCCAAAACCCCAGACCCATCGCCCAGCTCTGGCCCAGCCATTCACTCAGAGGCACTGTCGCCCCGGCAGCCAACGCCGCGCCAAGGCACAGGGCCATGGTGTAAACCCCGGTCATGGTGCCCGCATGCCCGGCAAAATCGCGCTTGATAATGCCCGGCAAGAGCACCCCGATCACCCCGATACTGGCCCCCGCCAGAATGCTCCCGGCAAACAGCCCGACCTCGCCCAGGTAACTGCGCAGGACAATCCCGCCGCCCAGCGTGAGCAAAATCCCCAGTACCACCCGTTCAGTACCAAAACGTCGGGCCAGGATGGGCGCCAAAGGCGCGAACACCCCCAGGCAAAGCACCGGCAATGTCGTCAACAAGCCGGCCTGTGCTGCCGACAGGCCCAAGCTGTCCGATACCTCACCCAGCAACGGCGCCATGCTGGACAACGCGGGGCGCAGGTTCAACGCCACCAGTACCAGACCCAACAGCAACAACCACGGGCGCAGCACCACCGCAGGGGTTTGCTGCACCTGCTCGTCGTCAATCTCGGCGTCGATCAGCAACTCTTCCAGCTCATCCAGATGACGAACCGGTGGTTCAACGCTGGCATTGGCGACTGGCGCGGGGTGGGTCATGGCCTTCTCCGGTTCAAGGTTCATTGATCAACGTCCGGCACAGCGCCATGGCCCGTTGGGGGTCTTGTTGTTCGACGGCTTCGAGTAACTCGACATGCAGGTCAAAGACCAATTGGCGCCGCGGATGCACGTCCATTGTTTTGCGCAAATGGTTGCTCACCACGCTTGCGGTGTAGCGGTACAGCTCGCTCAAGGCCGGGTTGTGCGCGGCATCTATCAGTCGCTGGTGAAACAGCAGGTCGCAGCAGATATAGGTGTCGAGTTCACCGTGGTAGTGCTGGCCGCTTGCATTGAGCGCCTGGTGCAACAGCCGCAAATCTTCGTCCGTGCGACGCAGGGCCGCCAGGCCCACGGCTTCGACTTCCAGAATGTGCCGCATCTCCCGACCCTGCTCCATCGAGCAGGATGACAACGCACGCAGCGTATCCATCGGGTCCACACGCCCACGCAGGTAACTGCCGTCCCCCTGGCGGATCTCGATCAGCCCGGCAAACGCCAGCACGCGCATGGCTTCACGCACGGTGTTACGGCTGATGTTCAACTGCGTCGCCAGCTCGGGCTCGGTCGGCAAACGCTGCCCCACCTCCCAGGTACCGTTGTTTATTCGCGTGCGCAGTTGCTCAAGGGCCTGGTCGACCAAGGAACGTTTTACGAGAGGAGGAGCGTCTGTCATTGAATTCGCCTTTTCATCCAATCATAGGATGAATTTTCCTACATCCTATCCAGAGCTCTTCACAGGGGCAATCGACTACAGATTAAGAGCTGCAAAAAAAGATAGTTAATCATTGAACGAAGAACCCTTTAAGGGTAATTTAAAGCGCGTCGAGGCTGCCTCTTATGGAAAAGAAAACACCTCACTACAACCTCCAGTGCATTCAGGCCGATGTATTACGGCTTGGCGCAGTAGCGTTCACCAAAAGCGCACTGGATGGGGGACGAACCATGGGCCTGACCCTCGCCCAAATGCAGAGGGTCATTGCTTCTTTAGAACGCAGGGCGCTGCACAAGTCGATGTCGACCCACGCCGACCATAAGGTCTGGCAGGACGTCTATCACGCGCAGGCCTTCGGTTTGGCTATCTATATCAAGGTGACCTATCGCCCCTGTGGAGGGCCGCCCGTCATCGCCTTCAAGGAGAAAGACCTGTGAGCAGACATGACTGCTACACCTGCGGTGCCCCCAATGCGATGCAAGCGTTCAAGGGTCGCAGCTTCAATGTGAGCTTCAAGCAATTGAACCGGATGGTGCACAGCCTGGCAGGCCATGAGTGCACTGAATGCGCAGAAATCGAGTTCGATGCTCCCAGCGCAGAGCGTTACGCCCAGGCCGGTGATGAACTGATCGAAGATGCCAAACGGGTGATGGCCGATGAGATGAAGCGTATCCGGCGCAAACTGCACTTCACCCAAAAAAGTGCCGTGCAACTGCTGTCGGGGGGCGGCCACAATGCGTTCAGCCGCTATGAACGGGCCGAGGTGGAACCTCCCAAACCCTTGTTTGTACTGATGCGCCTGCTCGATCGCCATCCCGAACTGGTTCAGGAACTACATGCCATCAACGAGTGCGCAGACATCAATGCGCTGCTGCTGCAAAAACAACAGCAGCGTGAAAATCCGCACTGATGCCGACGCTGTCGCGGGCTGCGACAAGGGGGTAGCCATGCCCCCCATCGCAGCCTTCGGCAGCGACTACAGATGCCGATGGATCAATGCAAAATCTGGTTCAGGAACAACTTGGTCCGGTCATTTTGCGGGTTGTCGAAGAAGTCATTCGGGGCCGCCTCTTCAACGATTTCACCCTTGTCCATAAAGATCACACGGTTGGCCACGGTGCGGGCAAAACCCATTTCATGGGTCACGCAGAGCATGGTCATGCCGTCTTCGGCCAGGCCGATCATGGTATCCAGAACCTCTTTGACCATCTCCGGGTCGAGCGCTGAAGTCGGCTCATCGAACAACATGATTTTGGGCTTCATGCACAGCGCCCTGGCAATCGCAACACGCTGCTGCTGGCCACCCGACAACTGCCCCGGAAACTTGTGTGCCTGCTCCGGAATCCGCACTCGCTCCAGATAATGCATGGCGATTTCTTCAGCCTTGCGCTTGGGCATCTTGCGTACCCACATCGGAGCCAGCGTGCAGTTTTGCAGGATGGTCAGGTGCGGGAACAGGTTGAAATGCTGAAACACCATGCCGACTTCACGACGCACCGCTTCGATCTGCTTGATGTCATTGGTCAGCTCTACGCCATCCACCACGATGCGGCCCTGCTGGTGCTCTTCGAGGCGATTGAGGCAACGGATCGTGGTTGACTTGCCCGATCCGGAAGGCCCGCACAGCACAATCCGCTCACCCGGCTGTACGTTGAGGTTGATGTCCTTGAGCACGTGAAACTGGCCGTACCACTTGTTAACACCCTGCATCTGAATAATGCCTTCAGGGCTCGCAGGTTTTTTGATTGCTTCACTCATGTCGCACTCCTACCTAACGCTTGTGGCCAGTGTCCAGCTTGTGCTCCAGATGCATGGAGTAGCGGGACATACCAAAACAGAAAATCCAGAACACCAACGCTGCAAACACATACCCTTCGGTCGCCATGCCTAACCATTTCGGGTCGGCAGCGGCTTGCTTGACGCTATTGAGCAGGTCGAACAGGCCGATGATGATCACCAGGCTGGTGTCCTTGAACAGGGCAATAAAGGTGTTCACGATGCCGGGAATGACCAGTTTCAAGGCTTGCGGCAAAATCACCAGGCCCATGCTGCGCCAGTACCCCAGGCCCATCGCCGCAGCCGCTTCGTACTGCCCTTTGGGGATGGCCTGCAGACCGCCGCGCACCACTTCAGCCACATAGGCCGACTGGAACAGAATCACCCCGATCAAGGCCCGCAGCAGCTTGTCGAAGTTCATGCCTTCGGGCAGAAACAGCGGCAGCATTACCGAGGACATGAACAGCACGGTAATCAGCGGAACGCCGCGCCAGAATTCGATGAAGGTCACGCACACCACGCGAATGGCCGGCATGTCCGAACGTCGCCCCAGCGCCAGTAAAATCCCCAGCGGCAAGGCGCCAGCAATCCCGACCGTGGCAATGACCAGAGTCAGCATCAGGCCGCCCCATTGGCTGGTGGCCACATTGCTCAGGCCCCAATAACCGCCATGCAACAAGGTGTAAGCCAGAATCGGGTACACCACCAGAAAGCCCAGCCCGTAGACCGCCTTGTGCTTGAAGCGCGAGATAAACAGGGGCGCTGCGCCAATCACCGCCAGCCACACGGTCAGATCAACCCGCCAGCGCAGCACGGGCGGATAATAGCCATACATGAACTGGCCAAAACGCTGCTGGATGAACACCCAGCAGGCGCCCTCCTTGGTGCAGTCAGCCTGAGTGGTGCCAACCCAGTTGGCATCAAAGACTGTCCAGCTCAGCAATGGCGGCACGATCAGCCAGATCAGGTAAAAGGCAAACAGGGTGAGCAAGGTGTTGAGCCAACTGGAAAACAGATTGGCCCGAGCCCAGGCGACGATGCCGATGCGGTTGCCCGGCGGCGGCATGTCGGGTTTGAAAACATGAGTCGTCATAGTCCCGTCCTCATCGCTCGATCAGCGCGATACGCGTGTTGTACCAGTTCATCAGCAGCGAAATGCTGATGCTGATAGACAGGTAAACGCTCATGGTGATGGCGATGACTTCAATGGCCTGCCCGGTCTGGTTCAGTACCGTGCCGGCAAACAGTGAAACCATTTCCGGATACCCGATGCCCGCCGCCAGGGACGAGTTTTTCACCAGGTTCAGGTATTGGCTGGTCAGCGGAGGAATAATCACCCGCAGCGCTTGCGGGATGATCACTTTGCGCAACGTAGGCCCAGGGCTCAGGCCCAGCGAATGGGCAGCTTCGGTCTGGCCGTGGCTGACCGACTTGATCCCCGAACGCACGATTTCGGCAATAAAGGCTGCCGTGTACACCGTCAACGCAATGGTCAGCGCCAGCAGCTCGGGGATCAGCACCCACCCACCGACAAAGTTGAAACCTTTGAGCTGCGGCATCTCCCAATGCACCGGGGTGCCGAACAACAACACGCACAGCGCCGGGATCACCAGTAACAGCCCCAGCCCTGCCCAGAACTTGTGAAACGGCACGCCCGTTTCTTCGAAGCGCTTGTTGGCCCAGCGGACCATCAGAACGGTGGCCACAATCGCGAGCACCACGCTGGCGACAAACGGCCAGAAAGCCTCTGTACCTACCGCCGCCGGCATGTTCAGGCCGCGACTGCTCATATAAAAGGTGTCAGCAAAGTTATGGCTGTTGCGGGGCCCCGGCATGGTCAGAAACACCGCGAAGTACCAGAACAGGATTTGCAGCAGAGGAGGAATATTGCGAAAGACCTCTACATACACCGTCGCCAGTTTACTGATCATCCAGTTCGACGATAAACGCGCGATACCGACGATAAAACCCAGAATCGTCGCCAGCACGATACCGATCACCGACACCAGCAAGGTGTTCAGCAAACCGATAACGAAGACCCGGGCGTAACTGTCGGACTCGGTGTAGTCAATCAAATGCTGCGCAATGCCAAACCCGGCACTGCGTTCAAGAAAGTCAAAACCCGAAGTAATGCCACGGTGCTGCAGATTGGTCTGGGTGTTGTTGAACAGATACCAGCCCATGAAGACCACCACTGCGACGGTGATGATCTGGAATAACCACGCACGCACACGTGGATCGCCAAGGCTGAACCTGGGCTTGGGTGCGCCGACTTTAATTTGCATGAAATGCCCCTGAAAAATTGGATCAGACAACATCACCCGGCAGTTGGCCTACCGGGTGAAAGGGCAATCAGCGCACAGGAGGTGCGTATTGGATGCCGCCGTTATTCCACAAAGCGTTCAGCCCGCGGTCGATGGCCAGAGGAGTGCTTTTACCGAGGTTTTTCTCGAAGACTTCGCCGTAGTTACCGACCTGGCTTACGATCTGTACCACCCAGTCCTTCGGCAGTTTCAGGTCTTTACCGTACTCACCGTCCGCACCCAGCAGACGGGCAACGTCCGGGTTTTTCGTCGACTTGGCTTCTGCCAGGACGTTTTTGGAGGTGATACCCGCCTCTTCAGCATTGAGCATGGCGAACAGGGTCCACTTGACGATACTGAACCAGTCTTCATCACCCTTGCGTACCACAGGGCCCAGAGGCTCCTTGGAGATGGTTTCCGGCAGAACGACATAGTCGTTCGGGTTCGCCAGTTTGCTGCGCTGTGCATAAAGCTGCGACTTGTCGGAAGTCAGTACGTCGCAACGACCGCTTTCCAGCGACTTGGCGCTTTCGTCAGAAGTGTCGAAGGTAATCGGGGTGTACTTGAGGTTATTGGCGCGGAAGTAGTCCGATACGTTCAGCTCGGTGGTGGTACCGGCCTGGATGCAGATGGTTGCACCGTCCAGTTCCTTGGCACTTTTTACACCCAGCTTGTTGTTGACCAAAAAGCCGATGCCGTCGTAATACGTCACGCCCGCAAACACCATGCCCATGCCCGAGTCACGGGAACTGGTCCAGGTGGTATTGCGCGACAGCACGTCAACTTCACCCGACTGCAGCGCGGTGAAACGCTCCTTGGCGTTCAACTGGCTGAACTTGACCTTGGTTGCATCGCCGAATACCGCTGCGGCCACTGCGCGGCACACATCAGCATCAATACCCATGATCTTGCCGTCTTTGTCAGGTACCGAAAAACCCGGCAAACCGTCACTGACACCACATTGCACAAACCCTTTCTTTTTAACGCCGTCCAGGGTTGCGCCTGCATGTGCAAAACCACTGACACTCAACACGATGGCTGCTGTGGCCAAAGCCAGGGTGGATTTCAACTGCTTCATTCAAACCTCCAGTGCTGCTTTTTTTGTGTTTGAACAAGACCCGCCGCCCCCTTGTGAGGCGCATGTTGACCCGTGTTGGCTTTTTATTGGGTCAAGCGGCATAAGCCTTGAGCGATGGGTGCATCGCACGAACCGTCAAACTGAAGCGCTCACTTGAGCTGTTGAATTCCTTGTCTAACTTCACCCTCGGGATTTTTGCTGTCCCCCCGTCGGCAGTAGCCTGTTAGTGTTACCGCCGAGGGTGAACGCATTCACGTCCCTGTCCACATAGCAAAGCCCGTACCACACTCGTGTCTTAGTAAGTTCAGTACGTAATATCGGAAAAAACGTTCAAGCAAGCGACATTTTCTGTAATTTTTAACCGATCAAGCACTTTTGTAGCGCACCCGGTTTGCGCACATGCACAACGATGGAGCAGCCATGACCCAACCTCTGATCATTCAGCCTCAAAAGACCGCAGACGCCTGTGTTATCTGGCTCCACGGCCTGGGCGCCGACCGCTATGACTTCATGCCGGTGGCCGAAGCACTGCAACAGTCGTTGCTGACCACACGCTTTGTATTGCCACAGGCACCGACCCGCGCCGTGACGATCAATGGCGGTTATGCCATGCCCAGCTGGTACGACATCAAGGCCATGAGCCCTGCCCGTTCCATCAGTGAAGAGGAACTGGAAGAGTCCGCAGATACGGTCATCCAGTTGATAGAAGACCAGCGCCAGAGCGGTATCGACGCCAACCGGATTTTTCTGGCCGGTTTCTCCCAAGGCGGCGCCGTGGTGTTCCACACCGCTTACCTGAAATGGCAAGGGCCGCTGGGTGGCGTACTTGCCCTCTCCACCTACGCACCGACATTCAGCGAAGTGCTGCCTTTGTCTGCCAGCCAGCAACGGATCCCGGCCCTGTGCTTGCATGGTCAGTACGACGATGTAGTCCAAAACGCCATGGGCCGTACGGCTTATGAGCGCTTAAAGGCTGCAGGTGTGGCGGTTACATGGCAGGAATACCCAATGGGCCATGAAGTGTTACCCGAAGAAATCCGCGATATCGGTGCCTGGTTGGCAAAACGCCTGGGCTAAAACCGAAACATCCTTCGCTCACTACGCCGAGCACCCGACTTGCATTACACTGCCCGGCGTACACTCCTTAACCAACTGATGAGATGACCGTGCTCAAAGCACTCAAAAAAATATTCGGTAAAAGCGAGGCTGAGCCGCTCGCGCCAGCTTCCATGACACCTTCGAGCAACACCAGCCCGCGAACCGACGCGCAACAGCCTGGTCGTTCTGCTCCTGCTCCTGTTCCAGCACCCGCGCCGGTGACCATTCCTGACGCACAGCCCGCTGCCGAACAACCGCACATCGAAAAACCAAAAATTGCAAAACCTCGGCGCGAAGTGGCTCCCAAGCCACCGGTCATCCCCTGGAAACTCGAAGACTTTGCGGTAGAGCCACAAGAAGGCAAAACCCGCTTTCACGATTTCAAGCTCACCCCTGAGCTGATGCATGCCATTCAGGACCTGGGTTTCCCGTACTGCACACCCATTCAGGCCGAAGTGCTGGGCTATACCCTGAGCGGTCGCGACGCCATTGGCCGCGCCCAGACCGGCACCGGCAAAACCGCCGCGTTCCTGATTTCGATCATCAGCCAGCTGACCCAGACCCCGCCGCCCAAAGAACGCTACATGGGCGAGCCGCGCGCACTGATCATTGCGCCGACCCGCGAGCTGGTGGTGCAAATCGCCAAGGATGCGGCCGACCTGACCAAGTACACCGACCTGAACGTCATGACGTTCGTCGGCGGCATGGACTTCGACAAGCAGCTCAAGCAGCTTGAAGCCCGCCATTGCGACATTCTGGTGGCCACACCGGGCCGTCTGCTGGACTTCAACCAGCGCGGCGAAGTACATCTGGACATGGTCGAAGTGATGGTACTCGACGAAGCCGACCGCATGCTGGACATGGGTTTCATCCCTCAAGTACGCCAGATCATTCGTCAAACGCCGCCTAAAGCCGAGCGTCAGACGCTGCTGTTCTCTGCGACCTTTACCGAGGACGTGATGAACCTGGCCAAGCAATGGACCACCGACCCGGCCATCGTGGAAATCGAAGCGCTCAACGTCGCCAGCGACATGGTCGAGCAGCACGTGTATGCCGTTGCCGGTGCCGACAAATACAAATTGTTGTTCAACCTGGTCAACGACAACGGCTGGGAGCGCGTCATCGTGTTCGCCAACCGCAAGGACGAGGTGCGCCGCATCGAAGAGCGCCTGGTACGTGACGGCATCAACGCCGCCCAACTGTCAGGCGACGTACCGCAACACAAGCGCATCAAGACGCTGGAAGGCTTTCGTGAAGGCAAGATCCGCGTACTGGTGGCCACCGACGTGGCGGGCCGCGGGATTCACATCGACGGTATCAGCCACGTGATCAATTTCACCCTGCCCGAAGTGCCGGACGACTATGTGCACCGCATTGGCCGTACTGGCCGCGCAGGCGCCAGCGGGGTTTCCATCAGCTTTGCCGGTGAAGACGACTCGTATCAACTGCCATCGATTGAAGCGCTGCTGGGTCGCAAGATCAGCTGCGAAACACCGCCGACAGAACTGCTGCGCCCCGTCGTACGTGCTGTGCGCAAGCCACACGATCCGGATGCAATAGCCTGAGTGCTGACCTGTAGCAGCTGCCTCGTTCCTTCGGCAGCTGCTACGAAGCGATATGCGACATCTTTACTTCCAGCGTTCTGCCGCCGCGTCATCGCTGGCCCGCCCTTCAACCCAGCGCGGGCCATCGGCGGTCTGTTCTTTTTTCCAGAACGGGGCGCGGGTTTTCAGGTAGTCCATCACAAACGCACACGCATCGAAGGCCGCCTGACGGTGAGCACTGGCCACGCCGACAAACACGATAGGCTCACCCGGCTCCAGCGCTCCAATACGGTGCAGCACTTCAATCTTGAGTAACGGCCAACGCTGCTCAGCCTCAACCACGATCTTGCCCAGCGCTTTTTCGGTCATGCCCGGATAGTGCTCCAGAAACATCCCCGCTACGTCACGCCCCTCATTAAAGTCGCGCACATAACCGACAAAACTCACCACCGCACCCACGCCCGAATTGGCCGCATGCAGAGCATTGACTTCAGCGCCCGGGTCAAAGGCTGCCACTTGCACGCGAATGCTCATGTTCAGCCTCCGGTCACAGGCGGGAAAAACGCCACTTCGTCACCCTCCGCCAGCGGCTCGTCGAGCTTGCACAGCTCTTCATTGCGCGCGCACATCAGGTTGGACTCGGCCAGCACCTGCCAGGCGCCACCGCGTTGCGCCAGGTGCGCCCGCAGCTGTTCGATGGACGCAAACTCACCGTCCACTGACTCGACACCCAGCCCCAGGGCCTCACGATAACGGGCAAAAAACATCACGTTGAGCTTCATAGCGGGTCAGCCTGAAAGTGCCCGCTCTTGCCGCCGAGCTTCTCCAGCACACGCACGCTCTCGATGGTCATGCCGCGGTCTACCGCCTTGCACATGTCATAGATCGTCAGCGCAGCAACACTTGCAGCGGTCAGGGCTTCCATCTCGACGCCGGTCTGCCCGGACAACTTGCAACGCGCCACGATCAGCACGGCATCACTGCCATGGGCGCTGAGTTCAATCTTGACGCTGGTGAGCATCAGCGGATGGCACAGCGGGATCAGGTCCGAAGTTTTCTTGGCCGCCTGAATCCCGGCAATCCGCGCCACGGCAAACACGTCACCCTTGGGGTGGCCGCCACTGACGATCATGTCCAGGGTTTCAGGGCGCATGCGCACCACGGCTTGTGCCAGCGCCTCACGGGATGTCACCGCTTTATCGGTGACATCAACCATGTTGGCGCGGCCTTGAGAATCTAAATGAGTCAGCACAGGGGGTACTCCAGACAGGAGCAAGGAGTGTAAACCCGAGAATTGGTTAAGACCATCGACCCCACGAATACCGCGCATCAGAACATCGAATTGGCCGCCTGCCGGCATTCGCCGTACAACGGTTGAAACTTCGGAGCCGTCCTTATGCCTCTTTTTGTTGTCATTGCCCTGAGCCTGTTTGCAGGCTTTGCCGTGCCCTTGCAGGCTGGCAGCAACGCCCGGCTTGGCGTTGTGCTCGGCCATCCGTTTTGGGCCACGGTGATTTCGTTGCTGGTCAGTGGCGTGGCCATTGCGCTGGTGATGCTGATCGTGAAAGTGCCCCGCCCCAACCTCGCGGCGCTGCTCACCGGCCCCTGGTGGATCTGGCTCGGCGGCCTGGCCGGGGTGTTTTACATCACCGTCGCACTGATCACCGTGCCGCGTCTGGGGGCACTGAATTTCATCATGGCGGTGGTGGTGGGCCAGCTGATTATTTCGCTGGTGATTGATTACTTCGGCTTGCTCGGCCTGCCCAAAAACAGCCCGAGCCTGCAGAAGATTCTGGGGGTGAGTGTGGTGCTGGCAGGGTTTGTCATTGCCTCACGGGGTTGAAGGCGCGCTTACCTGTTTGACCAGTTCACGCAGCCAGCGATGGGCCGGATCCTGATTAAACCGCTGGTGCCAGACCTGCACATAGTTGAACGGCGCCACGGTCAGCGGCGGCGGTATCGCCACCAGCGTGTCCCCCAGCGGCACGTTGTCCAGAGTGCGGGTGGCCACGGTGAGGATCAGATCGGTGCCGGCAATCATCCCCGGCGCGGTGCCCCAGTGGGGAACGTTGACCGCCACCCGGCGCTGCAGCCCCCGGGCGCGCAAAACGTTGTCGACCTCGCCCTGGGTGTTGCCATCCATCGACACCAACAAATGCGGACGCGCCAGATAGCTGTCCAGGTCGAGCACGCCACTATCGGGCAACGAACGCCGGTTAAGCAGGCAGGTAAAGGTTTCTTCGAACAGTACGTCGCAGCTGATATCCGCCGGCAGCGTCGCAAACACCCCCACGGCCAGGTCGATTTTGCCCTGTTCGATTTGCTCCAGCATGCCCAGGCGGCTGTCCTGAATCACCACCAGCGAGGTGTCCGGCGCCAGCTTGCGCAGTTGCACCAGCAATTTGGGCAGCACGATAGCGGCGCCGTAATCGGACATCGCCACGCGAAAGGTGCGCTGCGAGTCTGCCGGCACAAAGTCGATGGACTGGCCGAACAGGGTTTCGATCTGGCCGAGCGCGGCCTTGAGCGGCGCCTGGAGGTTTTGCGCCAGGGCACTGAGCACCACCTCATTACCCTGGCGAATCAGTAACGGGTCATCCAGCAGCAGTCTGAGCTTGTTCAGCGAGTGGCTGATGGCCGGCTGGCTCAAATGCAAGCGAACACCGGTGCGGGTCACGTGTTTTTCCGTGAGCAACGCATCGAGCACCACCAGCAGATTCAAATCGATATTGCGCAGTAACACTCCGACTCTCCTGTCATTAGCCCACTCCAAGGGAGCGCTGCATGCTAGATCCCACACCCTCCACTGCCACGGCGCGTAACACGCACCAGCTTACCCCACGCAACGCCCTTTACGGGTTTTCAGGCCTGATGTTGATCCTGATCTTCTGGGCCGTATGGCGCTGGCAACAACCAGCACCCGCCGCGTATGAGGTCGCGCCGGTCAAGGTGGCCGTGGCCATGGTCAGCAACCAGCCGTTTATCCGTTATCTGGACGCGATTGGCGAGCTGGAAGCGGTGCAGGAAGTCAGCGTGCCCGCCGAGATCGGCGGGCGGATCGTCGAGTTGCCCATTGAATCCGGGCAAAGAGTCACCCGCGGGCAAGTTCTGCTGCGCCTCAACGATGCGCCCGAGCGTGGCCAGTTGGTGCGCTTGCAGGGCCAACTGGACAACACCCGGGTACGCCTTGAGCGGATGAAAAAACTGATCGGTTCCAATGCCATTTCCCGGGAAGCGCTGGACAACGCCCAAGCCGAATACACCACCGCCCGCGGTGCTGTTCAGGGGCTGGTGGCACAGATCGAGCAGCGCACCATCCGCGCACCGTTCGACGGCACTTTGGGGATTCGTAAAGTCCATTTGGGCCAGTACGTGAACCCCGGCGATACCC
The DNA here is from genome assembly GCF_055408345.1 of Pseudomonas sp. B424. Taxonomy (NCBI): domain Bacteria; kingdom Pseudomonadati; phylum Pseudomonadota; class Gammaproteobacteria; order Pseudomonadales; family Pseudomonadaceae; genus Pseudomonas; species Pseudomonas sp. B424. The sequence continues at coordinate 161,792 of NZ_JBUZTL010000009.1, read as the reverse complement.
TGATCAACCTGATCGGCAACAAGGGCCTGTACGTCAATTTCAGCGTGCCCGAGCAGGCCCTGCCCCGCTTCGCCACCGGCAAAAGCCTGCTGGTCGAACTCGATGCCCTGCCCCATCAACCGCTGACGGCCGTGGTCAGCAGCATCGATCCGTTCCTTGACCGTTCCCGTACCGCCAGCGTGCAGGCACACCTGAAAAACCCGCCAAGTGCCGCTCTGCCGCGCATGTTTGCCAGGGTGCGCTTGCCCCAGCCACTGCCCGAAAACACCTTGAGCGTGCCAGAAACGGCAGTGACCTACAGCGCGTATGGCGAAGACCTCTATGTCGTGCAACCTGCAGGCATACCCACTGTGCGCCGGGTTTCGGTCGAGACCGGCGAGCGCCGCGAGGGTTGGGTGGTGATCACCCGGGGGGTGGCGCCGGGGGATCAAGTGGTGATCTCCGGTCAGATCAAACTCAGCGATGGTGCACGTATCGAGCCCATGACCGACAGCGTACTGGCCGTTGACGAAGGAGCCATCGAGTGAAGTTCACAGATATATTCGTCCGGCGCCCGGTGCTCGCACTGGTGGTCAGTTTGATGATCCTGCTGGCCGGGCTCAAAGCCTATATGGGTTTGCCCGTGCGCCAGTACCCGTTGCTGGAAAGCTCCGTGATCACCGTCAGCACCGACTACCCCGGGGCCCCGGCCGAACTGATGCAGGGCTTTGTCACCCAACCCATTAACCAGTCGCTGGCCTCGGTGGAAGGCGTCGACTACATCAGCTCATCCTCGGTGCAGGGCCACAGCCTGGTGACGTTGCGCATGGCGCTGAACCAGGACTCGGCCAAGGCCCTGAGCGAGGTGATCGCCAAGGTCAACCAGGTCAAGTATCGCTTGCCGGAACAGGCCTACGACCCGGTGATCGAGCGCTCGGCCGGTGAGTCCACCGCCGTGGCGTATGTCGGTTTTACCAGCGACACCCTCTCGGCCGCAGCCCTGAGCGACTACCTGAACCGGGTGGTGCAGCCCTTGTTCGCCACGATCGCAGGCGTGGCCAAGGTCGATACCTTTGGCGGCCAGCGCCTGGCCATGCGCCTGTGGCTCGACCCGCAACGCATGGCCGGCCATGGCATCAGTGCCGCCGAGGTTGAACAGGCGATCCGCGCCAACAACTTCCAGGCCGCCCCGGGGCAAATCAAAGGGCAGTACGTGGTGTCATCGATTCAGGTCAACAGCGACCTCACCACCCTCGACGAGTTTCGCGACCTGGTGATCAGCAATCGTGGGGACCGCCTGCTGCGCCTGCGCGATATTGCCGAGATCGAGCTGGGCTCGGCCGCCTACGAAACCAGCGCCCTGATGGACGGCAAACCCGCTGTGCATCTGGGGCTGTACGCCACGCCCGGGGGCAACCCGCTGGTAATTGTCGAGGGCATCAAACGCCTGTTGCCGGGCATCCAGAAAACCCTGCCACCCGGGGTCGAGGCCGCGCTGGCGTTCGAAACCGCGCACTTTATCGAAGCCTCGATTGTGGAAGTGATCCAGACCCTGCTCGAAGCGATCCTGATTGTAGTGCTGATCATTTTCCTGTGCCTGGGCTCATGGCGCACGGTGCTGATCCCGATCCTCAGCATCCCGCTGTCGATCCTCGGCGCCCTGGCCTTGATGGCGTTGTTTGGCTTCAGCATCAACCTGCTGACGCTGCTGGCGATGGTGCTGGCCATCGGGCTGGTGGTGGACGACGCGATTGTGGTCACCGAAAACATCCATCGCCATATCAAGGAAGGCCTCGCCCCGCTTGAGGCTGCGCTGATCGGCGCCCGGGAAATCGCCTCACCGGTGATTGCCATGACCGTCACCCTGGCTGCGGTATACATGCCCATCGGCCTGATGAACGGCCTGACCGGTGCACTGTTCAAGGAGTTCGCCCTGACTCTGGCCGGCGCGGTGCTGGTGTCGGGCGTGATCGCCCTCACATTGACCCCGGTGATGTGCGCAAAACTGCTGCCGGCCGGACAAGACGAAGGCGCCATGGGCATGCTGGCCGAGGGGTTCTTCCACCGTTTATCGAGGCGTTATCAGCGAGGCTTGCTGCTGTCATTGCGCAAACGCGGCGTGGTCCTGGGCTTTGCCGTACTGATACTGCTCAGCCTGCCACTGCTCTACGGCCAGGCCGCAAAAGAACTGGCGCCCAACGAAGACCAGGGCAACCTGCTGCTGGCGATCAAATCCCCGCAACACGCCAACCTCGACTTTGTTGAGCGCTATGCCGCGCAATTGAGTGGCGTCCTCGGTGCCATCCCCGAAGCTACCGGCACCTGGATCATCAACGGCACCGACGGTGTGGCGGCCAGCTATGCCGGGGTCAATTTCAAGGAATGGAACCAGCGCGGGCGCAGCGCAGCGCAGATCCAGACGCAATTGCAGCAGCGGGTCGACGGTGTGGAAGGCAATGCCATCTTCGTCTTCCAGATGCCGGCACTGCCCGCCTCCACCGGTGGTTTGCCGGTACAACTGGTGATCCGCAGCACCGAGGATTACCGCTCGCTGTACCTGGCCATGGAACAGCTGAAGCAGCAGGCCCGGGCCAGCGGATTGTTCGCCGTGGTCGACAGTGACCTGGCGTTCAACAACCCGGTGACCGAGGTGCGGATCGACCGCAACAAGGCCAACAGCCTGGGTATCCGCCTGCAAGACATCGCCAGCACCCTGGCAATACTGGTCGGCGAAAACTACACAAACCGCTTCGCAATGCAGGGCCGCTCCTATGATGTGATCGCGCAAACCGGGGCCAGCCAGCGCCTGACGCCCGAGGCCTTGAACGGCTTCTACCTCGCCACCGATGCCGGGGTGCAAGTACCGCTGGCCACCGTGGTCAGCCTGCACAGCGATATCCAGCCCAACCGCCTGAAACAGTTCAACCAGCAAAATTCGGCGACCTTCCAGGGCATTGCGGCACCCGGCGTGAGCCTGGGCCAGGCCGTGGCTTTTTTGACCGAACACAGCAAGCAATTGCCCGCCAGCTTCAGCCATGACTGGCAGTCCGATTCGCGGCAATTTATCCACGAAGGCAACGCGCTGATGCTGACCTTTGTGTTCGCCCTGATCGTGATCTACATGGTGCTGGCGGCGCAGTACGAAAGCCTGCGCGACCCGCTGATCATCCTGATCACCGTACCGCTGTCGATCTGCGGTGCCTTGATCCCGCTGGCACTGGGCTGGGCCACGCTCAACATCTACACCCAGATCGGCCTGGTGACGCTGATCGGGCTGATCAGCAAGCACGGGATCCTGATGGTCGAGTTTGCCAATGAACTGCAAGCCGCTACGGGCTGCTCACCGGCCAACGCCATCATTCGCTCGGCCCGCATCCGCTTGCGGCCGATCCTGATGACCACCGCCGCCATGGTGGTCGGCCTGGTGCCCTTGCTGTTTGCCAGCGGCGCAGGGGCCAGCAGCCGCTTCGGACTGGGCATCGTGATTGTCGTGGGGATGGTGGTGGGGACGCTGTTTACGTTGTTTGTGCTGCCGTCGATCTACAGCCTGATCTCCAGAAGACACACGCCGGCGCCCTCCCCCTGAAACGCAACCGGGCGGCTCAAGGCCGCCCGGGTCAGGGTTAAACAGGCAATGTCAGAGGTGGGATTCGGCGTACTCGGCCAGAATCGAACGAGGCACCCCTTGCAACGCGATATGCACACCGTTGGGGAAGTCTTTGAAACGCTCCGTCAGGTAGGTCAGCCCCGAGCTGGTGGCCGACAGGTAAGGCGTATCGATCTGTGCCAGGTTGCCCAGGCACACCACTTTGGAACCGGCGCCCGCACGGGTGATGATGGTTTTCATCTGGTGCGGTGTAAGGTTCTGGCATTCATCGATCAGGATCAGGCTCTGCTGGAAGCTGCGACCGCGGATGTAGTTCAGGGATTTGAACTGCAACGGCACCTTGCTCAGGATGTAGTCGACGCTGCCGTGGGTGTTTTCGTCATCCATGTGCAGGGCTTCAAGGTTATCGGTGATAGCCCCCAGCCAAGGCTCCATTTTCTCGGCTTCAGTACCCGGCAGGAAACCGATTTCCTGATCCAGCCCTTGCACGCTGCGGGTGCAGATAATCCGCCGGTAACGCTTGCTGACCATGGTCTGCTCAATCGCCGCCGCCAGCGCCAGAATGGTTTTACCCGAACCCGCCGCACCCGACAGGTTGACCAGGTGAATATCCGGGTCGAGCAAGGCAAACAGCGCCAGCCCCTGGTAAATGTCCCGTGGTTTTAAACCCCAGGCTTCCTGATGCAGCAGCGGCTCCTGGTGCATGTCCAGAATCAGCAGCTGATCCTTGCGTACTTCCTTGATCCAGCCAACAAAGCCCTGCTCATCAATGATGAATTCATTGATATGCACCGAAGGCAGATTTTCGTTCATCTGCACCTGGTGCCAGGTGCGGCCGTGGCCCTGGCGGGTTTCCACCTTGTTGACCCGGTCCCAGAACGAGCCGGTCATGGTGTGGTAACCACGGGACAGCATCGACACGTCATCGACCAGCTGATCGGTGCTGTAATCCTCGGACTCGATCCCGCAAGCCCGGGCCTTGAGCCGCATGTTGATGTCTTTGGTCACCAGCACTACCCGCAACTTCGGCTCGCGGGCGTGCAGGTCAATCAGCTGATTGATGATGATATTGTCGTTGAGGTTTTCGGGCAGCAGCGTATTGGGCTCGCGGCGCTTGCTCATCAGGATCGACAGGAAGCCCTTTGGGGCACCTTTGCCACGCTGGATCGGCACGCCCTTTTCAACATCGTCAGGGCTGGCATCACCCAGCAGTTGATCAATCAAACGAATAGCCTGGCGGCACTCCGCTGCCACCAGCAATTTGCCGGTTTTGAGTTTGTCGAGCTCTTCGAGCACCGTCATCGGGATGGTGACGTGGTGTTCCTCGAAGTTAAGCAATGCGTTTGGATCGTGAATCAGGACATTGGTATCGAGTACATAAAGGATTGGCTTGTGGGCAGAAGGAGTGCGTCCGTGATCATCCATACTCGGTCACCTTTGTGGGGAGCCAGTCGACGCAATACCGCAACAGTGCTGCGCCTCGAAGTGACTGCCGTCAATAACCTGCCCGATGGGTCTTGGAAGACGCCACCTGTGTTGCAGGTTTCGGCCGTCTGTCTTCGTAATACTCCTAAATGTGTGACAAAAAAAAGTTTTTTTAGCGATTAGAGGATTTATTTTTCGGAGTGACGAATAGCCTTGGCGGATGTCGAAAGCGGGTCTAGAGTCAGGTATTAAGCGTCTGTTTTTACAACACTTCGCAATCTTCCCAACCCAAGCCACTTTGCGCGGTTGCCTTAAGCAACCAGGGCAGTGCCGTGCGCACTTTGTCCTGGGTATCGTGAAACACAATCACCCCGTGGCGCCACAACAGCATCAGGCTCAGCACCCGTTGTGCCGACTGCTGGGCACTCAGGCTGGCCGCCATGTCCTGTGCATCAATGCTCCACAGCGCCACCCGCAACCCCTGCGCCTGGAAAAACCCCCCGCTGTCTGCCCGCCGCTGCCCATAGGGTGGACGAAACAGGGGCACGTAGTTGTGCGCCAGCGCCTGCTTGACCACGCCCGTGCTGCGCAAAATCGAGTCCTGCCAGGCCTGCCAGTGGCTATGGGAGCGATACTCCCAACCCTGAACGCCTACGCACTGCCCCTTGTACAGCCCTTGCAGGGCCTGTGCACCGCCGTTGTCGAGCCGCACTTGTACGCTGTTGCCCAACACAAAAAACGTCGCATTCATGGATTGCTTGCGCAGGTAATCGGTCAGCCAGTCGGTGGTGCCCGGCAATTGGGTGGGGCCGCTGTCGAAGGTCAGCATGAACAGCCGGTCATGCATCTGGTCACCGTTGAACTCCTGCTCGCCCAACAGCTCGATTTCGCTGCTGATTTGCGGGAGCAGCGCCGCCTTGCGCAGTTGTTCGTCAAGGTAACGCTGGTGAAATTCACGACTCGGCCCGGCCCAGGCCACATAAAACGAGTCATCGGCGATTTCAAACTTGCCGGCCTGCTCGCGCAAGCTGTCCATGCCGTCGACGTAATAGCAAAACGAAGCGTCCTGATCGCAGCTCTGCTGGGCAAAATTGTAGTTGGCCAACAACCGCTGCCACATTCGCTGACGGACGCTGTCTATCGCATCGATGTTGATGGATTTGAGGTTCAGGCGCTGCTTGAGCGCGGTGTCGTTCAGCGCCTCGCTGGCCAGCAAGGCATGGGCAAAAGCCAGGATTTCGGCGCGCGAGGCCACATCGAACAGGGCCGGGCTGATCAATTGCTCGGGCCAGGTGCTGCGGTCCAGCGTCGCTGGCTCATTCGGCGCCGCCACCACCCCCTGACACAGCAGCCAGGCCGACAAAAAAAGAGCAATGCGCACGGATCAATCTCCCTGTGAAAACAGGCAGCACTATAACCGCACGCAGAGGGGCTATCGCGCTCATAGGTGGAGTCAAACCGCTCAACCCCCTAGAATCCCCCGACGCTAAATGGAGACGACCTCATGCTGATGGTGATTTCACCCGCTAAAACCCTCGACTACGAGACGCCGCCGGCCACTGCGCGTTTCACCCAGCCGCAATACCTGGACCACTCTCAGGAACTGATCGAACAACTGCGCGAGCTGAGCCCGCAACAGATTGGCGAGCTGATGCACTTGTCCGACAAGCTTTCAGGCCTCAACGCAGCGCGTTTCGGCAGCTGGACCCCGGCCTTCACCCCTGAAAATGCCAAGCAGGCCCTGCTGGCGTTCAAAGGCGACGTGTATACCGGGCTCAACGCCGTGGACTTCAACGAGGCAGACTTCGACTATGCGCAAACCCATCTGCGCATGCTCTCGGGGCTATACGGCCTGCTGCGCCCTCTGGACCTGATGATGCCGTATCGCCTGGAGATGGGCACCAAGCTGGCCAATGCCCGCGGCAAGGACCTCTATGCTTTCTGGGGCACCCGTATCAGCGAGTGGCTCAACGAAGCGCTGGCCGAGCAAGGCGATGACGTGCTGCTCAACCTGGCGTCCAACGAGTACTTCTCGGCGGTCAAAAAACCGGCCTTGAACGCACGCATCATCAATACCGAATTCAAGGACCTGAAAAACGGTCAGCACAAGATCATCAGCTTTTACGCCAAAAAAGCCCGCGGCATGATGAGCCGGTTTGTGATTAAGGAACGCATCAACAACCCCGATCACCTCAAGCAGTTCGATGATCAGGGTTATCGCTTCAGCGCAGAGCAGTCCAAGCCGGACCTGCTGGTGTTTTTGCGTGACCACGCTCCCGAATAACCCCCCTCATGCCTGATCCACCTCAGTTGCAGTGAACATGCGCCCTCGCCATGGGCATCTAAGCTTAAGTAGGATGTGTGTTCATTTTCTGCGAGGCGAGCGTCATGCTTATCGGCGTTCTACTGATCATCACGTGGCTGATCCTGCTGCTGCGTTACCCGTCCAAAGCCTTGCCGGTGTCGATGGCAGCACTGATCGGGCTGGCGCTAGTGGCTGTCTCGGTGGCGTGGCTGGATCATCGTGAAGCTCAGCAACTGGCACGTCTGGAGCTGCGTATCGTCTATGACCCCGTGCAGTGCCCGGCAGACCGTCCGCTGCAACTCACGCTGCAAAACCGCAATACCGTGCCATTGGCCGAACTCGGCTGGCGCATCGCGGCCTATGCACCCGGCGATACCGTCAACCTTGCCGACAACCTCTATACCGCCCCGCGCTACCGTGGGCCTGGCGAGCTGCAGCCCGGAGCAAGCTGGCAGGACTGCCTGCCCATGCCGCCCCTGCGCGCTGGTTATCGCCCGCAAACCCTCGAATTCAGAGCCGAGCGCCTGCAAGGCAGCTTTGCCAACTAAGGATATTTTGATGCAGCGTGTTTTGATCACCGGTTGCTCCAGCGGTATTGGCCGCGCCCTGGCCGATGCCTTCAAGGCGGCGGGCTACGAGGTCTGGGCCAGCGCCCGCAAGCCTGAGGATGTGGCCCGGTTGGCAGCAGCAGGGTTTAACGCGGTGCAACTGGACGTGAATGACAAGGAGGCGCTGGCGCAACTGGCCGAACACCTGGCCAGCGATGACGGCGGCCTGGACGTGCTGATCAACAATGCCGGCTATGGCGCCATGGGTCCGTTGCTCGATGGCGGCGTTGAAGGGCTGCAGCTGCAATTTGAAACCAATGTGTTTTCAGTGGTCGGTGTCACCCGCGCCCTGTTTGCAGCGCTGCGCCGCAACAAGGGCCTGGTGGTCAATATCGGCAGCGTCTCCGGCGTACTGGTGACTCCGTTTGCCGGCGCTTACTGCGCCTCCAAGGCCGCTGTCCATGCCCTGAGCGATGCCCTGCGCATGGAGCTGGCACCCTTTGGCATTGACGTGCTCGAAGTACAGCCCGGCGCCATCGACACCCGCTTCGCGAACAATGCCAGCGCACAGGCCGAACAGTTGATTGACGAGCGCTCGGCGTGGTGGCCGGTGCGTGACGGTATTCGGGCCAGGGCCAAGGCCTCGCAAGACAACCCAACCCCCGTATCGGCCTTTGCTGACGCGGTGCTCAAGGCCGTACAAAAACCCGGAACGCCGATGTTGCTCAGATACGGCAACGGCAGCCGTGCCATGCCGTTGCTGGCCGCGCTGGTGCCGGCCCGCTTGCTGCAAAAAATCCTGATGAAGCGGTTCGGGCTGGATAAAGACCTGCCGTGACCTGTAAATCTCTGTGGGAGTGGGCTTGCTCGCGATGGCATCTCCTCGGTTTTCCTGAAAGACCGCAGTGTTTGTATCGCGAGCAAGCCCGCTCCCACAGTGCCTGCGAAACCACGTTCAAGCATGGCCCTTCATGAAATCGATGAACACCCGCACCTTTAACGGCAGATGACGGGTGTCGGGGTACAGGGCGTAAACCCCCTGACGGGTAAATTGCCAGCCGGGCAGTAAATGAATCAGGCGCCCCGCCTGCAAGTCGTCCCCGATCAGCCAGTCAGGCAGGATCGCCACACCCTGCCCGGCCAGGGCAAAAGCGCGCAGTACCGATGAGTTGTCAGCCTTGATCCCTGCCTTGGCGGGGTTGGGTTGCCAGGGCCGGACCGTACCGCTGCTCACCTCGGTGATACTCAACTCCCCTACCCGGCCATGTTCCAGCCACGGCGTCTGTTCAAGGGCTTGTACGCTGTTGACACGCGGCACGCCGGCCACAAACGCCGGTGAAGCCACGGGCAAAATGTCGAAGGTACTCAACTGCACCGCACGATGGCTGGAGTCGAGTACGCGGCCCAGCCGCAGCGCTACGTCAAAACGCTCGGAGATCAGATCGGCATGGGTCGATGAGGTCGACAAGTGCACGTTGAGGTCGGGGTGCAACGCGCGAAACAGCTCCAGTGCAGGCACCACTTTGGCCAGTGCATATTCCACCGTGGTGGTGATGCGCAGCGTGCCTTTGAGTTCGGTGTGTTCGCTGCGCGCCTGATCAATGGCCAGCCGGGCCGCCTCCAGCATATTCACGCAATGCAGATAAAAACGTTCACCCGCCTCCGTCAGGGCCAGCCGCCGAGTGTTGCGCGTGAGCAGGGTGACGCCCAGTTCGGCCTCCAGCCGCTTGATGTTAAAGCTGACCACGGCACGGGTCTGGCCCAGTAAATCGGCCGCTGCGGTGAGTGAACCGGCTTCGACCACGGCTTTGAAAGTGTCGAATCGATCGAGGCTGACCATCTGCGAACCTGCCAATTGTCAAAATAATTTTGACAATCTAGCAGCACGGGCGGCGTTCCTCTAGCCGCAAAAGCCGCCTACTGTTCGGCCTCTGATCAAGGAGCCGGCCATGGCCTATCGCAACAAAATCGCACTGGTGTATTTGCTGGGCTTTGCGCTGGACCTGGTGAACATGTTCGCCGCCGCGATTGCCTATCCCGATATCAGCCAGGAACTGCAGGCATCGGTCACTCAGCTGGCCTGGATCGGCAATGCTTACATGCTCGGCCTGATCCTGATCATCTTGCCCAGTGTGTGGCTGGCGGCAGTGTTTGGCGAAAAGCGCCTGCTGGTGATCTCGCTGGTGCTGTTCAGCCTGGCGTCGTGGTGCGTGGCACACGCGGCGTCGATCGAGGCACTGATTGGCTGGCGCCTGCTGCAGGGGCTGGGCGGCGGGCTGTTGATTCCGGTCGGCCAGGCCATGGCGTATCGGCACTTTCCGGTTCGCGAACGTGCCCGCCTGACCTCGGTGATTTTGCTCGTGGCGCTGCTGGTGCCTGCCCTGTCGCCGGTAGTGGGTGGCTGGATGGTGCAGACACTGTCATGGCGCTGGGTGTTTTACGCCAATTTGCCGCTGGCTTTACTGACGCTGCTGCTGGCCGCCTGCTGGCTCAAAACCGAACCACGGCCGCCACACCCGCCGCGCCTGGACAAGGCCGGGCTGAGGGCTGGCGCCGCGCTGATGGGGCATTTGCTCAAAGGCCCGCCGCTGCAGGTGGCAATGCTCACGTACCTGTTCATCCCCGGGATTTTTATCGGCACGCAACTGGTGAGCATTTTGTATCTGCACCAACTGGGTTTTAGCGCCACGCAAACCGGCGCCCTGATGTTGCCGTGGGCCCTGGCCTCGGCGCTGGGCATCACCCTGAGCCGCTACCGGTTCAACCGTGTCGGCCCCAAACCCTTGCTGCTGCTGGGCATGAGCGCCCAGGCCCTGGGCATTGCACTGTTGATGCAGGTACAAAACACCGACCTGCTGTTGCCGATGGCGTTGTACGCATTGATGGGCTTTGGTGGCAGCCTGAGCAGCAGCACTGCGCAAAACACGGCGTTTATCGACATAGCCCCCCAACACATGGGCCCCGCCAGTGCGCTGTGGAATATCAATCGTCAGTTGAGCTTTTTGCTCGGCCCGGCATTGATGATGGCCTTGTTTGGCGCATTGACCACGATCACCTCGACGCCCCACGCCTTTGCCCTATGCTTTGCCATCGGCTGCGGGTTGACGCTGGTGCCCCTCATCCCCGTGCTACGCCTTGATACATCCCGCGTGCTGGCCTTGCTAGCACCCTGACCTGGAGATTCTGATGACTGATTTTGCGCGCTACTTTGACCTTGTGACCGAAACCCATGTCGAGATTGAAGGCTGGTTTTCGGGGCTTGAGCCCGGCATCTTGCCGACCTTGCTGGGGCGTTTTTCGCCGCAGTTTTCGATGATTACCCCCAGCGGCAAAGTGCTGGATATCGACGGGGTAGACGGGCTGTTTGAACAACTGCGCGGTGCGCGCCCGGGCTTGAAAATCACCCTGAGCGAGTTCAAGGGCATTGCCCTGTACCCGGACGGCGCGGTGGTCAGCTACCGCGAGTTGCAAGAGGAACACAACGGCAACCGCACTGATCGCCGTGCCACCGTTGTGTTTGAAAAGGACGCTGGCGGCAAGGTGCTCTGGCGCCATTTGCATGAGACGTTTGGCGCGGATTAAACCTGTGGGAGCGAGCCTGCTCGCGAAGGCATCACTGCGGTTTACCTGAAAAACCGTGCCGTCTGCATCGCGAGCAAGCCCGCCCCCACAGATTCGTCGGGATTACTCGGCTTTGTCCTGCTCCACGATCACAGTGCAGGTCGTGCCTGCCGCCAGCAGGAAACCATCGGGGATTTCGTCGATGTGGATGCGCACCGGCACCCGTTGCGCCAGCCGTACCCAGTTGAACGTCGGGTTTACATCAGCCACCAGCTCACGGCTCTCAGGGTTGTCACGGTCGTAGATACCGCGCGAGATGCTTTCCACATGCCCCTTCAGCACTTCGCCGCTCATCATCTGCAGGTCGGCTTTGTCGCCCACACGGATGTGCGGCAGCTTGGTTTCTTCGAAGAAGCCATAAACCCAGAACGAATCCTTGTCGATCACGGCCATTTTCGGATCGCCCACCCGCGCATAGTCGCCGCGGTGCACGTTGAGGTTGGTCACGTAACCGTCAACGGTAGCCAGCACTTTGGTGCGTTTGAGGTTGAGCTGCGCCGCGTCAAGCTGAGCCAGCGCGTGCTGGTAGTCAGCCAGGGCCGAGTCGGCGATGTTGCTGGCGTCGTCACGGTTTTCGCGGGAGATCACCAGGCTGTCCATGTCCGCCCGGCGATGGGCGTTGACCTTGCGCATCTCCCAGGTGGCCTTGCGGGACGCCACCAGCGATTGCGCTTGCTTGACCACGATTTGGTAATGCTCAGGGTCGATTTCCAGCAGCACGTCGCCCTTTTTCACCAACTGGTTGTCTTTGACCGGCACGCCTGTCACGTAGCCGTTAACGTCGGCCGCAACGTTGATGATATCGGCCCGCACCCGTCCATCACGGGTCCACGGGGTGTTCATGTAATGCTCCCAGAGGGTGCGGCCGATCCATATCGCAAGGGCCAGAACCAGCAAGGTGGCGAGCAGGCTGAAAAACTTTTTCATCGGATCGGTCTCAACGGTAAACAGTGAGCGCCATGGCGCCAAAAAGACAGGCAAACAGGCTCAGGCGCAACAGCGCCGGATGCCAGAAGAAGCGGTACAGGTCGTAGCCGGAAAACAGTCGGTCAAAGCCCCATGCCAACCCCGCCGCGATAAAAAACATCAGGGTCATGGTGGGCATGTAGACGCCGTGGAAGGCGATTTCACGAGGCATGTTCAAGTCCTTGCGGCTGGGCGTAAGCGGCCAGCGGCGATTGCGGGTCCAGCAGTGATGTACGGATGAAATGCAGGTAGCTTTGCACCCGAACCAGTGCCGAGGTGTCGAAGTTGCGGGCGAACGGCTCATCGGTGGACTGCACCCGGCCGATGGCGTGATCGACGGCAATCAGCGCACGCTCCAGGTTGCTTTCACTGGGGGCGATAAACAGCCGCACCAGCGCCCGGCCCATCACCCGGATGGCCTGACGCCAGGGCTGGGCCTCGGCGTAGGCCGGGTGAATCGGCAAGATCGCCTGCTCTTTGCGCAATTCGATAATTGCGTGGCCGACCTCCAGCACCACAAACATCCAGCGCAACAGTTCGCGTTGCACCTGCGGCTTGCCGGCTGCCAGGCCATACGCCTGGTGCATCAGGTCGCGGGTGCGGCTTTCCAGGCTGGAGCTCAGGCCACGCAGTTTGCCGCTGATGGCGTACACCACTTGTTCGCGCAGGTCCTGCTCCAGACGGCTCCACAGCCAGCGGCTGTTGGGCGGCAGGATAATCGCCCCGGCGGCGGCACAAACCAGCATGCCCAGCACCATCGCGATGTAGTCGTTGATGAACTGGTACGGGTTGTAAATCGTCAGGTTGTCGGGGACCGAACCGGTGCTGAAAAAAATCAGCAGGCCCAGGCCGACACCCGCGTAGTTGGCCCGCGAGGTGAGAAACGAGCCGAGCACGATCACCGGCGTCAGCACCAGGCACAACAGCGGGAAACCGTCGATATGGGGCAACACGAAGAACATTTCGACAAAGCCCACCAGCGCACCGATAAAGGTCCCGCACGCCATCTGGAACGCCATGCGTTTGGGGTTCGGCGTGGCCGCCGACAAGCCCACGGTGGCGGCTGCAATCAAGGTCATGGTGGCGCCGCTGGGCCAGGCCGTCATCACCCAGTAAGTGCCGAGCACCACCAGAATAAACGCGGCCCGGATGCCTGACGCGGCGGCCGACCACCAGTTGGTTTGCGAGATAAAGGGCTGGTCCCAGCGCTCGCGTTCGTGGGTGTGGTCGGCCAGCGAGGCGTGGGTCAACGCGTAGCTGTGCACGTCGTCAACGAAGCGGAACAACAGCTCGTACGCGGTGTTGAAGTCCAGAAAATCCGAGGGGCTCGGACCGCTTTCCAGAAACTTCACCCGCAGCGCACGCACATGCCCCGGCAGGCTCGCCTTGAATGCATCCAGTTGCTCGGCCAGCAAGACCGCATCTTTATCGGTCAACGAACGACCGGCGTAGGTGTCGAGCAACCGGGCAAGTATTTCCAGCTCCGGCTCAATGGCCGACACCACGTCCACCACACCACGGCTGCGCAAACGCGCGAGCAATTGGTGCAAGGCATTGAAGCGTGTGGTGATGGCCATGAACTCGCTGTTCAAACGGCTCAAGCGGCCACTGCGACGACGCATGTGCGGGTCTTCAAACACGGTCACGCTGCGCATGCCTTCGAGCCCCACGCTTTCACCGATAAAGCGCACGTTGCTGGCTTCATAGGCCTCTTGGGTGGACTGGCCGCGCAAGCCTTCGCTCACAAAGCCGGCAAACACACCGAAGCGTTTGTACAGCGCGTCATGCATCGCCGCGCCTGCGGTTTTAGGCAGGATGGCGGCGCTGATCACCGTGGAGCACAAAATGCCCAACGAGATTTCCAGCACCCGCCATACCGCGGCCATAAAGGCGCCGTCGGGGTGCGCCAGCGCGGGCAGGCCGACCATGGCGGCGGTGTAGCCCGCCAGCACAAAGCCATAGGCACGAAAGTTACGGCAACGGGCCGCACCGGCCGAGCAGATGCCCACCCAAATCGCCATGGCGCCCAGAAACAACACCGTGTTCTGCGCAAACAAGGCGATCAGCGCGACCATCACCGCCGAACCGGTCAGGGTGCCCAAAAACCGGTAAAAACTTTTGGCGAACACCTGGCCACTTTGCGGCTGCATCACGATAAATACCGTGATCATCGCCGTGCGCGGCTGCGGCAACTCAAGCCGCATGGCCAGCCACAGGGTCAGAAAAGCCGCAACCAGCACTTTGAAAATATGTACCCAGGTCACGCCATCGCTGCGTGCCCATTCATAAAAGCCACGGCGCCATTCCAGGGAATACAGCCAGCGTACCGGGGCGGGCAAGTGGTTCATCTACAGGCTCTCAAAATTAGCCATCAGGGATTTATTGATTGAACAGCGCCATGACTGCCGGGGGTTTGTCGGGGACATAACGGTCATCCTTGGGCACGTCAAAACCAGCCCCAAGTCCGCCACCCAGGGCCGTTACCAGCTCGGCATGGGCACTCAGGCGGGCGGCCTGGACCTGCTGCTGGATTTGCTGCTGCTTGAACAGCAGGGTTTGCGCATTCAGTACGTTGAGGTAGTCGGTCAAACCGCGTTGGAAGGCGACCATGGCAATGTCGTAGGTTTTCTGCGCGACCTCGACCGACTCGGCGGCGAACACCTGCTGTTTGTCCATCGACTCACGCTTGATCAACTGATCGGAAATACTCTTGAGCGCATTCACCAGCGTCTGGTTGTACCTGGCCACCGCCATGTCATAACCACCCGAGGCCACGCCCAGCTCGGAGCGCAGACGACCGCCATCAAAAATCGGCAGCGAGATCGCCGGGCCGACGTTGTAGTTGAGTTTCTTGCCCGTCAGGAACCCCAGTGCGCTGCCGCCGGTGGCCATAAAACCAATACTGCCCACCAGGTCCACGTTGGGGTAAAAACCGGCGTGGGCCACGTCAATGCCTCGGGCCTGGGCCGCCACTTCCCAGCGGCTGGCGACCACGTCGGGGCGCTGCCCCAGCAGTTGCGCAGGCAAGGCCGATGGCAGTTTCAGGGCGGTGTTCAAGGCCAGGGTCGGACGCTTCAGACGTGCGCCCTCGCCCGGACCTTTACCCGCCAGCGCTGCCAGCTGGTTGCGGGTCAGGGCGATTTCTTCTTCCCGGGCATCGATCTGGCGATGAATCTCGGGCAGCGGTGCTTGCGCCTGGCTGACTTCGAAGTGGGTACCGATACCGCCGTCCAGACGCTTTTGCGCCAGATCGAGGATCTGCTCTTGCTGGTGCAGGGTCGATTCGATGATGTCGAGCTGGGCGTAATGCAGCGACAGCTGGATATAGGCGCGAATCACGTTGTTCTGCAATTCGAGCCGGGCCTGACGCCCTTCGGCCACACTCATGTGCGCCAGGTCCACGGCCTGCTCGGTGGCATTGCTTTCACGCCCCCACAGGTCGAGGGCAAAACTGAAGCCCAGAGCGGCGTTGTTGTCCCAGGTGGTGGAGTTGTCCAGCGCGCCCGGGCCATAAAACTGGTCCGACGGCCAGTTGTGGCGCTTGAGGGTCGACTCACCATTGATTTGCAGCGATTCGGCCGACTCGGCAACCCCCGCCATGGCCCTGGCCTGACGCACACGGGCGCCAGCCATTGCCATTGTTGGGCTACCCTGCACTGCGAGGCTTATCCAGGCATCCAGTTGCGGGTCGCCGTAAGCGTGCCACCATTGAGCTTTGGGCCAGTTTGCGTCTTTCGCGGCGCTTTGAATCGCCTCGTCGGTGGCCAGGTTATTGGCAGGGAGCATCGTGTCTTTTGGACCGATGCCACCAAAACCAATGCAGCCGTTTAATGCTAACGATAAAGCCAGAACACTGAGGGCTTTAAGCTCTCTGCTGATGCGACGCTGCACTGCTGCAAATTCCTGACATGAGGGGATAAGACTTGAGGCAGAGAAGTCTATGGGTTGGCAGGCGCAACGATAAGCTGGCATAACTGTGAATCTTTATTACCGTTCTCGGGATAATCCGTTAGTCGAATGCAAAGCAGCCTGTAAAGGCTGAAACTTCATGTCACAATTTGCCGCTGCTGGTTGTCGTTGTCCCCTATACCGCCCCTTGAGAGCACTCCATGGACACTTTGCAAAATATGCGCGCCTTCAGTTGCGTAGCCGAAGCCGGAAGTTTCACGGCCGCTGCCGCCATGCTGGATACCACCACCGCCAATGTGTCGCGCGCGGTCTCGAACCTTGAGGCCCACCTGCAAACCCGCCTCTTGAACCGCACCACCCGGCGCATTGCCCTGACCGAAGCCGGCAAGCGCTATTTATTGCGTTGCGAGCAGATCCTGGCCTCTGTCGAAGAAGCCGAAGCCGAGGCCAGCGACGCTCACTCGCGCCCTGCCGGCCAACTGAAAGTGCACACCATGACCGGCATCGGCCAGCACTTTGTGATCGACGCCATTGCCCGTTACCGCAAGGCCCACCCGGATGTGACCTTCGACCTGACCCTGGCCAACCGCGTGCCGGATTTGCTCAACGAGGGGTACGACGTGTCCATCGTGCTGGCCAGCGAGCTGCCGGATTCGGGCTTTGTGTCCCAGCGCCTGGGCATCACCTACAGCATCGTCTGCGCATCGCCCGGTTACGTGAAAGCCTACGGCAACGCAACCAAGCCCAGCGACCTGCTCAACCATGCCTGCCTGCGCCTGGTAAGCCCGGTGATTGCGCTGGATAAATGGGTGTTCGAAGGCCCGGAAGGTCAGGAGATGGTGCTGATCAACTCCTCGCCGTTCCTGGTCAACTCCGCCGATGCGATGAAAACCGCGATCACCAGCGGCATGGGCGTGGGTGTGCTGCCGGTATATGCCGCCATCGAAGGCCTGCGCAACGGCACACTGGTGC
Organism: Pseudomonas sp. B424; assembly: GCF_055408345.1. Lineage (NCBI taxonomy): Bacteria > Pseudomonadati > Pseudomonadota > Gammaproteobacteria > Pseudomonadales > Pseudomonadaceae > Pseudomonas > Pseudomonas sp. B424. The sequence continues at coordinate 144,460 of NZ_JBUZTL010000009.1, read as the reverse complement.
GCATGCTGCCCAAGTACCGCTCGCAAGAACTGAACCTGTACGCCATCTACCCGTCACGCCAGTATCTGGATGCCAAAATCAAAACCTGGGTGGAGTACATGAAAGGCTCCTTGCCGGAGATATTGGCAGCGCACCAGACCGAACTGGCGACGTATAGCTGATAGCACCCTGCCCAAGGTTCCACCGGATATTGGCGCAGGGCTGTCGGGAATGTTAGCGTGCTTACATTCCCGACAGCCGATGAGCCTTGTTCCGATGAGCCTTCCCAGCACAAAAAAAACCGTACTCGCCTTCAGCCGCGTAACGCCCGAAATGATCGAGCGCTTGCAGCAGGACTTCAACGTCATCGCCCCCAACCCCAAGCTGGGCGATATCAACGCACAGTTCGACGAGGCGCTGCCCCACGCCCATGGTTTGATCGGCGTCGGCCGCAAGCTGGGTCGCAAGCAACTGGAAAACGCCAAACAGCTGGAAGTCGTGTCCAGCGTGTCGGTGGGTTACGACAACTACGATGTCGACTATTTCAACGAGCGCGGCATCATGCTCACCAACACCCCGGACGTACTCACCGAAAGCACCGCTGACCTGGGCTTTACCCTGATCATGAGCAGCGCCCGCCGGGTCGCTGAACTGGACGCCTGGACCAAGGCCGGCCAGTGGCAAGCCAGCGTGCCGCCCGCCTTGTTCGGCAGCGATGTGCATGGCAAAACCCTGGGGATCGTCGGCATGGGCAATATCGGTGCAGCCGTTGCTCGCCGGGGTCGACTGGGGTTCAACATGCCAATCCTGTACAGCGGCAACAGCCGCAAGACCGAGCTTGAACAAGAACTGGGCGCGCAATTTCGCAGCCTGGACCAACTGCTGGCCGAGGCAGATTTTGTCTGCCTGGTGGTGCCGCTCAGCGAGAAGACCAAACACCTGATCAGCCATCGCGAACTGGGGCTGATGAAGAAAAGTGCCATCCTGGTGAACATCTCCCGCGGCCCTGTGGTGGACGAGCCGGCCCTGATCGAAGCCCTGCAAAACGGCACCATTCGTGGCGCGGGCCTGGACGTTTACGAGAAAGAGCCGCTGGCCGAGTCACCTTTGTTTGCATTGAAAAACGCCGTGACCTTGCCCCACATTGGCTCGGCGACCCATGAAACCCGCGAAGCGATGGCCAACCGTGCGCTGGCCAACCTGCGCAGCGCCCTGCTGGGCGAGCGCCCGCAAGACCTGGTCAACCCGCAGGTGTTCAAGGGCTGACGCAAGGCCTGTTGTGGGAGCGGGCTTGCTCGCGATGACAGCGACGCGGTGTATCAGTCACACCTCGGCGATCCGATCGCGAGCAAGCCCGCTCCCACAGGGGGGGAGGCTCACGCCAGCTTGGCGTTCAGTGCCACCGGTTTGGGCTTGCGAAACACCAGCACGTTGCCCAGCATCACCAGTACCAGCCCGGCCAAGGCTGGAGCCGTCCACTGGTAGCCTTCAACAAACGCCGACACGTTCAGCGCCACCAACGGGAACAGCACTGTGCAATAAGCGGCGCGCTCCGGGCCCATGCGCCCCACCAGGGTCAGGTAGGCCGTGAACCCGATCACCGAACCCGGAATCACCAGGTACAGCAGCGAGCCAATGTAGCGCGTGTTCCACTCCATACCGAACGGGATACCGCTGAACACGCAGTACACCGCCAGCATGCTCGCGCCATAGAGCATGCCCCAGGCATTGGTGGTCAGCGGCCTGAGCCCGGCTTTTTGTTGCAGGCTGGACAGCATGTTGCCCGCCGAAAAACACAGGGTACCGATCAGCGCCAACCCCAGGCCGAGCAAAATGTGCGGCGTTGCGGCATGGCCGCTCAGTTCAGGCCAGAACAGCAAGCCCAGCCCGAGCATCCCCAGCGCACCACCGGCGATGACATTGCGGGCGATTTTCTGCTTGAAGAAGATCCGCGCATTCAGTGCGTTCCACAGGGTGGCTGTAGAGAACACCACCGCGATCAAGCCTGTGGTCACCCACTGGCTGGCCGTCAGAAAACACATGAAGTTAACGCAAAAAAGGCACAACCCCTGAGCCAGGCAAATCATATGCCCGCGCCTGTTCATCACCTGCAACTTGCGGCTGAGCAGCAGCACGGCAAACAGCACCAGCGCCGCCAGACCAAAGCGGTAAACGATGGACACCGGAATCGCCACCACCCCCAGTTGCAGCTTGAGGGCAATCCACGTGGTGCCCCAGATCAGCACAGTCGACAGATACAAAAACAGATTCATGGCGCACTCCAGACAATGGCTTTTAGTGTGATCCCCGGTCTGTGCGGCCACTTGCAGATTCTTGCGCTTTTGTTGGCCCGGGGCTGGCGGCCTGGATACGAGGGAGTAGGATGCGAACATGCCCGCATTCGATACCCTGCAAGTTTTCCAGTCCATGAACAGCTCGCCCAATGCCCGTCTGGAGCACAGTGTCGAGCTGAGTGAAGGCATGGCCGCTGCTTTGTGGACCAACCACCACGACGCCCGCGAATATCAAGCGCCGACCCATCACACGTTGTCGTGCTACATCTCCGGCGGCACTGGCACCTTTCGTCGTGAGCAACCCGGGGCCAAAGGGGCGCCGGGCAAGCTGTGCGTCCTGCCTGCAGATCACCAATCGGCGTGGGTCATCAATGGCGAGATACGTCTGGCCCATGTGTATGTCAGCCGGGAGCAATTTGCGTTGGGGTGCATCACCCTGCTCGACCGCGAACCACGGGAACTGCAGCTGCGTGAAATCACCTTTCTGGATGACGAACAGCAAAGCCGGCGTTTTCATCGACTGATCGAAATGAACTGGGACGAACCCGGCGAACGCCTGCTGACCAGCAGCCTGGCCAGCGAGTTGCTGGATCATGCCGTGCTCAGTCAGGTGGGGATGCGCAGCGGGTTGCAACTCAAGGGCGGGCTGGCGGCCTTCCAGCGTCGCCAACTGGTCGAATACATCGAACACCAACTGGCCGAACCGCTGAACATCGGCCAACTGGCGGCGCAGTGCGCGCTGTCGCCTTATCACTTTGCGCGCATGTTCCGCGAAAGCTTCGGCGTGCCTCCGCACCAGTACTTGCTGGCCCGCCGCCTGACCCGCGCCCGCGATTTGCTGCGCAACAGCCCACTGCCCCTGGGTGATGTGGCGCTGGCCTGCGGCTTTGCCAGCGCCAGCCACTTCGCCAACCGCTTCAAACAAAGCCTGGGCTGCACGCCGGGGGAATATCGGGCGGTGTTCAGGTAACCCCACAACTTTCATCTTTGGGAGCGGGCTTGCTCGCGATTGGATCGACGCGGTGTATCAGGCAAACCGCGCTAAGGCCATCGCGAGCAAGCCCGCTCCCACACAAAGCCATGTCCCGAGGCTGCGGCCTTTAAAACTCCAATGTGCTGGAGAACGTCACTTGCCGTGAGTCCCCGATCGACACAAAGGTGCGGCTGGCTGCCGAGGTGTAGTAGGTGCGGTCGAAGAGGTTTTTGACGTTGACCTGGAACTTGACCTTTTGCCCTTCGATCCGGGTGTCGTAGGTCGCAAAGGCATCCGCCACGGTGTAGCCCGGCAGGTCGAAGTCGTTCAGCGCATCACCGGCACGCTCGCCCACGTAGCGGGCGCCTGCGCCAACGCGCAATTTGTCGCCGCCTGCGATGTTGCCAAAATCATAAACCGCCGATACCGAGCCGCTGTTTTTGGCCACGTTCTGCAAGCGCATGCCCTGGTAGGTCGTATCTTTGGTGACTTCGGCATCGGTGTAGGCGTAGCTGGCGATCAGGCTCCACTGGTCGCTCAGCTGGCCGCTGACGTCCAGTTCAAGGCCCCGCGAGCGGACTTCACCGGCCGCCGAGTAAGCCGTAATGCCATCCACAGTGGAGGACACCAGCACGTTGCGTTTTTTGATGTCGTACAAGGCCACGGTGCCGGTAATGCGCCCCGGCAAATCCAGTTTGGCCCCCAGTTCCCAGGACTTGGACTGCTCCGGTGCGATGGACGAATCCAGCACCACACCGCCCGTCAGCGGCGCAATGCTGGAGTTGGGCTTGAAAGATTCGGTGTAGCTGCCATAGAACGACAGCTCATCGGTGTAGCGGTACACCAGCCCGGCACGGGGGATCCACTTCACACCGCTGGTGTCGGTGCTGACCTTGAACGGAATGCTTTTACCGCCCAGCTGGTCGTACTTCTGGAAGCGCGCCCCCGCCACCAGAATCCACTGGTCGGTGAGGTGGATGGAGTCCTGGGCAAACAGCGAATCGCTGCGCAGCAAGTCGGTCTGGTTGCTGTCACTGGCGCTGACGGTGGTGCCGGCAACTTCATTGCCATACACCGGGTTCTCGTAACTGAAGGTGGACTGGCTGTCCTCGCGGATCAGCTCGGCGCGGTAGATTTTGCGGTATTCGTCATCCACGCCAAACACCAGGTCATGCTGCATGCCCGCCGCCTGGACCTTGCCTTGCAGGCTGATGGTGGAAAAACGGTCTGTGGTGATGGCGCCTTTGGTGCCGTCCATTTTGCGGGTCAGTGTGCCGTCCGGGTTGACCTTGGTGACGCGCACCTGGCTGGCGTCGTAGGTCTCGCGGTTCCAGCTGTAGCCGAAATGGGCTTTCCAGTCGTCGTTGAGGTCGTGATCGACTTCAAGGCGATACAGGTCGGAGCGCCCTTCCATATTGTTGAACGGCTCATCCAGACGGCGCGTGGCCGGGATATCCAGCGGGTGGTTGGTGGCCGGGTTGATCGCCGTACCCCGGTCAAACGGGGTCAGAAACTCGCGGTGTTCGTATGCCAGCAGCACTTGGGTGTTGTCGCCATACCAGGCCAGAGACGGTGCGATCAGCGTCTCGCGATGCACACCGAAGTTGCGCCAGTAATCTTCGTCCTCGTGGTCGATGATCATCCGGTATGCCAGGCCCGAATCCCCCAACGGGCCGGTGCTGTCCAGACTGCCGCCACTGCCGTTTTTGCCCGATCCATAGGTTGAGCCACGCACAGTGAGCGCGCTGTACTGCTCAAGCTGCGGTTTTTTGCTGACCACGTTGACTACGCCGCCCGGGTCTTGAATCCCGTAGAGCAACGAGGCCGGGCCCTTGAGTACTTCGACCCGCTCCGTCGCGGCCCCCATCGCCCGGCCCTGCACCAATGGCATGCCATCGCGCATGATCGAACCGTCGCGGTTGTCACCAAAACCGCGCTTCATCACCGAGTCCTGGGTGCTGCCCAGCGTGTTGCCCTGGGTGATACCGCTGACGTTGTTCAAAGCGTCGTCCAGATTGCGCGGTGCCTGATCGCGAATGACCTGGGCAGCCACCACGTTGATGGTTTGCGGGATCTCCATGCTCGAGCCCGTGCCGCGCATCACCGAAGTGCTGGCCGGTGGCTGATAGCTGGTGTCATCCGAAGCCTGCGAGGTAATGCTGGTGGCGCCCAGGTTCAAGGCGCCTGCCGTGGGCCGGGGTTCGAGGGCGAAGGTGTTGGCGTCGGTGCGCCGGGCATTGAAGCCCGACTGCGCGAGCAACTGCTGCAAGGCCTGGCCGGCACTCATGCGGCCCTTGATGGCCGGGGCTTGAAGGCCCAAAGGCGCTTCGTCGGTGTAGACCACGCTGAGGCCGGTCAAGCGGCTGAAGTCGTTCAGGGCCCGGGGCAGCGGTTTGGCGGGCTGGTTGAACTCAAACAGCGCACTGGCTTGCCGGGTAGCCTCGGCGGCCATTGCTGCGCAAACCGGGTTTAGTGCCAACCCGGCCATCACAAACGCAGAAGCCCCCAACCACTGTTTCACCGAACTTGCCCTGGACTTCATGCTCATGACCTGTGTGTTGACTCGATACGGAATACGAATTTTTCGCATTTTCAAGCACTACACGGATGGGAACGGGGGTTACCTCACCTGATGCGCAAAAATAATTTCGGATGCGGGAGCGGGCTTGTTCGCGGTCGGATCGCTACGGTGTATCCGGTGAACCGCGGCGTCTGCATCGCGAGCAAGTCGGCTCCTACAGAAGGAATGATTGTCAGGGGGGGTCAACGCAACACAATCAGCCCAAACACACTGTGCTGTTCAAACCCGAGCACGCCCTGTAACGAATTGAGCACCGCTTGCGGGTCCTGGCTGGGGAAGCTGCCACTGATGCGCCGTGTGCCCAATTGGGCATTGAGCAACACAATCTGCCCCGGGTAATAACGCTTGAGGTCCGCCACGACGTCGACCATCGGCGTTCTGGAGTAGGTCAGCCAGCCTGTGCGCCAACCCAGTCGGGCCTGGCTGTCGACGTGGTGCACCGCATCGGTCACGCCGCCATCGTAGGTCAGTTGCTGATCCGCGGTGAGGATCTGCTGCGCCGCGTTCTTGCTCGCCCTGACCCCTACCCGCCCGGACAGCACCGTGACTTGCGCCCCACCCGGCTGCAGGCGCACTTCAAACTCAGTACCCAGCACCCGCGCTTCGCCGCCCTCGGCATCCACGACAAAGGGCTCACCGGTGTGGGTGACGTGAAAGAAGGCCACGCCACGGCGCAGTTGCACATGGCGCTCACCGCCACTGAAGTTCACCGCAATGGCACTGTCGGCATCGAGCGTGACCCGGGACTGGTCGGCCAGCACCACCGTGCGCACTTGCCCCGGTACGCTCACATAATCAGCGCCCAGATCATCCAGCCAGCGGGCAGGCTGCCAGCCGGCAAACACGCCGACCATCAGCAGCAAACAGGCCGCCACCGCCAACCCGCTGGCCCAGTGCCGCAGGAGGCTGCGCCGGGACCTGTCCATCGCGTTGAGGTAACGCTGCATCACCAGGGCCTCTTCGTCTGCCAAGGTGGTGCCGGCCACCTCGCTCAACTCCCACACCACCTGTGCCCGGGCATAGGCCTCGGCGTGGGCCGGGTCGGCCTGCAGCCAGCGACTGAAGGTGGCCTGGTCACCGCTGTCGGGCTGATCGTGCAACACACTGAGCCACGCCAGCGCGGTGCGCTCTTGCTCGGGGGTGACGGGGATACTCGAACGACTGATCACGACAGGGTCTCGGGCGGCGGCTCACGCAAACTGGCCTTGCAGGCCTCCAGGGCGCGCATCATATGTTTTTCAACGGCACTTTGGGACACGCCCATGACCTTGGCGATGTCGGCATAGGTGCGACCGTGAATCCGGTTGAGCAAAAAAATATGCCGCGTGCGCTCGGGCAGGCTGCGCAAGGCCGCCTCGACCTGGCGTAAATCGTTGCCTGCTTCCAGCGCCGCCTGGGGCTCGCAGCTTTTGGTATCCGCCAAGGGCTGCCACTGATGGCTGATCCGCTCGCGGGTGCCTTCGCTGCGCAAATGGTCAATGGCGATGTTGCCCGCACAACGCAGCAGGTAGGTGCTGAGTTCTTCAACCTGCACCAGAGGCCGGCGCCAAAACCGCAGGAACAAGTCCTGAACCAGATCGGCAGCAGTGGCCCGGCACCCCACGCGGCGGCTCACCAGCGCTTCCATTTGCGGACGCTGGGACAAAAACACCTGCAGAAAATGCGCTCGTCCATGGCGCGATTCATTGCTGGGGCCATCCTTGAGTTCGGGAGGGGTCATGGACATCGGGGCGCAGGTCAGAAAGGAAAGCGATACTAATGATAAATATTCTCATATGCAAAAACATATGTCGGGCTGTGTCCATGTCATTGATAAGCGGTGATTGCTCAATGCAATCAGCCACCCATACAATGCGAACAATTCTTGTTCTCTAACGCGTTTTCAATGCAGCTGGAGTGGTCGTTGCCGCAGTCAAACACCGTCGAGGTCCTCTATCAGGACCACCACAGCTGGCTCACGGGCTGGTTGCGGCGCAAGCTGGGCTGCCCGCAAAGTGCCGCCGACCTGGCCCAGGACACTTTCATGCGGCTGCTGACCGCCCGTGAAACGCCCTCCCTGGCCGAGCCCCGGGCGTTCTTGACCGTCGTCGCCAAGCGCGTGCTGTTCAATCACTACCGTCGCCAGGATCTGGAGCGCGCCTATCTGCTGGCACTGGCCGAGATGCCCGAGCAACTCGCACCCAGCGAAGAAGAACGGGCGATCATCCTGCAAACCCTGATGGAGCTGGATCAGTTGCTCGACGGCCTGCCCTCCCCGGTCAAGCGGGCCTTTCTGCTGGCCCAGGTCGATGGCCTGAGCCATGCCCAGATCGGTGCCCGACTGGGCATTTCGATTGCCACGGTCAAACGTCATTTGAGCAAGGCAGCCCTGCGCTGCTACTTCGCCCTGTGAGCGGCGCGTTCAACAACCCGCCCGACATCGGTTCGGATGTTGCCGGGCAAGCGGTGAGCTGGCTGATCGAAATGCAGGGCGGCGCCCTCGCCCCCCAGCGCCAGCAAGCCTGGGAACAATGGCTGCAGGCCCATGGCGAACATCAGCGGGCGTGGGAGCATATCCAGCGGGTCAACCAGCGTTTGCGCAACTTGTCATCGCCACTGGCCCACGCGGCCTTGAATGCCCCCCAAAGCAGCAGCCGGCGTCAGGCCCTGAAACTGTTGTTGCTGTTGGGCGCAGGATCGGCGCTGACCTATGGCTTGCGCGACCGATTGCCCATCGCCCCGCTGCTGGCAGACTTCAGCACCCCGGTGGGGCAACGGCGCAGGCTGCAATTGCACGATGGCAGCCAGATTCATCTCAACACCGGCAGTTCGGTGGACGTACGTTTTGATGCGCAGCACCGGGTCATTCGCCTGCTCGAAGGCGAGATGCAGCTGACCAGCGCCCGGGATGCCCGCCCCTTGCAGGTACTGACCGCCCACGGCGCATTGCAACCCCAGGCCGCACGCCTGAATGTGCGCCAATTCGGCGACCGCACCGAACTCGCCGTGTTTGATGGCCGGGTTGAACTCACCCCGGCCGCCCATCCAGGGCCAGCGCTATGGGTGCAACCCCGTCAGCAACTGAGCTTTGACCGCCAGGGCTGGAGCACCCCGCGGCCGCTGGATGCGGGCAGCGGCGCCTGGACCGACGGCATGCTGGTGGCCGCCCACATGCGCCTCGGGGACTTCTTGGCTGAACTGGGACGCTATCGCCGCGGCCGGCTCAACTGCGATCCAACAGTGGCCGACCTGCTGATCTCCGGCACCTATCCGGTGGACGACAGCGAGCGGGTTCTGGACCTGCTGCAAGTCAGCCTGCCGGTGCGGGTCAAGCGCTTTACCCGGTATTGGGTGACGGTCGAAGCGAAAGCCTGACTCACACCATGACCCCGCTCCCACAAGGGGTCCGCATCAATTTCAAAAAATGTGAGCTGTTTTCGAATCTGGCGTGACAGAGGAGGTAAGCCACTTCGATTATTACCTTTCCAGGATTCGTTCATGCCTGTTCAGCCTTTTCGTCTCACCTCTTTAGCCCGCTTGCTGCTGGGTGCCAGTTTGAGTTTTAGCGTTCTGCCGATGGCCTTGGCCGATGCCAAGGCTTATCACATCGCCCCCGCCTCACTGGAAAACGCCCTGAACCAGTTCGGTCGTGAAGCCGGGGTGCTGATTTCGTTCAGCTCCACCACCGCCAGCGGCATTCAGAGCAAGGGCCTGGAAGGCACTTACGAGCCCGAACAAGGCCTGCAGGCGTTGCTGGAAGGCACAGGGCTGCAAGCCCGCGCCGAGGGGCTGGGCGCGTTCAGTCTGCAACCCGTAACCGCCTCTGCAGCGCCTGCGAGCATAGAACTGGGCGCATCCAGCGTGGTCGGCGACTGGCTGGGCGACGCGGCGCAAACCGATGTATTTGAACACCCCGGTGCCCGCGACGTGATCCGCCGCGAAGCGTTCGAGCGTCAGGGCGCCACCAGCGCCCGTGAGGTGCTCAATCGCATCCCCGGCGTCAACGCCCCGGAAAACAACGGCACCGGCAGTCACGACATGGCGCTCAACTTCGGCATTCGCGGGCTAAACCCACGGCTGGCTACCCGCTCCACCGTGTTGATGGACGGCATCCCGGTACCCTTCGCCCCCTACGGCCAGCCGCAGCTGTCGTTTGCCCCGATCAGCATGGGCAACATGGACGCGGTTGACGTGGTGCGCGGTGGCGGTGCCGTGCGTTATGGCCCGCAAAACGTCGGCGGTATCGTCAACTTCGTGACTCGCGCTATTCCTGATGAACCTACCGTCAAGGCCGGTTTCCAGACCGAGACCAGCCCGTCATCCACCCAGGATGGCTTCAAGAAAACCGCCAACCTGCTGGCCGGTGGCACCAACGACAATGGCCTGGGTGGCGCCTTGCTGTACTCCGGCACCCGCGGCGGCGACTGGCGCGAGCACAGCGACACGCGCATCGACGACTTGATCCTCAAGGGCAACTACCAGATCGACGAAGCCAACAGCGTGCACGCCATGGCCCAGTACTACGATGGCGAAGCCGATATGCCCGGCGGCCTGAGCACCGCGGCCTACAAAGCTGATCCGTACCAGTCGACGCGCCCGAACGACAAGTTCTGGGGCCGTCGCACCCTGGTCAACTTCGGCTATCGCTACCAGCAAGACCGCCGCGAATTCACGGTCAACAGCTTCTTCACCAAAACCCTGCGCAGCGGTTATCTGGACCAGGGCACCTTCCTCTCGCTGTCGCCACGGGAATACTGGGTACGCGGGATCGAAACCCGCATAGCCCAGGGCTTTGACCTGGGCAGCAGCAGCCACGAAGTGGGCGCAGGATATCGCTACATCAGCGAAGCCGGCCACGAGCTGCGCTATCGCACGCCCATTGCCGCCAACCAGCTGCCCACCACCGACAGCCGCAATGACCGCGACACCCGCGGTGCCACCGAAGCCCATGCGTTCTTTATCGATGACAAGATCGACATCGGCAAATGGACATTCACCCCCGGCATTCGCTACGAGATGATCGAGCAACAGCAAACCAACCTGCTGACCCACGTCAAATACAAGGGCGACTACAACACCCCGCTGCCGGCGCTGAACGTGATGTACCACGTGACGGACAGCTGGAATATCTATGCCAACACCGAAGGTTCGTTCGGCAGCGTGCAATACAGCCAGATGCCCAACCGTGTCACCGGCGGCGAAGTCAAACCCGAGAAAGCCCGTACCTGGGAACTCGGTACGCGCTACGACAATGGCAACCTGCGCGCGGAGATCGGCGCATTTTTGATCAACTTCAACAACCAGTACGACAGCAACCAGACCACCGACACCGTGATCGCACGGGGTAAAACACGTCATCAAGGGATCGAGGCCAGCGTCAACTATGCGCTGGATGGCTTGAGCCCGGCACTGGCCGGTTTCGACGTGTACGCCAGCTATGCCTATGTTGACGCGACCATCCGCGAAGATGGGCCGAACAAAGGCAATCGTGTACCGTTCTCCTCGAAAAACAAGGGCAGCATCGGGGTGGGATACACCGAGGGTCCGTGGAAAGCCAACCTGGACAGCACCTTCCAGAGCAACCAGTTTGCCGACAACGCCAACACCCGCGCCGAAAGCGCTGATGGCAGCACCGGTTTAATCCCCGGTTACATGGTGTTCAACAGCCGTGTGGGCTATGACTTCGGCCACCAGCTGTCTGATCTGAACGTGGCCGTGGGGGTCAAAAACATCCTCAATCACGAGTACTACACCCGCTCGTTTGACGATAACAACAAGGGCAAATACGTGGGCGAACCGCGCACGCTTTACGTCCAGACATCTGTCGCATTTTGATATAAATCAACCAAAGCCCGCCCATGCGGGCTTTTCTTACAGCCAAAGACTGACGCCAGTCACAGCGCGTGAGACTTCCTGAAAATAGTGCTTGAAATATTTCGTCATCGGCCCAAACACTGTAACTGAGCGATGACGATGAACCTTTGGGTACTCGAGGCCGTCAGACCTCACACGAGCACGCTTATATAAGGGAAGAACTATGCTTACTCACGTCTTTTCCGATAAACACATCGACAGTGACAAACGCACCCAAGACTGGGTTACCGCTACTGTTGAAGTAACGCTCGAACGCCATTTGGAATTTTTGACCCGGGTCGAAGTTCATCTCAGCGATGAAAATGGTGGCAAGTCTGGTCCTAAAGACAAACGCTGCAAAATGGAGGCTCGACCTAAAGGACACCAGCCGATTCTCGTGTCCCACGACGCTGATTCGCTGACACAAGCCGTGGAGGGTGCCGCTGAAAAACTGGAGCACGCTCTGGAACACTTGTTCGGCAAGCTGCGTGGCAAACGTACAGTGACCCTCGCCCCGGAAGGGTTTGAGGAGAAAGAGCCAAAGCAGAGTGCTGACGCCCTGCTGGAAGAAGAGTTTTTGGAGAAAGAAAAAGAACTCGAACTCAATAGCTGATTCAGCGTTCAGGACGCACAAAAAAGGGCGGACTTACTTCGGTAAGCCCGCCCTTTTTCATGTCGTTGCGGTTACAGCTCGCCCTTCTCCACCTCAGGGTGTTCACCGGAGCCGGCACCGGTCTTGCGATGCGGGTTCTCGATCTTCACCGACGGGAACTGCGAGGATGCATAGCGCACCACCAGGATCGCAAACGCCAGCAACAGAATCGCCCCGGTCAGGTACACAACGCCCATGTCCGGCGGGTTGTGATGTGACACGTTGGAAATCAGCAAGCGGGTCAGCGCCGTGATCGCCACGTAAATCAGGAACCGTACCGGCATATGGTTGGTCTTGAAGTAAATCCCGACCATGGCGCCCAGTTCGAGGTAGATGAACAGCAGCAAAATGTCATCAATGGTGATGTTGCCCTTCTCCACCATCCCCAGAAATTCCATCACCGCCGCCCAGGCAGTGACCGCACCAATGGCGAACAACGCCATGTAGTGGAAGGTCTCAACGAACAGATTGCCCATCGACTCGGCCAGTTCATGAACCTGGCGACGTAGCTTTTCAGCTTTGTTAACTCTCACGATGCAGCTCCTTGAATCGACTCGAACGGATCATCCGCGATACACATGACGCTTTTTACATGCAGAAAAAAGGCCAGTCTCTTCTGGTGAGAAGGTGGCCAGCGGCTATTAGACACCTCGCATGCCCCGCTCGCACCTCAATAGCGCTCCATTTGCAGCTAGAGTAAAAAAGCCGCTATTCAAATCCTGGTGATTGGCTTATCCTTTTCGCTGTATATAAATACAGTAATCGCTAGATAATTTACGTGAAGGCATATGAGGTGGTAAATGGCCGTCGAAGTGGTATACCGCAGCAGCCGAGATCTGGAGCGTTTGTTCATGGATAAAGCCGAAGCTGACCGTCATGACAAAATGCTGGAGCTGGCCGAATTGCTGGCTGAAGTGTTGCAAAAGGCTGTGCCGTCACTGAGCGAACAGCAAGTCGAAGAAGCCGGTATCTACATGGCGAAAAACCGCGATGTGTTTGCCAAGGCCTTCAAGAGCCAGCCGGACGCCCTGTCCGAGTTGCTGGTCGACAGCGAGTAATCGCCCCGTCCCTCGCTTGACTCTCCCCTACGGGGCAGACCCTACCCTCAAAGGCCCCCTTTCAGGTTGGTGTCATGATGAGCAAGCGAGTACTGGTGATTCTGGGTCACCCCTGCACTGACAGTTTCTGTAGCGCACTGGCAGACAGCTATATCGAGGCAGCCGTCGCGGCCGGCCATGATGTACGCGTAGTGCGCTTGGGTGCCTTGCACTTCGACCCGGTACTGCGTGAAGGCTACAAACAAATCCAGGCCCTGGAGCCAGACCTGCTCGACGCCCAGGCCGATATCACCTGGGCCGAGCATATGGTGTGGGTCTATCCAATTTGGTGGGGCGGGATCCCGGCGCTGCTCAAAGGGTTTCTGGACCGCATCCTGCTGCCCGGTTTTGCCTTTCAATATCGCAAGGGCAAGGCCTTCCCCGACAAGCTTCTCAAAGGTCGCAGCGCACACCTGCTGGTGACCATGGACACACCGCCCTGGTACTACAAATGGATTTACCGCATGCCGGGGCTGCATCAAATGCGCAAAACCACACTGGCGTTTTGTGGCATAAAACCCCTCGCAACCCTGACATTTGGCCCGATCCTGGATTCCACGGGCAAACAACGAGATATTTGGCTCCAGCAAGCCCGCACGCTCGCCACCCGGTAAGCGCCAAATCAGCGGGCAGCCATAAAAAAGGACTTTTATGTACATAGGCAAAGCCGCCCGGCTATCAGGCACCACCGTCAAAAGCATTCGCCACTACGAAGAAATCGGCCTGTTACCCCCGGCACAACGCCGTGGCGCCTATCGCGTCTACTGCGAGCAAAGCGTGGAACTGCTTATGTTTATCAAATGTGCGCAGCAACTGGGGTTCAAGCTCAAGGAAATGCAGGCGATCCTTGATGAGCACCGGGGTCGGGCGCTGCCATGGGAGGTGGTGAGCAGCGCCATCGCCAGCAAAAAACAGGCGGTGACCCGCCAGATCGAGGCGTTGCAACAGGTCTATGCCGGGCTGGTCGAATTTGAAAGACGCTTCAGCCATGCCGAGGAACAGTGCCAGTTGCAGCAAAATCAATGACTGACAGGGCCCCGACTTATTCCTTGGGGTACAACAACTGCTGCGCCAGTTCATCCGAGACCCGGGCCGGTGAGCGCTTTTCGGCCTGGGCGTGGGCGTAGATGCCGGTCAGACGCTGGCTGATGCGCAACAACTGATCATTGATGGCCTCGGGCGCAGCCCCTTCATGGGTCAGGGCCATGTAGATAAGCCCTCCGGAATTGATGACGTAATCGGGCGCATACAAAATGCCTCGCCGTTCGAGCTGGTCGGCCACTTGCAGATTGGTCAGCTGATTGTTCGCACATCCGGCCACAGCCGAGCAGCGCAGTTGCGCCACGCTGTGCCAGTTCAAAACTCCGCCCAGCCCGCACGGCGCCAGGATGTCGCACGGGGTGCTGAGCAAAGCCTCACAGGCGATGGGGTGCGCACCCAACTGATCCATGGCCAGGCGTACCTTGCCGGGATCGGTATCGCACACCAGCAACTCGGCACCCGCGGCATGCAGTTGCTCGGCCAGCGCGTAACCGACCTTGCCCAACCCCTGCACCGCCACCCGCAAACCTTCAAGGTTGTCACTGCCCAAACGCGACGAGGCGGTGCTGCGAATACCGGCAAACACCCCCATGGCCGTATGCGGCGAAGGATCGCCGGCAGCGGTGGTGCTGGTGACATGCTGGGTATGCTGGGCGATGCAGTCCATGTCGGCAGTAGAAGTACCGCTGTCGATCGCGGTGATATAGCGCCCGTCCAGCTGATTAACGCAGCGGCCAAACGCTTCAAACAGCGCGGCACGGCTGTCGACATGGGCCGCACGCACGACCACTGCTTGCCCGCCCCCCACCGCCAGCCCGGCCAACGCCGCTTTATAGCTCATGTCCTGGGCCAGACGGATGGCATCATTCACCGCACTTTCGTCGTTGGGATACGCCAGATAGCGGCATCCCCCCAGCGCTGGCCCCAGGCGAGTGTTATGAATCGCAATCACGGCTTTGAGGCCTGTAACGGGGTCCACACTTAGGTGCAGCGACTCAAGCTGAGCGCTTTGCATGAGAGCAAACATCGTCAGGCCCTCGAATGATTACGGGTACTCGCCAGTATAGGCGGAGCCAGAAAAATCGTTGAAGTGCGCAGGAATAAGCCTTTGCCGTTTTGACGGTTTAAGTCATAACCCCTGTGGGAACGGGTTTGCCCGTTCCCACAAAGAGGCCCGGAAGGCTGTCAGGCCGGAGTATCGGATTGATTGGCCGGGTGCGCCTGGATAAATGCCGGGTGCTGTTCAGCCAGTGCCGCCACCCGGGCAATACGCGGGTACGGCGCCAGCGATACCTTGAACCGCTGCGCGGCATACAGTTGCGGGATCACATATACATCCGCCAACCCGGGCTCAGGCCCAAAGCAGTAGCCACTCTCGCCTATCAACTGCTCGATGGCTGTCAGCCCTTGGGTGATCCAGTGACTGATCCACTGCTCGACCTGATCCTCGCCCTGCCCCAGCTGGCGCAGCTGGTTGAGCACGCTGACGTTGTGCAGCGGGTGAATATCGCAGGCGACCAAAGCGGCCACCGCCCGCTCGTGAGCACGGGTAGTGAGGTCCCGGGAGAGCAGCGCCGGCTGCGGATATCGCTCTTCGAGATACTCGATGATCGCCGGCGACTGGGTCAGTACGCTGCCCTCATCGGTGCGCAAGGCCGGCACCCGGCCTTGCGGGTTGACCGCCAGATACGCCGCCTGACGATGTTCACCGCCCTGCGCAGCGATCAGATTGACAGGCACCGCCTGATAATCCAGGCCTTTGAGTGCCAGCGCGATCCGCACCCGGTAGGACGACGTCGAGCGGTAGTAGGTGAAGAGTTCCATGACCCGCTCCTTTTAGCGTGCGGCGATGACCTTGCCCCGGCACTCGCCGAAACCAATGGAGGCATGGCCTTCACGGGTACAACGGGCACGCAGGATGATTTCGTCGCCATCTTCCAGGAACTTGCGCACTTCGCCCGACGCCAGCTCGATCGGATGTTTGCCGCCCTCGGTAATTTCCAGCAGGCTGCCCAGCTGCGAGCGGTCCGGCCCCGACAGGGTGCCGGAGCCAAACAGGTCGCCTGACTGCAACTGGCACCCGTTAACGCTGTGGTGGGCCACCAACTGCGCTGCGGTCCAGTACATGTTCAGGCTGTTGCTCAGTCCCAGTCTATGGGCTGGCAGGTTCTGCTCGCGCATCGCCTCGGTCAGCAACAACACTTCAAGTTCGATATCCAGCGCGCCATTGGCCTGATCCCTGGTGTCGAGCAGATACGCCAGCGGCTGCGGATCACCTTCAGGGCGGGCCGGCTGTGCGCGACGGAACGGCTCCAGCGCTTCGGCGGTGACTACCCACGGCGAGATGCTGGTGATGAAGCTTTTGGACAGAAACGGCCCCAGCGGCTGATATTCCCAGGCCTGGATGTCACGGGCAGACCAGTCGTTGAGCAGGCAGAAACCGGCGATGTGCTCGCCTGCTTCGCTGACCGGGATTGCATCGCCCATGTCATTGCCCTGACCAATCCAGATCCCCAGCTCCAGTTCGTAATCCAGGCGTGCACACGGACCAAAGCTCGGCTCGGTCTGACCGGCCGGCAAGGTCTGGCCTTTAGGTCGCAGCACCTGGGCGCCGGAGGCTCGAATGGTCGAGGCGCGGCCGTGGTAGCCAATCGGCACGTACTTGTAGTTAGGCAGCAACGGGTTATCGGGGCGGAACAGTTTGCCGACGTTTTTCGCGTGCTCGATGCCCACATAAAAGTCGGTGTAGTCACCGATTTTGGCGGGCAGGTGCAGTTGGCAGTGTGCCGCCAGTGGCAGCAGCTTTGCACCTTGCGCTTCGATTTTTCCGCGCAGGGTGCTGCCTTCGCCCAGCAGTTCAAGCAAGCGCTCGCGCAAGGCCACACGGGCACTGCGGCCCAGCGCAAAGTAGGTGTTGAGTGCACCGCCTAACGAAGCCTCGACAGCTGCCTTGGCCTGCCCTTCAAACAGGCCGGCCGCCAACCCGGCTTCCAGATCGAAAATGGCATCGCCAATGGCAACCCCGCTGCGCGGGGCCGAGCCGTCAATGCTGAAGATACCCATCGGCAGGTTTTGCAGCGGAAAGTCGCGGTGACCGTTGGCGGAGTCGATCCAGCTGCGGGTGAAAGTGGACTGGGTCATGGGTTATCTCCGATTCGGGGTGAAGGTCACGGGCAGCGAGGCCCAGCAAGCGTCGTAGTTCGATTGCAGTTGCGGGCACTCAAGGGCGAACCGGCTGGGGCGCAACACCTGGCTGGTCTCGAACATGAAGGCCATGGTGTTGTCGATTTTGCTCGGTTGCAGTTCGGCCGCAATCGCTTTGGTACAGGTTTCGCCATCCGGCCCGTGGGCGCTCATGCAACTGTGCAGCGACGCACCACCGGGCAAGAAACCTTCGGCCTTGGCGTCGTAGCTGCCCTGGATCAGGCCCATGAATTCATTCATCAGGTTGCGATGGAACCACGGTGGCCTGAAGGTGTTCTCAGCCACCATCCAGCGCGGCGGGAAGATCACAAAGTCGAGGTTGGCCAGGCCCGGTACGCTGGTTGGCGAGGTCAGTACGGTAAAGATGGACGGATCGGGATGATCGAAACTGACGGTGCCGATGGTGTTGAAACGACGCAGGTCGTATTTGTACGGCACGTTATTACCGTGCCAGGCGACCACGTTCAGCGGCGAATGATCCAGCTCGCAGCCCCACAGTTCGCCGAGAAACTTTTGCACCAGCGGCGTGCCTTGCCGGGTGTCTTCGTAATGGGCGACCGGGGTCAGAAAATCACGCGGGTTGGCCAGGCCGTTGCTGCCGATCGGCCCCAGATCGGGCAGGCGCAGCGGCGCGCCATGGTTCTCGGCGACATAGCCGCGGGCCTGCGGGTCGAGCAACTCAACGCGAAACTTGAGGCCACGGGGGATCACCGCGATCTCCAGAGGCTCCAGGTCCAGTCGCCCCAGCTCCGTGCAGATGCGCAAGCGCCCCTGCTCCGGCACCAGCAGCAATTCGCCGTCGGCATTGAAGAACACCCGTTGCATCGAGGTGTTGGCGCAGTAGTGGTAAATGCTGATGCCCGAGGGTTTTTCCGCCCCGCTATTGGCCACCATGCCCACCAGGCCATCGATAAAATCGGTGGCCTCGGCCGGAATCGGCAGCGGGTTCCAGCGCAAGCGGTTAGGCGTCACCGGGCCCAGCGGGCCACCGGCCAGTTGGCGCTCAAGTTTGACGAACGCCGGGTGGTTGGCCGACGGCTGGATGCGGTACATCCAGGTGCGCCGCGCTTCGCTGCGCACCATGGTGAACGCAGTGCCGGAGAACAATTCGGCGTACAGGCCGTAAGGGGCTTTCTGTGGGGAATTCTGACCAACCGGCAGGGCGCCGGGCAGTGCTTCGCTGCTGAATTCGTTGCCAAACCCGGATTGATAGCCCAGGGCTGGCGAAGACGCGTCGAGGTTCATGGAGCCTCCAGAGTGGAGAAGACAGTTGACTGCGCGCTGCGATGAAACAGTTGGCGCGTCGCTGCGTTATTTTTATCGTAATCCAATTACGCATAACGTAATTTGATTGGTATTCAGCGTCAAGCTATAAAGACGCCCATTCGTCCCGAGATCCAAGCATCGCCATGGAAAAGCCCCGCAGCAGCAACGAGAGTGCCGGCAAGCAAAAAGTCCGTTCAGCCGAGGTCGGTACCGACATCCTCAAGGCCCTGGCCCAGCTGTCACCCTCGACCTCACTCTCGCGCCTGGCCGAGCACGTGCAAATGCCAGCCAGCAAGGTGCATCGCTACTTGCAGGCACTGATTGCCAGTGGCTTTGCCGAGCAGAATGTCGCCACCAACCATTACGGTCTGGGGCGCGAGGCGTTGCGGGTGGGATTGGCCGCGCTCAACAACATGGATGTGCTCAAAGTCGCCGCCATGCCCCTGGCCGAGCTGCGTGATGACTTGAACGAAACCTGCTTTTTGGCCGTATGGGGCAATCAGGGCGCAACCGTGGTGCATATAGAGCCGGCGGTGCGTGCTATCACCGTGGTGACCCAGCTGGGTTCGGTTCTACCGCTGTTGAGTTCATCCACGGGCCTGGTGTTCAACGCCTTTTTGCCTGACCGCGAAACCGCCGAATTGCGCGAACAGGAGTTGAAAACCGACCTGGTTCATCCGCTGCAAACCCCTGAGGCCTACACCCGGCTCTGTGAACAGATCCGCGAACGCGGCTTGCACTTTGTGCACGGTTTGCTGATGCCCGGTGTCGATGCGTTATCGGCCCCGGTATTTGATGCGACCGCCAAGGTGGCGGGTGTACTGACCGTGGTTGGCCCGACGTCACTGTTCCATGCCGATGAAAACGGGCCCGCAGCCAAACGATTGCTGGCTGCGAGCCAGGCCATCAGCTGGCGGATGGGTTACCAGCCGGACTGATAATCGGCGGTATCAAACCATCCACTTGTATTTGGCCTCATCGAGCAACTCTCGCATCATTGCCTCAACGCGCTCGATGGGGAGTTGCAGCATGCGGTGCATGTCCTGGAGCGTATTGGCTTTGGAGAAAACCCCGCTCTCCCAATCGTTGTGCGACTGCACGGTGCCCCACTCCAGCGTATCCATGCCCAGGCCCAGCAGGTCCTGGCTAAAGGTCAGGCTCTCATCAACGATGTTGTTGACCGTGTTGATGTAGATGTTTTCGCAGTCCACCCCAAAAGGTTGCAACTGCTGATTCAGAAATGAACGCACCCGCTCGACCACTTCCGGGCTCGGTTTAAGGGTGAAGTCGCCAGCATCGAGTGTGCGTTTATCCATATGGCTCATGATGTACCTCCTGTTGGTGCCCCCGATCAGTGCGGCGCGATGCCGTGACTGAAACTGTCGGGCGCATTCATGTGAAGGCGCATTCAATACGGGCCATGCACAAGCGGTGAAACACATAGTTATCGCGTCGCGGGCAAGCACCCAAGCCCTTGAACCACCGTCATTTTCCGGCCAGGCAACTGTTGCCAAAGCTGTAACAGAGATTGTCGCAAAGCGGCCTTACTCCGCTGCCGCCAAGCTCTTATTCTTGTCGAACTTTCCAGCACTTGCCCGCATCGAGTCGCATCGACTCTGCCACCCGATTTACCCTGACGTTGATTTGTAGCTCCTTGATGAACGTCTTCCTTGGCCGCTGTTTTACAGCGGCCTTTTTTATGCCTTCTAAAACACCATTGCCAGCAACGGCGCAGCGAACAGGTTGAGGATGCCGGTCAGGACCATGACCAGCCCCGCGACCGAACCTTCTTCGCTGCCCACTTCCCGGGCGCGGCTGACACCCGCACCGTGAGCGCCGATGCCGAACAACGCGCCCCGTGCCAGGCTGCTGCGCAGCGGCAGCCACTTGAGCAAGATGCCGCCCAGCAACGCACCAAACACACCGGTAAACATCACGAACACGGCCGTCAGCTCCGGTACGCCGCCCAGATCCTGGGCCAGCGGCATGGCAAACGGCGTGGTGATGGAGCGCGGCACCAGGGACATGGTCAGTGAGGTGTCGAGCGACAGCGCCCTGGCCAGCCAGAATGAACTGCCGATAGACACCGCGCTGCCCGCCAGCATCCCCAGTAACAACGCCACCCAGTGCCGGGCCAGCAACTTGCGTTGCTGCCAGATCGGCACGGCGAAAGCCACTGTGACCGGGCCCAGCACCAGCATCAGCCAATGGGTGTTGCTTGAATACTCGGCATACGCGGTGTGCAGGGGCACCGCCACGGCAAGTAGCAAGGCGGGCACCAGGATCAGCGGCGACAGCAGGTAGCGCCCGGTGCGCCGGTATAACCATCGGCTAAAGCCGTAGGTCGCCAGAGTGAACAACAGCCAGAACATGGGCATCAGCTCAAACTTCATGGCGCAACCTCCAGCGGCACACCGCTTCCACGGTAAATGCCGTTACGACCATCACCAGCAAAGTACTCACGCCAATCACCAGCAGGATGCGCCAGCCGTCATCGCGCACGATCACGCCGTAGTCGAGGAGGCTCATCAGGGCGGGAATAAAGAACAACAGCATTTCAGCCATCAACACGCCAGCGCCCAGTTGCAGGGTCGCAGGCTTGACCCAGCCCAGGGCAAACGCCAGCAGCAACAGCGCCATCCCCACTACACCGCCCGGTATCGGCAAGTGCCCCCAGGCTGCCAGTTGGCAGCCTGAAAAGTAGAGCGCCAGCAATACGGCCAGTTCACAGATCAGCCGACCCACGTGTTTTACATCGAAGCGTTTCATGATGTTTCCATTCCAGACAGGCCTTCAGTTTAAAGAGCCTGTTGCCATCCCGAAAACGAATTGTCAGACTTATAGCCATTCCAAAATGGAATCACGAAAATGGAATTCAAACACCTGCGCACCTTTGTTGAAGTCGCACGCCTGGGCGGCTTTACCCAGGCGGCCCAAGGTCTGCATATCAGCCAGTCAGCGGTGAGCAAACAGGTTGCGCAGCTTGAGCACAGCCTTGGCACGCCGCTGTTCGATCGACTGGGTTCACAAGTCAGGCTGACGGCTGCGGGCAATGTGGTGTTGCAGCGGGCCGAAGGCATGCTGCGGTTGCATCAGGAATTGTTGAGTGAGCTCGACGACTTGAGCCATATGGCGCGGGGCGAG
Source organism: Pseudomonas sp. B424 (assembly GCF_055408345.1). NCBI lineage: Bacteria > Pseudomonadati > Pseudomonadota > Gammaproteobacteria > Pseudomonadales > Pseudomonadaceae > Pseudomonas > Pseudomonas sp. B424. Next base: position 122,397 of record NZ_JBUZTL010000009.1, on the reverse strand, counting down.
CTGCGTGTGGGCCTGCCGCTGTTGGGCAGCAATACGCTGTTCGCCGGGCTCTTTGCCGAATACCGTCGGCGCTACCCGAACATTCAAGTGCAGTTGCTGGAAGAAGGCAGCCTGAATATTGAGAAGGCGGTATTGAGCGGCGAGCTGGAGCTGGGCGGCAGCCTGACCCCGAAAAACCCCGCATTCGCTTATCAGCCTTTTTGTGACGAGCCCCTGGACGTGCTGATCCCGGCGGATCACCCACTGGCAGAAGGGCCCAGCGTGCGCCTTGAACAATTGGCCGACACGCCCTTTTTGCTCTATCAGCGCAGCTTTGTGCTTAACGAGCGCGTGCTCAAGGCCTGCCAGCAAGCAGGCTTTACTCCCAAGGAAGGGGGGCGCAGTGGCCAGGCAGATTTTTTGGTGGCGCTGGTGGCCGCAGGCCAGGGCGTGGTGTTGCTGCCCAGCGTAGTTGCCCGCGCACTGGAGCGCCCCGGCGTGGTTCGCTTAAAGCTTGTTGCCCCGGACTACCTGCGCTGGGATATTGCGTTTATCTGGCGCGACGGCGCGTATCTGTCACGGGCAGCTCAAGCCTGGCTGGAGCTGCTGCGTGAACGCCCGGTTACTGGTTCAGGGCTTTGATCAAGTCTGCAACCCATGGCTCGGAATCTTCTTCCGGGGTCACCGTGACGCTGGAATCCAGACGCAGCATCGGCAGCACTTCACGCACTCCCAGCTCTGCAAACAGCTCGCGCATCTGCTCGCCACCGCCACAGAAGGTGTCGCCGTAGCTTTCGTCACCCAGCGCGATCACCGCACCTGGCAAGCCCCGCCAGGCAGCAGGCAACTGATCACGAATGGCGCTGTAGAGCGGCACAAGATTGTCCGGCAACTCGCCCATGCCTGTGGTTGAAGTCACGGCCAGAAAAGCCTCAGGGCCAAACGCCTGAATATCGGCCAGACTTGCGCGGGTATTGAGCAAAACCTCAAACCCGGCATCGGTGAGCAGTTGCTTGGCATTGCGGGCGACTTCTTCAGCGGTGCCGTACACCGAGCCGGAAAGGATGGCGACTTTCATCAATCTGATCCTGTAACTGACTAAAAGGCCGGGATATTAACAGGTCTGGCAGCGATGCCTTACCATGCGCCACTCTGCACGCCTTTCTGGAGAACCACACTATGATCAACGCTCGCTTGTTACAACGCATGGTGGACGCGTCCCAGGACGGCATTGTGGTCGCCGAGCAAGAGGGCGACGACAACATTCTGATTTATGTGAACAACGCCTTTGAAGCCCTCACCGGCTACAGCCGCGACGATATCCTGTATCAGGACTGCCGTTTTTTGCAGGCCGGCGACCGCGACCAGCGTGGCCTGCAGCTGATCCGCGAAGCCATTGCCAGCGGTCAGCCAACCCGCCAGGTACTGCGCAACTACCGTAAGGACGGCACGCACTTCTGGAATGAGCTGTCGATCACGCCGGTGTTCAACGAAAGCGACCAGCTGACGTACTTCATTGGTGTGCAAAAGGATGTCACCCAACAGGTCAAAGCCGAGCAGCGGGTCGCTCAGCTCGAAGCCCAGCTGGCCGTGGTAGAGGCCGAACTGCAGGCGCTCAAGGCGACGAGCGGATCAAACAAAATGTAAAAACTGCGGTCTGAAATTCATTAACACGACTTTTCAGACCTTTTTTGAGCCCCACCCTCCATGTCACACGATTCCCTTTTGACTCAGGACGAGCTGGATTTCATCCAAACGATGCACCAGAACCCGCTGTTGAACAGGCGGGATGCGTCGTCCAGCCTGATGGTCAACGGGGTGTCGCAAATCCGTGATTTGCTGACACGGCTGGCTGCCCACGAGCAAGTCACGATCCTGGCGCAATTTGACAACCAGCAGATGAGTTTTCCGCTGCGCCTGGTGGAAGACGAGTTCCACGCCCAGCATCTGCAACTGGGGGTTCCAAGCATCTTCGAAGACGGTCCAAAGGCCCGCCCCTGGCGCCTGACGCTGACCGAGCCGGTGCCACTGGAGAACATCCGGGGCAAGGCCGGGCACCTGTGGGTCACCGAAATGTCGTTCAAGGGGGTACTGGTCGAGATGCGGAGCGACAGCCAGCCACCCCGCCAGTTTGCACAGTGGTTCAGCCCCGACGGATATGAGCGGATTGCCCTGCGCGGCACCCTCGAGCGCAAGACCGAGCTGGGGTTGTACGCCTACCGCCTGAACCAGCGGGACAAGGGCGAAACCGAGCGGCTGCGCCAGTACATCCTGCAACAACACCGCCTGGCACATCCAAGCCTGCACGTCTGAGACCGGTCAGTTGCCCAGGGTTGCCTTGAGATCGGCGTCCAGCCGCTGGTTCATCAGCCGGGCCTCGCTGCCCAGGCAAGCAATGGAAGATTCGGCCAGCGCCTCTTGCGCCAGATTTGCCCCCTCCCCCGCCAACGCCACCGAGCAGCTCAAGGTTTGCGCCAGCCGCATAAGCCTGCGCTGGTGAGCCGTACCCAGCGCATGATTGGCAAACAGCACAACCGCCTGGGGCTCAAGCTTCTGGCAAATCAGCGACAGCTCATCCAATGGCTGACCGATTGCCAGCACCCTGACCACCCGCTCATTACGGGTCAACAGCAAGCCCGCCACCAGCAGTTCCAGCTCGCGACACAACTCGGGCACCGCCACCACGATCACACACTGCCGATCACCCGCCGCCTGCAATTGCAGGCGATGCTGCACCCGCCCGCGCAAAAATCCATCCAGCATCAACCATTCGCTGGTGCGACCAAAAACATCCTGATTTCTGAGCAACTGCTGCCACAGCGGCAGGAAAATCCCCTGAAATACGACTTCTGCCGGGTAGCTGGAAAAAATCTGCCCATACAGGCGCTCCAGCTCCGGTTCGTTGAATGCCGTGAGGGCGTTGCCGATTCGGGTTTGCCAGTCGCCATATTCACTGGCAACGGGCGGCGGGCTGTCGGCAGGCACGGTGTTCGCGAGTAATTGCGCGACTTTGCTGACGGCAACCCCACGCTCAAGCCAGCCCATGACCCGGCGAATCGCCTCAATATCGGTCGCTGAGTACAGGCGATGCCCACTTTCGGTGCGTTTTGGTTCGATCAAGCCATAACGCCGCTCCCAGGCGCGCAGGGTCACCGGGTTGATACCCGTGAGCCGGGCCACTTCCCGGATCGGGTAGAGGCCTTGGCAATCATCAGCCTGTGTAATGGGCTCAGCTTCAGTAATCACGGGCATTGGGAGGGCACAAGTTGCAGTAGATGGGCGCATTCTACGCTCCATTTCCCATGAGCGCCCCCGCTCCCGCAGCAGCTGCCGAAGGCTGCTACGGGAGCGGGGGCGCTGCACTCAGGAACGATATTTGCTTGTTTTTCATCACACAGCCCACCACCCCGGCGCTGTGTTTTGTGTCTGCCCTACCCGGGCAGCATTAGCCTCATGGAGATACACAATGTCTACCGCCCCTGTCACGTTGATGGTCGCGCGCCGTGTTGCCAAAGGCCGCTATCAGGAATTGATCGCCTGGCTGCATGAAGGCGAACAGTTAGCCACGGACTTTCCCGGCTACCTGGGCTCCGGCGTACTGGCCCCGCCTCCGGGCGACGACGAGTTTCAAATCATTTTCCGCTTTGCCGACGAATCCACGCTGCACGCCTGGGAGCACTCCGTGTCGCGCAAGGCCTGGTTACTGCGCGGCAGCGACTTGTTCGCCGATCCTTCGGAACACCGCGTCAAAGGAATCGACGGCTGGTTTGGCGCCGCCGGGCAGCGGCCGCCACGCTGGAAGCAAGCAGTTGCCATCTGGCTGGCCTTCTTCCCCGTGTCGTTGCTGTTCAATTTTGTGTGCGCCCCCTTACTGGCAGAGTTGAGCCTGTTACCACGGGTTCTGGTCAGCACCCTGGCCCTGACGCCCCTGATGGTTTACCTGTTTATCCCGTTGTCGACCCACTGGCTGGCAGCCTGGCTGCACAGCACGCCAAACAAACCTTTGCGCAGCACCATCGCGACTCAGCGCAACTAAACTCGGGCTTGGGCGTTACGTCGCGGACGCTGGTATAGTTTTGCCATTGCGCCGCGACTGTTTCCGGCTTTCCTGCACCGAGCCTGTCATGCCCACTTCTTCTGCTCCGATCCTGATCACTGGTGCCGGCCAACGCATCGGCCTGCATTGTGCGCAGCAACTGCTGGCAGACGGCTACCCGGTAATTTTCACCTATCGCAGCGAAAAGCCCGGCGTGCAAACCCTGCGAGATCTGGGCGCTACCGGGTTGTTTGCCGATTTCTCGACCGAAGCCGGCATTCTCGATTTCATTCAGCGCCTTGAAAAGCACACCGACAGCCTGCGGGCGATTGTCCACAACGCCTCGGCCTGGCTGGCAGAAACGCCAGAAACACAAACCGGCGCCTTCATGCAGATGCTCAGCGTGCACATGCTTGCGCCATACCTGATCAACCTGCATTGCAGCGAGTTGCTCAAGCGTTCGAACCCGGCGGATATCGTACATATCAGTGACGACGTGACGCGCAAGGGCAGTAGCAAGCACATTGCCTATTGCGCCACCAAAGCCGGGCTCGAAAGCCTGACCCTGTCATTCGCAGCTAAACTGGCGCCACGAATCAAGGTCAACGGTATCGCCCCGGCCATGCTGTTGTTCAATCCTGACGACAATGCGGCGTACCGCACCAAAGCGCTGGCCAAATCGGTGCTGGGCATAGAACCCGGTGCCGAGGTGATTTACCAGAGCCTGCGTTACCTGCTGGACAACCCCCATGTGACTGGCACTACCCTGACCGTCAATGGCGGCCGGCATCTCAAATAAGCCGTCCCGCGAGGAAGTATTTTCATGAGCGTATTACTGCCCGGGTATTACCGCGACATCCTTATTGGCCTGGGTGAAGACCCGGACCGCGAAGGCTTGATCGACACCCCCAAGCGCGCGGCCAAAGCCATGCAGTATCTGTGCAAGGGTTACGACCAGAGCCTGGAGACCATCGTCAACGGCGCCCTGTTCGCCTCCGACAGTGACGAAATGGTGATAGTCGCCGACATCGAGCTGTATTCGCTCTGCGAGCATCACCTGTTGCCGTTTATCGGCAAGGCCCATGTGGCCTATATCCCCACCGGCAAAGTCCTGGGGCTGTCGAAAATCGCCCGCATCGTCGACATGTTTGCCCGGCGCCTGCAGATCCAGGAAAACCTCACCCGGGAAATCGCCGATGCCATTGAGGGTGTAACCCAGGCCGCCGGCGTGGCCGTGGTGATTGAAGCCAAACACATGTGCATGATGATGCGCGGCGTGGAAAAACAGAATTCGACCATGAACACCTCGGTCATGCTGGGCGCATTTCGCGAACCGAGCACCCGCATGGAGTTCCTGCAATTGATTGGACGGAGCAAGCCGTAATGCCACAACTTCAGCCAGGAATGGCCCGTATTCGCGTCAAGGACCTGTGCCTGCGCACGTATATCGGGATCAATGAAGATGAGATCCTCAACAAGCAGGATGTGTTGATCAACCTCACCATCCTCTATGCGGCGCAGGAGGCGGTGCGTGACAACGACATCGACCACGCGCTCAATTACCGGACCATCACCAAGGCCGTGATCCATCACGTCGAAGAAAACCGCTTCGCCCTGCTGGAGCGCCTGACCCAGGAACTGCTGGACCTGGTGATGGCCAACGCGGCCGTGCTGTATGCCGAAGTTGAAGTCGACAAGCCGCACGCGTTGCGTTTTGCCGAGTCGGTATCGATAACGCTGGCGGCCAGCCGCCAGACCGCAACCTCTTGACCCCGGTGACCCCATGACGCCACAAGAACAGCTTGAACTGGAGGCGGCCGCCTTTCGCCGCCTTGTCGCACATCTGGACAGTCGCAAGGACGTGCAGAACATTGACCTGATGAACCTCTCGGGTTTCTGTCGCAACTGCCTGTCCAAGTGGTACAAGGCCGCAGCTGACGAGCGTCAGATCGACCTCAGCCTCGATGATGCCCGCGAAGTGGTGTACGGCATGCCGTATGCAGAGTGGAAATCCCAATACCAGAAAGAAGCCAGCGCCGAACAATCGGCGGCGTTTGCCCAAGGAAAAAAGCATGACTGATCTGAATACCCTGCGCGCCAGCCTCAACAGCGGCGAACACGCCTTTGCAGACACCCTGGCGTTTATCGCAGCGCACTACCATTACCAGCCGCAAGCGTTCAACAACGGCGGCGTAGAAAACGCGGCCGGGCAAAACGAAGGTTCGTGCAAGACGCTGGGCCTGGCCCTGCTGGAAGGTCTGAGTGATCAAGAAGCGCTGCTGGCGTTTGGCGAACATTACCGCTCGGTACTGGCCACCCCCGAAGGCACTGATCACAGCAACATCCGGGCGCTGATTGCCCACGGTCTGGCCGGTGTGAAGTTCGAAGCACAGCCGCTGACGCGCAAGGCGTAAGCCAGCCTCTGCCACATAGGGGGTGGGAGCGGGCTTGCTCGCGATGCAGGCGCCGCTTTTTTTCAGTTACACCGCAGCGATTCCATCGCGGGCAAGCCCGCTCCCACAGGGCAGACACAAAAAAACCGGCCAAGGCCGGTTTTTTTGTTGGGGCGAGTTATCAGAACGATACGTTTTGCAGGTCGTCCAGGTAACGCTCCGCGTCCAGTGCAGCCATGCAGCCTGCGCCCGCCGAGGTGATGGCCTGACGGTAAACGTGGTCAGCCACGTCGCCCGCGGCAAACACGCCTTCGATGCTGGTGGCTGTGGCATTGCCTTCACGGCCGCCCTGCACAACCATGTAACCGTCTTTAAGCTCCAGCTGGCCTTCGAACAACGAAGTGTTCGGCGTATGGCCGATGGCGATGAACACGCCGTCAACTTTCAGCTCGTCAAAGCTGCCGTCGTTGTTCTTCAGGCGGGCACCGGTCACGCCCATGTTGTCGCCCAGGACTTCGTCCAGGGTCGCGTTCAGCTTGAGCTCGATCTTGCCTTCAGCTACACGGGCGTGCAGCTTGTCGATCAGGATCTTCTCGGCACGGAATGTTTCGCGACGGTGAACCAGGGTCACTTTGCTGGCGATGTTGGCCAGGTACAGGGCCTCTTCAACGGCCGTGTTACCCCCCCCCACTACGGCAACAGGCTTGTTGCGGTAGAAGAAACCGTCACAGGTCGCACAGGCCGAAACGCCCTTGCCCATGAACGCTTCTTCGGATGGCAGGCCCAGGTAACGGGCGCTGGCGCCGGTGGCGATGATCAATGCATCGCAAGTGAAAGTACCGCTGTCGCCCTTGAGGGTGAACGGGCGGTTTTTCAGATCCACTTCATTGATGTGGTCGAAAATGATTTCAGTCTCAAAACGCTCGGCGTGTTCGCGCATGCGATCCATCAACGCCGGGCCGGTCAAGCCGTGAACATCACCCGGCCAGTTATCGACTTCAGTAGTGGTGGTCAGTTGACCGCCAGCCTGCATGCCCGTGATCAGCAGTGGTTTGAGGTTGGCGCGGGCTGCATAGACTGCAGCGCTGTAACCGGCAGGGCCGGAGCCCAGAATAATCACACGCGAATGACGTACTTCAGACATGACTCACTCCTATGGCCGCCCGCATTGAAACCGGGTCGGAACGCCGCTTTACCGGCTGGAATAAAAAGAAACCTTAAACCTGCTCAGGCAGTGCCTGAAATTCGCAGATCCTGAAAAATATGGGTGAAGCTTATAGAGGCCGCAGAGAGTAAGGAAATACGCATTAACAATCCAGCTCATAGCAGGTCTCTATGTAGTCGAATTCGATTTTAGACGGCTTTGTTACAGTTATTGTCGATACAGCGACAAGGCTTTCGTCCTACAGATAAAGCCGTTAAGGTCGCCCGGTTTCCCACTGCTCGGAGCTCTCTATGCCCGCCCCCGTTCTCTCTGGCCCGCAGTATCTGCGTGAAGGCCTAAAGTTGGTACTCAGCCCCGGCCTGCGCCTGTTCGTGCTGCTGCCGTTGCTGACCAATCTGGTGCTGTTCGTCGGGTTGATTTATTTCGCCGGGCATCAGTTCAGCCTCTGGGTCGATGCCTTGATGCCATCGCTGCCCAGCTGGCTCAGCTTTCTCAACTACGTGTTGTGGCCGCTGTTCGTGGTGCTGGTAGCACTGATGGTGTTTTTCACCTTCACCATGCTGGCCAATATCATTGCTGCACCGTTTAACGGTTTTCTCGCGGAAAAAGTCGAAGCCGTAGTGCGCGGGGTCGATAACTCTCCGCCCTTCAGCTGGGCCGAACTGGCGGCCATGGTGCCCCGCACCCTGGCCCGGGAATTGCGCAAGCTGGGCTATTTCTTGCCTCGTGCCATTGCGCTGCTGATCCTCTCGTTCATTCCGGTGCTCAACCTGATCGCGGCACCGCTTTGGCTGTTGTTCGGGGTCTGGATGATGGCTATTCAGTACATCGACTACCCGGCCGACAACCACAAGCTGGGCTGGAACGAAATGCTTGCCTGGTTGCGCGAGAAACGCTGGCAGAGCATGAGCTTCGGCGGCATCGTCTATCTGGTGCTGCTGATCCCCGTGGTCAACGTGCTGATGATGCCGGCCGCCGTGGCCGGGGCAACCCTGTTCTGGGTGCGTGAGCGCGGCGACGAAGCGCTGGCAGCGGCCAGCCGCAGCTAACGTCTTCACAAATCTATCATTACCGTGACATATGGCCGTCATGGCCCCCACGCACACTGGGGCCATGACCACAGCCCTGCATATCGCCCTGATCACCGAAACCTTCCCGCCCGAAATCAACGGTGTGGCCAATACTCTTGGCCAACTGTGTAATGGCTTGCGCGCACGCAATCACCACGTAGAGCTGGTGCGCCCGCGCCAGGCCGACGATGGCAGCCGGCGCAGCAACGACGAGCTGATGCTCTGCCGGGGCGGGCCATTACCGGGCTACCCCGGCCTGCAATGGGGCCTGACATCCACCCACCGCCTGACAAAACGCTGGCGCCAACAAACTCCGGACGTGATCTATATCGCCACGGAGGGGCCACTGGGCCTGTGTGCATTACGTGTCGCACGGCGATTGGGCATTACGGTGGTCACGGGCTTTCACACCAATTTTCAGCAGTATTTGCATCAATACGGCCTGGGCCTGTTCACCCGCGCGCTGACCCTCTATCTGCGCTGGTTCCATAACCGTTCTGCATTGACCCTGGTCCCCAGCACCAGCCAGTGCCTGGAACTTGCGCGCCGGCATTTTGAACGCCTGGAACTGCTCGAACGGGGTGTCGACAGCCAGCTTTTCAGCCCCGCAAAACGCCAGAATGCGTTGCGCCACAGCTGGGGTCTCAGAGACAACGATATTGCGCTGCTGCATGTCGGGCGCCTGGCACCGGAAAAAAACCTCGGTGCCCTCAAGCGCTGCCTTGATGCGCTGCAAGCCCGTTACCCGGGGCGCCGCTTCAAGTTGATCGTGGTGGGCGACGGGTCAAAACGCGCAGCTCTGGAAGCCTCGTTGCCTGAGGCAATTTTTTGCGGGCAACAGGCCGGGGAAGCGCTGGCGCACCACTACGCCAGTGGGGACGTGTTTTTGTTTCCGAGCCTGAGCGAGACCTTCGGCAATGTGGTGCTCGAAGCCCAGGCCTCGGGCCTGGGCGTGGTGGCGTATGACGAGGCCGCTGCAGGCCAGCATATCCGCCACGGCTACAACGGCGTGCTGGCCATGCCGGGCGATGAATACGCCTGGATCGAAGCCGCATGCTGGTTGCTGGAAGACCCCGAAACCTTGCGCACCCTGCGCCTTAATGCGCGACGCCATGCCAGCCGCCAAAGCTGGCCGGGGGTTATCGAGCAGTTCGAAAACCAGTTGCACCGTGCTTGCCGGAGCTGCGCATGCGCAGCCCCGGGGCCGGTGCAGATCGAATCGAAAAAACCTTGAGCCAGGGTCTGTTGACGTTTGGCTATCGGCCCATCGGGTCGCGTGTCACAACTAAACGTCAACAGATCCCAGGGACTTTTCAATCGCCAGGATTACCGTTGCATCGTCAGGCGCGGTTCGCGGTGAGAAGCGCGCCAGCACCCGACCGTCCTGACCGACCAGAAACTTCTCGAAGTTCCAGGTGATGTCCCCTTCGAACTCAGCCCCCTCGCCTGCCAGCAAACGATAGAGCTGATGACGGTCAGGACCGTTGACGTCCAGCTTGCTGCTCAGCGGGAAGCTGACGCCGTAGTTGAGGCTGCAAAACGCTTGAATCTCTTGCTCGGTACCCGGCTCTTGCCCGGCGAACTGGTTGCAGGGCACACCCAATACGCTGAAGCCCTGGCCCTTGTACTGCTGATAGAGGTTTTCCAGCGCCGCATATTGCGGCGTCAAACCACATTTGGAGGCGACGTTGACCACCAGCACCACGTTGCCCTTGAAAGTTTCCAAGGGCAGTGGCTGGCCGTTCAGCGTGTCTAAGATCAGGTCGTGAAAAGCACTCATGACGGACTCCAAAATTCCCGGTCTATGTTCAGGCAATCGCTCAAGATGCCGATTGCCATAATCATCAATGATGCAAAAAGGCGCCCGCAGGCGCCTTTTTTAAGCTAGTTCACACGTGAGCTTAGCAGCACTTGTCAGTGCTGATGACCGCCTTCACCGTGGACGTGGCCGTGAGCGATTTCTTCTTCGCTCGCGTCACGGATAGCAACAACCTTGACCTTGAAGTTCAGACGCTGACCAGCCAATGGGTGGTTGCCGTCTACAGTCACGTCGTCGCCGTCCAGATCACGGATGGTCACGATTTGCATCTGGCCGTCCGGCGCCGAAGCGTGGAACTGCATGCCAACTTCCAGTTGGTCAACGCCTTCGAACATGTTGGCGCTCAAAGTGCTTACCAGCTCGGCGGAGTACTCGCCATAAGCGTCTTCAGGTTCAACGCTGACTTCCAGCTCATCACCAACTGCCTTGCCAACCAGAGCCTTTTCCAGACCCGGAATGATGTTACCTGCGCCTTGCAGGTAGACCAGCGGCGCGCCGCCGGCGGAGCTGTCGATGACCTCACCAGCGTCATTGGTCAGGGTATAGTCGATGGAGACAGCCTTATTGGCGGCGATCGTCATGGGGCGAGACCTTTTGCAAAAAAATAATGAGTGCGCAAGTTTAACCAAGCAATCGCCTGAAAGCGAACACAACCAAGACCAACGGATAATTTTGAAAACTTCAACGATCATTGGCTGGCGTCAGGATGAAGAGCAACACTGGGTTGTCGTGCTTTCCTGCGGCCACACCCAGCACCAGCGTCACCAGCCGCCCTGGCAATCGAGGCCCTGGGTGCTTGATCCATTGCAGCGCCAGAAAAAAATAGGCCAGCCCTTTGCCTGTGGCTGGTGTGCTCAAGACGCGGATAGCGCTAATCTTGGCAATTGATTCAGGCACCAGCCCCGTTAATCGGGCGTTGCCCTTGCAATGCCACGTCAGGAAGCTCGCATGCAAACTTTCTTTATCGCCCCCACTGACTTTGGTGTGGGCCTGACATCCATCAGCCTCGGCCTGGTTCGCACACTGGAACGCGCCGGTTTGAAAGTCGGCTTTTTCAAGCCCATTGCCCAGCCCCATCCGGGCGACCTTGGCCCCGAGCGCTCCACCGAGCTGATGGCCCGCACCCACGGCCTCAAGCCGCCTACCCCGCTGGGGCTGGCGCATGTCGAGCGCATGCTCGGCGACGGCCAGCTGGATGAATTGCTCGAAGAAATCATCAGCCTTTATCAGCAGGCCGCCATCGGCAAGGACGTGCTGATCGTCGAAGGCATGGTGCCCACCCGTACTGCCAGCTACGCGGCGCGGGTCAACTTGCACCTGGCCAAGAGCCTGGACGCCGAAGTGATACTGGTCTCGGCCCCGGAAAACGAAGTGCTGACCGAGCTCTCCGGCCGTGTCGAGTTGCAGGCCCAATTGTTTGGTGGCCCCAAAGACCCGAAAGTGCTCGGCGTCATCCTCAACAAGGTTCGCACCGACGAGACCATGGAGGCCTTTGCGGCACGCCTCAAGGAACACTCGCCGCTGCTGCGCAGTGGTGATTTCAAGCTGCTGGGCTGCATTCCGTATCAACCTGAACTCAACGCCCCGCGCACCCGCGATGTGGCCGAGTTGCTCGGTGCCCAGGTGCTCAATGCCGGGGATTATGAAACCCGGCGCATGTCGAAAATCATCCTGTGCGCACGCACGGTGCTCAACACCCTGCAACTGCTCAAGCCGGGCGTGCTGGTGGTGACCCCGGGCGATCGCGACGACATTATCCTGGCTGTCAGCCTGGCCGCCATGAACGGCGTGCCCCTGGCCGGCCTGCTGCTGACCAGCGACACCCAGCCCGACCCGCGCCTGATGGAGCTTTGCCGGGGGGCCTTGCAGGCGGGGTTGCCGGTGCTCTCGGTAAGCACCGGCTCGTACGACACTGCCAACCGCCTCAATAGCCTGAACAAGGAAATCCCGATTGATGACCGCGAACGTGCGCAAATCATCACCGACTTTGTTGCCAGCCACCTCGACGCCCAGTGGCTGCATCAACGCTGTGGCACGCCACGGGAAATGCGCCTGACCCCGGCGGTGTTCCGCTACCAGCTGATCCAGCGCGCCCAGCAAGCCAACAAACGTATCGTGTTGCCAGAAGGCAGCGAGCCCCTGACCGTACAGGCCGCCGCTATTTGCCATGCTCGCGGTATCGCCCGCTGCGTCTTGCTGGCCAAGCCCGAAGAGGTTCAGGCGGTGGCCAAGGCCCACGGTTTCGAACTGCCCGAAGGCCTGGAGATTCTCGACCCGGATCTGATCCGAGCCCGCTACGTCGAACCAATGGTGGCCCTGCGCAAAACCAAAAGCCTCAACGCCCCGATGGCCGAGCAGCAACTGGAAGACCCGGTGGTGATCGGCACCATGATGCTGGCACTGGACGAGGTCGACGGGCTGGTTTCCGGCGTGATCCACTCCACGGCCAACACCATCCGCCCTGCCCTGCAACTGATCAAGACGGCGCCGGGCTGCACCCTGGTGTCGTCGGTGTTCTTCATGTTGTTCCCCGAGCAGGTACTGGTGTACGGCGACTGCGTGATGAACCCGCACCCGAGCGCCACCGAGCTGGCGGAAATCGCCCTGCAAAGCGCCGACTCCGCCGCCGCATTCGGCATCACCCCGCGGGTGGCCATGATCAGCTATTCCAGCGGTGAGTCCGCCACTGGCGAGGAAGTCGAAAAAGTCCGCGAAGCCACCTTGCTGGCCCACGAAGCCCAGCATTCACTGCTGATCGACGGTCCACTGCAATACGATGCCGCCGCCAACGAAGCGGTGGCCAGACAACTGGCGCCCAACAGCCAGGTGGCAGGCCGGGCCACGGTTTTCGTGTTCCCGGACCTGAACACCGGCAACACGACGCACAAGGCCGTGCAGCGCAGTGCCGATTGCGTCAGCCTCGGGCCGATGCTGCAAGGCCTGCGCAAACCGGTGAACGACCTGCCACGCGGCGCGCAAGTGGACGACATCGTCTACACCATCGCCCTCACGGCAATTCAAGCCGCCAACCGACCTATGGATGTGTAAATGCTGGACTTCCTCCCTGCGCCGATACGCGGCGTCATTGCTTCACTGCTGCTGGCGATCAACACCATCCTGTGTTGCACGCCCCTGTTTATCGTCGCGATTTTCAAGCTGTGCCTGCCGTTCCCGGCGGCGCAACGGGTGACAGACGAGTTGATGCGCCGTATCCACGAAGCCTGGGTCGGCAACAACAATCGCTGGATGGATTTGCTGCGCAAGACCCGCTGGCATATCAAGGGCCTTGAGGGGCTGGACTATGAGCACTCGTACCTGGTCACCAGCAACCACCAGAGCTGGGTCGACATCATGGTGCTGCAATACGTGCTCAATAAACGCATTCGCCCGCTGAAGTTCTTCCTCAAGCAGGAGCTGATCTGGGTGCCCGTGATTGGCCTGGCGTGGTGGGCACTGGGGTTCCCGTTCATGAAGCGCTACTCCAAGGCGTACCTGGCCAAGCACCCGGAGAAGAAAGGCGCAGACCTTGCGACTACCCGTAAAACCTGTGCCAAGTTCAAGAACCAGTCGGTGGGGATTTTCAACTTCGTCGAAGGCACGCGCTTTACCGAGGCCAAGCACGCGCAGCAGAACTCGCCGTTCCGCTACCTGCTCAAACCCAAGGCCGGCGGCATCGCCTTTGTGCTGGATGCCATGGGTGAGCAATTGCAGTCGATCGTCAACGTGACGATCCACTATCCCGGCGGTCGCCCGGGGTATTGGGACTTGCTGTGCGGCAATGTGAAGGAAGTGGTCGTGGTGTTTGAAGAACTGCAAATACCGGCTGAGTTTCTGGGCAAGAACTACGACCAGGACCCTGAATACCGGCTGGCATTCCAGAGCTGGATCAACCAGCTGTGGGAAGACAAGGACCGGTTGTTGGGGGAGTTGCATCGGGAATATCCCAACACCTGATGTCCCTGGATCTTGTGGGAGCGGGCTTGCCCGCGATGGCAGCACCGCATTCTGGCAGGTAAACCGCATCGCCCGCATCGCGAGCAAGCCTGCTCCCACAGGGGCATTTTCAGCATCGGCCACCCAATAAAAAGCCCGCCACCGATCTCTCGGTGGCGGGCTTTTTAATGCGGCTTAGATAGCGCCGCGTTGACGCAACAGGTCCAGTACCAACTTGACGCTGTCTTCCAGCGACAGCGATTGGGTGTCGACCACAAGGTCAGCATCCAGCGGCACGTCATACGGGAAAGACTCACCCGGGATGTTGTCACCCCCCGCCGCATACAGCCCTTGCGGGTCACGCTCGGCGCACACGGCTGGAGATGCCTGGACATACACGGTGACCAGACGGTCGCTGCCAATCAGCGCCCTGGCCTGTTCACGGCCTTCGGCATCCGGCGCCACGAACGCGGCCAATGTCAGCAGGCCGGCTTCGTTGAACTGACGCGCAACGTGAGCGGCACGACGCCAGTTTTCAGTACGCCCGGCACGATCCTGTGGCAGACCCTTGTTCAAGTCATGGCGCAGGTTCTGGCCGTCCAGTACGAAAACCGCACGGCCCATGTCGAACAACTTGCGCTCGACCGCATAGGCCAGGGTGCTTTTGCCAGCGCCCGACAGGCCACTGAACAGCACGGTGGCTGGCTGCTGGCCAAAACGCTGGGCGCGTTCTTCAACAGCCACGTGCGCCAGCTTGCCATGATGGGTTGCGCTGCCATGACTCAACGGCTGTGCAACGATCATCCCGGCACCGACGGTGCCATTGGTCAGGCGGTCGATGATGATGAACGAACCGGTGGTGCGGTTGCTGTCATAGCCATCCAGCGCAATCGGGGCGTCGAGGCTGACCTTGACCTTGCCGATTTCGTTCAGCTGCAAGGCACTGGCCGGGCCTTCTTCCAGAGTGTTCACATCGACTTTGTTGACGATGCTGGCAATCGAACCCGGCACATAGCTGGTCGCACGCTTGATGTCGTACTTCTTGCCCGGCAGCATCGGCTCTTCAGCCATCCACACCAGCATGGCTTCGAAGTTGTCAGTCACCAGCGGCTGGTTGTCGGCATGCACCAACAGGTCGCCACGGGAGATGTCGATCTCGTCTTCCATGGTCAACGTGACCGCCTGGCCCGGGCCTGCGTGTTCCAGCTCACCTTCAAAGGTAACGATGGATTTTACGCGGCTGCTCTTGCCCGACGGCAGCACCACGATCTCGTCGCCCTTGCGCACGATGCCGCTGGCCAGCGTACCGGCAAAGCCACGGAAGTTCAGGTTCGGACGGTTCACGTACTGCACCGGGAAGCGCAGGTCGGTGAGGTTGCGGTCGGCCGCCACTTCCACGGTTTCAAGAATTTCCATCAGCGACTGGCCGGTGTACCACGGCGAGCGCTCGGACCTGTTCACCACGTTGTCGCCTTTAAGGGCAGACATCGGCACAAAGTGCAGGCTGGTGGGCTTGAGCTTCAAGCCTTCGGCAAACGTCAGGTAGTCGGCCTTGATCGACTCGAAAACGCCTTCGTCAAACCCCTTGAGGTCCATCTTGTTGATGGCCACAACGATATGCTTGATGCCCAGCAACGAGGCGATGAAGCTGTGGCGGCGGGTCTGGGTCTGCACGCCGTAACGGGCATCCACCAGAATGATCGCCAGGTCACAGGTGGACGCACCGGTGGCCATGTTGCGGGTGTACTGCTCATGGCCCGGGGTATCGGCAATGATGAATTTGCGCTTGGCGGTCGAGAAGTAACGGTACGCCACGTCGATGGTGATGCCCTGCTCGCGCTCGGCTTGCAGGCCGTCCACCAGCAGCGCCAGGTCGATGTCATCGCCCGTGGTACCGCTCTTTTTCGAATCGCGGGTAATGGCTTCCAGATGGTCTTCGTAGATCATCTTGGAGTCGTGCAGCAGGCGCCCGATCAGGGTGCTCTTGCCGTCGTCGACGTTGCCGCAGGTCAGGAAGCGCAACATCTCTTTGCGCTCGTGCTGGCCCAGGTAGGCGAGGATGTCCTCGCTGATCAGTTCAGATTGATGCGACATGACAACCCCTTAGAAATAGCCCTGACGTTTTTTATCTTCCATGGAGCCGGCGCCATCGTGATCGATGACTCGGCCCTGGCGTTCGGAAGTTCGCGTCAGGAGCATTTCCTGGATGATGTCAGTCAGGGTTTCAGCCTCTGACTCCACCGCGCCGGTCAGAGGGTAGCAACCCAGGGTGCGGAAGCGGACCTTTTTCTTGACGATGCGCGCCTTGTCTTCATCAGACAGGTGCTCAAGGATACGTTCGTCGTCGATCATGATCAGCGTGCCGTTCTTCTCGATCACATCGCGTTCGGCGGCGAAGTACAGCGGCACAATCGGGATGCCTTCGAGATAGATGTACTGCCAGATATCGAGTTCGGTCCAGTTCGACAGCGGGAATACGCGGATCGATTCGCCCTTGTTGACGTTGCCGTTGTAGACGTTCCACAACTCGGGGCGCTGGTTTTTCGGGTCCCAGCGGTGCTTGCTGTCGCGGAAGGAGTACACGCGCTCTTTGGCACGGGACTTCTCTTCATCGCGGCGCGCGCCACCGAAGGCGGCATCAAAGCCGTACTTGTCCAGAGCCTGCTTCAGGCCCTCGGTTTTCATGATGTCGGTGTGCTTGGCGCTGCCGTGGGTGAAGGGGTTGATCCCTTGCGCCACGCCGTCCGGGTTGACGTGAGTGATCAGGTCCAGGCCCAGCTCGGCGACCATCTTGTCGCGAAAGCTGTACATCTCCTGGAATTTCCACTGGGTGTCGACATGCATCACCGGAAACGGCAGCTTGCCCGGGAAAAACGCCTTGCGTGCAAGGTGCAGCATCACGGCGGAATCTTTACCGATCGAGTACAGCATCACCGGGTTATCGAACTCGGCGGCCACCTCGCGGATGATGTGGATGCTTTCCGCCTCCAGCTGTTTCAGATGCGTCAGTTTGTCGACCATGGCTACTCACGAAAGCTATCTTATGAACGGCCTGCGGGCCGTGTTCGAGGGTCGAATGCTAGCACAGCGCCCTCTTCTATAGATGGCGCCAACTAGATCGAAACGGTCTAAGAATAGATCGCGGGGTTTGGCCTGTAATTGCCTGTGGGAGCGAGCCTGCTCGCGAAAGCGATGCAGCTGATGGCCTCTTCGCGAGCAAGCTCGCTCCCACGCGTTTTGGATTCAGATCGGGTTCGGGCAATCGATAAACAGGTGTTCAAGGGCAAAGCGGCGGGCCAGGTAATCGCCCAGGGCTTGCACGCCATAGCGCTCGGTGGCGTGGTGCCCGGCGGCAATAAAGCTGATGTCGTTTTCCCGGGCGCTGTGGAAAGTCTGCTCCGAGGCTTCGCCGCTCAGGTACAGATCAACCCCCGCCAGCACCGCCTGGTCGATGTAGCCCTGCCCGCCTCCGGTGCACCAGCCCACGCGGCGAATCATCTCGCTGCCTTCAATCAGCAACGGCTCACGCCCCAGCGCCTCTTGAACACGGCGCGCAAAGTCGCGGGCCGTGACAGGTTCTGCCAGGGAACCCACCAGCCCCACCACTTTCGGATTTCCCGGGTCCAGCGGCCCTTCGACGGTGATGTCCAGCTGCCGCGCCAATTGCACGTTGTTGCCCACCTCAGGGTGCAGGTCCAGCGGCAAGTGATAAGCCAGGAGGCTGATGTCGTGCTTGAGCAAGGTCTTGAGACGACGCTGCTTCATACCGGTCACGCAGGGGTCTTCGCCCTTCCAGAAGTAACCATGGTGCACCAGCACCAGGTCGGCCTGAGCCTCGACCGCTGCATCCAGCAAAGCCTGGCTGGCGGTCACGCCACTGACGATGCGCATCACCTGGGGCCGGCCTTCGACCTGCAGGCCGTTGGGGCAATAATCGCCAATGGCGCCACAGTTGAGATAGCGATTTGCTTCTTCTACCAGCGTGCTCAGGGCAACAGCCATAAAAGACTCCTAAATAAGCGTTCAGAGGCCGACGGCCCTCGTATAATGGCGCCATTATGGGCCGTCGAGATGGCTCTGCAACCTTCAGGATCGAGTTCAATGTTTAAGGCTTTGCGTTTCTTTGGCTGGCCATTGCTGGCTGGCGTGCTTATCGCTTTGCTGATTATTCAGCGTTACCCGCAATGGGTCGGGCTGCCGAGCCTGGACGTTAATCTGCAACAAGCGCCACAAACCAGCTACATGCAGCAAGGGCCCGTGACCTATGCCGATGCCGTAACCCGTGCAGCGCCTGCGGTGGCCAACCTGTACACCACCAAGGTGGTGAACAAAAACGCCAAGCCGCTGTTTGAAGACCCGCAGTTCCGGCACTTTTTCGGCAACAACGAGCCCAAGCAA
This sequence comes from Pseudomonas sp. B424, assembly GCF_055408345.1. Classification (NCBI taxonomy): domain Bacteria; kingdom Pseudomonadati; phylum Pseudomonadota; class Gammaproteobacteria; order Pseudomonadales; family Pseudomonadaceae; genus Pseudomonas; species Pseudomonas sp. B424. The sequence goes on along the minus strand of NZ_JBUZTL010000009.1, from coordinate 103,604 downwards.
AAACGTATGGAGTCCAGCCTCGGCTCGGCGGTGCTGATGAGCCCCGAAGGCTACTTGCTGACCAACAACCACGTGGTCGCAGGTGCCGACCAGATCGTGGTGGCGCTCAAGGACGGCCGCGAAACACATGCCCGCATCATTGGCAGCGACCCCGAGACTGACCTGGCGGTGCTGAAGATCGACTTGAAGAACTTGCCGGCGATCACCATCGGCCGCTCGGACACCCTGCGCATCGGCGATATCGCTCTGGCGATTGGCAACCCGTTTGGTGTGGGTCAAACCACCACCATGGGCATCATCAGCGCCACGGGGCGTAACCAGTTGGGCTTGAACAACTACGAAGACTTCATCCAGACCGACGCCGCGATCAACCCGGGCAACTCGGGCGGAGCGCTGGTGGATGCCAATGGCAACCTGACCGGGATCAACACCGCGATTTTCTCCGAGTCCGGCGGCTCCCAGGGGATCGGTTTTGCGATCCCGATCAATCTGGCCATGGAAGTCATGAAGTCGATCATCGAGCACGGTCAGGTGATTCGCGGCTGGCTGGGGATTGAAGTGCAACCGTTGACCCAGGAACTGGCCGAGTCGTTTGGGCTCAGTGGCCGCCCGGGGATTGTGGTCGCGGGGATTTTCCGTGATGGCCCGGCGCAAAAAGCCGGTCTGCAAGTGGGGGACGTGATTTTGAGCATTGATGGCGAGCCCGCCAACGATGGTCGTCGCTCGATGAATCAGGTGGCGCGGATCAAGCCGTCGGACAAGATCACGATTCAGGTCATGCGCAACGGCCAGGAGCACAAGCTCACCGCTGAAGTGGGCCTGCGCCCGCCGCCAGAGCAGCCGCCGCAGAAGAATCAATAAGCAGGCCAGCCCTCTCCCAGGGGAGAGGGCTGGCGTAAGGCCGCGGCTACAGCTCCGACAACCCTTCAATCAGCGCCGCGTTCTGCTCCGGCGTGCCGATGCTGATGCGCAAGAACTGGGCAATGCGCAGTTGCTTGAAGTGACGCACGATCACACCCTGCTCGCGCAGCCTGGCTGCCAGCGCCGCCGCATCATGCTCAGGGTGGCGGGCAAAGATAAAGTTCGCCGCCGACGGCAGCACCTCAAAACCCAGCGCCTTCAATTGGCCCACGACCTGCTCGCGGCTGTCGATCACCAACTTGCAGGTGTGTTCGAAGTACTCGCGGTCTGCAAACGCCGCTGCCGCACCCGCTATCGCCACACGGTCGAGCGGGTAGGAGTTGAAGCTGTTCTTGATCCGCTCCAGCGCTTCGATCAGGTCTGGATGCCCTACCGCCAGGCCAACCCGCAAGCCGGCCAGCGAGCGTGATTTGGACAGGGTCTGGGTCACCAGCAGGTTCGGATAACGGTCCACCAGACTGATGGCTGTCTCGCCACCAAAGTCGATATACGCCTCATCCACGACTACAACTGAATCGGGGCTGGCCTTGAGCATCTGCTCGATGGCATCCAGCGCCAGCAGACAGCCCGTCGGGGCGTTGGGATTGGGGAAGATGATCCCGCCATTGGGCCTGGTGTAATCCGCAGGTTGAATCTGGAACTGCTCATCCAGCGGCACGGCGTCAAATTCGATGCCGTACAAGCCGCAATAAACCGGATAGAAGCTGTAGCTGATATCCGGGAACAGCAGCGGTTTGTCGTGCTGAAACAGACCGTTGAACACATGGGCCAGGACTTCATCCGAACCGTTGCCCAAAAACACCTGACCGGTCTGCACACCGTAATACTCGGCCACCGCCTGCTTGAGCAGGTCGCTGTTCGGATCAGGATACAAACGCAGGTTGTCGTTGATCTCGCCCTGCATTGCCGCCAGCGCTTTGGGCGAAGGCCCATAGGGGTTTTCGTTGGTATTGAGTTTGACCAGTTTGGTCAGTTTCGGCTGCTCACCCGGCACGTAAGGCACCAGCTCTTTAACGAACGGACTCCAGAATTTGCTCATGCTTATTGCCCCTGCTCGGTGTCGGCGATGATCCGGTATTCAGCACTGCGGGCGTGGCCGGTCAGCGATTCACCGCGAGCGAGAATCGAGGCGGTCTTACCCAGTTCGGACGCGCCCTGCTCGGAACAGAAGATGATCGAGGAGCGCTTCTGGAAGTCATACACCCCCAGCGGCGAGGAAAAACGCGCCGTGCCGGAAGTCGGCAATACATGGTTTGGACCCGCGCAGTAATCACCCAGGGCCTCGGACGTGTGACGACCCATAAAGATCGCACCGGCGTGACGGATCTGCGGCAGCCAGGCTTGCGGGTCTGCCACCGACAATTCCAGGTGCTCAGGGGCGATGCGGTTGGCGACATCAATCGCCTGCTGCATGTCTTCCACCAGAATCAGCGCACCACGACCATTGATCGAGGTTTCGATAATTTCGGCACGTTCCATGGTCGGAAGCAGCCTGGCGATGCTGGCCGCGACCTTGTCGAGAAACCCGGCGTCGGGGCTGACCAGAATCGCCTGTGCGTCTTCGTCGTGCTCGGCCTGGGAGAACAGGTCCATGGCGATCCAGTTCGGGTCGGTCAGGCCATCACACACCACGAGGATTTCCGAAGGACCGGCAATCATGTCGATACCGACCTGGCCAAACACATGGCGCTTGGCCGTCGCGACATAGATGTTGCCCGGGCCGACCACCTTGTCCACTTTCGGCACGCTTTCGGTGCCGTAAGCCAGCGCTGCAACGGCTTGCGCCCCGCCAATGGTGAACACACGGTCTACACCTGCAATGCAGGCTGCGGCCAATACCAGCTCGTTGATTTCACCGCGCGGGGTCGGCACGACCATCACCACTTCGGTGACGCCTGCCACCTTGGCCGGAATGGCGTTCATCAACACCGATGAAGGGTACGAGGCCTTGCCACCCGGCACGTACAAACCGGCACGGTCCAGCGGCGTGACTTTCTGGCCCAATACCGTGCCGTCGGCTTCGGTGTAGCTCCAGGAATCCTGCTTCTGTTTTTCGTGGTAGCTGCGTACACGCTGCGCGGCTTTTTCCAGCGCTTCGCGCTGCGGCACGGTGATGCGGGTCAGGGCCAGCTCCAGGCGCTCACGGGGCAGGATCAGATCAGCCATCGACGCCACTTTCAGCCCGTCAAAGCGCTGGGTGAACTCAACCAAAGCCGCATCGCCGCGTTCACGCACCGCCTTGATGATGTCGAGCACGCGCTGGTTGACCGAGTCATCAGACACACTTTCCCAGCTCAGCAGATGATCCAGATGCTGCGCGAAGTCCGGGTCAGCAGCGTTGAGTCGGCGAATTGCAGTGGGAGCGGTCATAGCGAGGGCCTCGGTAATGGGCGAATGCTTGGAATTTTTGATGTTGCAGATCTCAGGCACCTCAAGACTACCAAGCCATCCGCGCGGGTACCTGAGATTTCTGGCTATTGCACGGATAGATGGGCGCGGCTTCAGGGGGCAGGCCCCGGCCGCGCAGGTGAGTCAGCCGCGGTGTCGCGATTCCACTGCCTTGCGCAGGGTATCGATCAGGGCTTGAATACGGGCGTGCTGCATTTTCATTGAAGCCTTGTTGACCACCAGACGGGAGCTGATGGCGGCAATGAAATCCTGGGGTTCCAGGCCATTGGCACGCAAGGTGTTGCCGGTATCGACCACGTCGATGATCTTGTCGGCCAGGCCGATCAACGGAGCCAGTTCCATCGAACCATACAGCTTGATGATATCGACCTGACGGCCTTGCTCGGCGTAGTAACGCTTGGCGACATTGACGAACTTGGTCGCAACGCGCAGGCGGCCTTTGGGCTCAACGGCACCGATAGCGCCGGCAGTCATCAGCTTGCACTGGGCAATGCGAAGGTCCAGCGGCTCGTAAAGGCCCTGGCCACCGTATTCCATCAGCACGTCTTTGCCAGCCACGCCGAGATCGGCCGCGCCATGTTCAACATACGTCGGCACGTCGGTGGCGCGTACGATCAGCAGGCGTACATCGGGCTGGGAAGTCGGAATAATCAACTTGCGGCTTTTGTCCGGATTCTCGGTCGGCACAATGCCTGCTTCAGCCAGAAGCGGCAGGGTGTCGTCAAGGATACGGCCCTTGGACAGTGCAATGGTCAACATGGGAAACGTAAGTCCTTATCAGGGTACTTATGCCCGGACGCAATCGGCGCCGGGCAAGCATCGAGCCTGATATCAGGCTCGACTTGAACGATTCGAGGCCAGGTAAGGTAACGCTTGCAAGCCGTTACGTCACCTGGCGGCTGGACACGATCCCTGTGCCCATGAGGCCAGACAGCAAAACTAGCCCGGAACGCGGCGGATTTTGGCGCCCAGCATTTGCAGTTTTTCTTCGATGCACTCGTAACCACGGTCTATGTGGTAGATGCGGTCGATCAGGGTGTCGCCTTCAGCAACCAGAGCCGAAATCACCAGGCTGGCCGAAGCACGCAGGTCGGTAGCCATGACTGGCGCGCCCTTGAGCGTTTCAGTACCGGTCACGATGGCAGTGTTGCCTTCGACCTGGATCTTGGCGCCCATGCGGTGCAGTTCGTACACGTGCATGAAACGGTTTTCGAAGATGGTCTCGATCACAGCGCCCGTGCCTTCGGCAATGGCGTTGAGGGAGATGAACTGCGCCTGCATGTCGGTCGGGAACGCCGGGTACGGAGCCGTACGCACGTTCACCGCTTTAGGGCGCTTGCCGTGCATGTTCAGCTCGATCCAGTCTTCACCTGTGGTGATTTCGGCGCCTGCTTCCTTGAGTTTCTCAAGTACGGCTTCAAGGATGGTCGGATCAGTGTCCTTGACCTTCACACGGCCACCGGTCACAGCCGCGGCTACCAGATAAGTACCGGTTTCGATACGGTCCGGCATTACGCGGTAGGTAGCAGGGTGCAGCTCTTTGACGCCATCAATGATGATGGTGTCTGTACCGGCACCGCTGACCTTGGCGCCCATGGCGTTCAGGAAGTTGGCCAGGTCGACGACTTCAGGCTCGCGTGCAGAGTTCTGCAACACGCTGCGGCCATTGGCCAGAGCTGCGGCCATCATGATGTTTTCAGTACCGGTCACGCTGACGGTATCGAAGAAGAAGCTGGCACCGTGCAGGCCGCCTTCAGGCGCCTTGGCCTTGATGTAGCCACCTTCAACGTCAATCACTGCGCCCATGGCTTCAAGGCCGCGGATGTGCAGGTCAACCGGACGCGAACCAATGGCGCAACCGCCTGGCAAGGCAACTTCGGCATAACCGAAGCGCGCAACCATCGGGCCCAGAACCAGGATCGACGCACGCATGGTTTTCACCAGTTCGTACGGCGCAACCAGGGTCTTGATGGTGTTCGGGTTGATTTCGACGCTGAGCTTTTCATCGATCACCGGCTCAATGCCCATGCGACCGAACAGCTCGATCATGGTGGTGATGTCATGCAAGTGCGGCAGGTTGGCCACAGTGACCGGGCCATTGCACAGCAAGGTCGCTGCCAGAATCGGCAGGGCGGAGTTCTTCGCCCCGGAAATGCGGATTTCGCCATCTAGACGAACACCGCCGGTAATAATCAATTTATCCATAACAATCTCGACGCCAATGGGCTCAGGGGGCTCAGGTGCGCTCGGCCCAGGCCGCGCTGCTGAAGAATTTCATAGTGACCGCATGAATGCTGCCATCAGCAATCCACGGGTTCAAATGGGCATAGATGCTTTGTTGACGTTTTACCGGGCTCAGGGCCACCAGTTCGTCACTAATCACGTTCAGCTGAAAGTTGCAGCCTTCGCCCTCAACTTCTACCTGGGTACCAGGCAGCTTTCCCTCAAGAAAGCTCTTCACTTCTACGGCCTGCATGCTCAACCTCAATCGGCGCCTAACGCGCGCGGGTCGGCCATCATACAAAAAAGCCCCGCGCCTGCGAACCCCGGATAACAGGACTCTGACGGGGGGGCTTTTCTATAGGTGGCAGTTAATAATGTGCCAGCAGCTCGGTCAGACCCGAAACCTGGGCGATTTCACGCATGTCTTCGGGCATGGCACGAATGCTCAATGGCTTGTTAAGGGCTTGCGCATCACGGATATAGCACAACAGCAGCGACAAACCGACGCTGCTGGATTTGGTGACAGCCGAGCAATCTACAACCAGCTCCTTGGCCAGGGCTTTCTTGATCAGAGCCTGGCCTTCGGCGCGCAAACGAGGGCCAGTCTGATAATCGAGCACGCCACTGAGGTGCAGCTCGCTTTCGCCGGCCAGGGTTACGGCCGCTTCACTCATTGGCCTGCAGCCTTGGGCGAAGCCGCATCGGTGGTCTGCTTGGCCTTGGCCACTTCGCCAGCCCAGTTATCGATGGTTTTGTCCAGGTTGTTGCCGTTGCGCTGCATGGCGTCGGCGAACTGGTCACGGAACAGTTTGCCGATATTGATGCCATTGATGATCACGTTGCGCACTTTCCACTCGCCGTTAACCTTGTTAAGGGTATAGGACAAAGGATAAATGGCACCGCTATCGCCTTTTACGGTCATGTCGACGCTGGTGCGATCGCCGCTTTCATCCTTGGCAGGCGAAACGGTGATGCCCTTGTTGTTGAACTCAAGCAAGGCATTGCCATAGAACTGCATCAGGCTGCGCTTGAAGTTCTCTTGAAAACGCTGCATCTGCGCAGGAGTGGCGTTGCGCGAGTACTTGACGGTCATGATGCTTTTGGAGATGCCGTCGACATCCACCGCCGGGCCAACGATCTCGTTCAAGGCATCGTAGAACTTGCTCGGGCTTTGCTTGTACTGTTCTTTGTTGGCAGCCAGGTCGGCCAGCAACCGGGTCGTTGTATCTGAAACGATGTCATGGGCAGACTGCCCCGGTGCAGCATTCGCTGCCAGCGGAAGAGTTGCAGCCAGAATTACCAGCAGGCCACGGCGCAAGAGAGAGATCATCTTAAAGCTCCTTATTTGGCTTCTTTGCTAACGGTATTGAGCAGGAATTTGCCGATCAGGTCTTCAAGAACCAACGACGACTGAGTGTCGTGAATGGTACCGCCGTCCTTGAGCACTGTGTCTTCGCCGCCCACGCTCAGACCGATGTATTTCTCGCCCAGCAGCCCCGCAGTGAGGATAGACGCTGTCGAATCGGACGGCAGGTTATCCACCGCCTTTTCGAGCTGCAATGTGACACGGGCCATGTAATTGTCACGGTCCAGGTCAATCGCCGTCACCTTGCCGATGGTCACGCCAGCCATGGTGACTTTGGCGCGCACGGTGAGGCCGGCAATATTGTCAAAATTGGCGTATAGCTTGTACGTATCGGTACTGGCGGTCGGGGACAGCCCGCTGACTCGCAGGGCAAGCAGGAGCAAAGCCAGGATGCCAGCCAGCAGGAACAGGCCGACACCGATTTCCATGGTGCGGTTTTGCATCAGAAATCTCCAAACATCAAGGCAGTCAAAATAAAGTCCAGCCCGAGGACTGCCAGTGAGGCATACACCACGGTCTTGGTAGTGGCACGGCTGATCCCCTCTGAAGTGGGCTCACAGTCATAACCTTGAAACACGGCAATCCAGGTCACTACAAAGGCAAATACGATGCTTTTGATGATCCCGTTAATTACGTCACCACTGAAGGTTACGCTGTTTTGCATATTGGCCCAGTACGAGCCGTCATAGACACCCAGCCAGTCCACAGCAACCCACGAACCGCCCCAGATGCCGACCACACTGAAAATCATCGCCAGCACCGGCAGGGAAATAAACCCGGCCCACAACCGTGGCGCGATGATGTATTTGAGCGGGTCGACCCCGATCATTTCAAGGCTCGACAGTTGCTCGGTGGATTTCATGTTGCCGATTTCAGCGGTCAATGCAGACCCGGCACGACCGGCAAACAGCAACGCAGTGACCACCGGCCCCAACTCGCGCAACAGCGTCAGGGCAACCATCTGCCCTACCGCCTGCTCGGAGCCGTAGCTGGACAGAATGCTGAAGCCCTGAAGCGCCAGCACCATGCCGATGAAGATGCCTGACACGACAATGATCACCAGCGACATCACGCCAATGGAGTGCAGTTGCTTGATCAGCAACCCGAACCCTCCACCAATGCCGCCACGCCCCAGCAGTGCATGAAACAGGAAAATCGACGAACGCCCCAGTACCGCGACGATGTCGATCCCGGCTCGGCCAAACAGGCCGATACGGTCCATTAATGAACGCTTGCGCATCAGCGCTTCCCCAGTAGATCGGTTCGGTAGTCCGACGCCGGAAAGTGGAACGGAACCGGGCCATCCGGGTCACCGGTCATGAACTGACGAATGCGCGGATTATCGGCATTCATCAACTCTTCCGGCGTGCCCTGCCCCAGCACCTGACCATCACCGACTACATACAGATAGTCAGAGATACTCGCTGTTTCAGCCAGGTCGTGAGAAACCACAATGCTGGTGATGCCCAACGCGTCGTTGAGCAGGCGGATCAGCCGCACCAACACCCCCATAGCGATGGGGTCCTGCCCCACGAAGGGCTCGTCATACATCAGAATCTGCGGATCAAGGGCAATCGCCCGCGCCAGCGCCACCCGGCGCTTCATGCCACCGGACAGTTCGTCGGGCATCAAATCGATAGCCCCGCGCAAACCCACTGCCTGCAATTTCAGCAGCACAATGTCCCGAATCATTTCTTCCGGCAGCTCGGTATGCACCCGCAGCGGGAAGGCAACGTTCTCGAAAACGTCCAGATCGGTAAACAGGGCGCCGCTTTGAAACAGCACTCCCATGTGCTTGCGGGCATCAAACAGATCACTGCGCGACAGGGTCGGCAGGTTTTGATCGTTGACCCACACTTCGCCGCTGCTGGGACGCAGTTGCATGCCCATCAGGCGCAATAGTGTGGTTTTGCCGCAGCCCGACGGGCCCATGATCCCCGTGACTTTGCCACGAGGGATACGAATATCGACATTATTGAAGATGCTGCGCGTACCGCGCTTGAAGGACACTCCCTTCAGCTCGACCGCGTAGGCGTTATCGGCGCTCATCTAAACTCCTTGCGATGCAGCCTCTGCCTCTCACCCGGACACCAAACCTCTTGATTAAGAAGCACGCGTTCCCTGGCGGGCCGAACTGGCGGCGAACTATACCACTGCACATAGTGACCGCCCAAGACCGAAGGAGTGCCGGTTCAGCCTCAATACAGTGAAATAAATCGGTTTTTCACACAAACGTGCCACTCTTTACCTACATGAACAATAAAGCTCAGCGATCAAACGTGAGGGAAGCGCGCATAACCGCTATAATCCTTGCCTTTTCTCAGGCTACCCGACTTCAAACATGAGCCAATCCAGCGACCTGATTCAATCTGCCCAACGCACCATTCGCCTCGAACTGGAAGCCGTAGAAGGTTTGCTGGCCCATATCGACGCAGATTTCGTACGCGCTTGCGAGATGATTCTGGCAAGTAAAGGCCGGGTAGTCGTGGTCGGCATGGGCAAGTCCGGGCACATCGGCAACAAAATTGCCGCCACCCTGGCCAGCACCGGCACCACGGCTTTTTTCGTCCACCCGGCAGAAGCCAGCCACGGCGACATGGGCATGATCACCCGCGATGACATCATCCTCGCGCTGTCCAACTCAGGCTCTACCGCTGAGATCGTCACGTTGCTGCCCCTGATCAAGCGCCTGGGCATCAAGCTGATCAGCATGACCGGCAACCCCGAGTCCCCCCTGGCTAAAGCCGCCGACGTCAGCCTTGACGCCCGGGTGGCTCAGGAAGCCTGTCCGCTGAACCTGGCCCCGACCTCCTCGACCACCGCAACGCTGGTGCTGGGCGATGCCCTGGCCATTGCACTGCTCGAAGCGCGCGGCTTTACGGCCGAAGACTTTGCCTTCTCGCACCCCGGTGGCGCGCTGGGTCGTCGCCTGCTGCTGAAAGTCGAAAACGTCATGCACTCCGGCGACGAACTGCCGCAAGTGGTACGCGGCACCCTGCTCAAGGAAGCGCTGATGGAAATGACCCGCAAGGGCCTGGGCATGACCGTGGTCGTTGAGCAGGACGGCCGTCTGGCCGGAATCTTCACCGACGGCGACCTGCGCCGCACCCTGGACCGCGAGATCGATATCCGCAACGCGAGCATTGATGCCGTCATGACCCCCCACGGCAAAACTGCCCGGGCCGACATGCTGGCAGCCGAAGCCCTGAAAATTATGGAAGACCACAAAATCAGCGCGCTGGTTGTTGTCGACAAGGAAGACCGCCCCGTCGGTGCCTTGAACATGCACGACTTGCTACGCGCAGGAGTGATGTAATGACCCAGGACCTGCTCAAGCGCGGCAAAGACATCAAGCTTGCCATTTTTGACGTTGACGGCGTGCTGACCGACGGCCGCCTGTACTTCCTCGAAGATGGCAGCGAGTTCAAGACCTTCAACACCCTCGACGGTCAAGGCATCAAGATGCTGATGGCCGCGGGGGTGCAAACTGCAATCATCAGCGGCCGTAAAACCCCAGTGGTCGAACGCCGCGCACAAAACCTCGGCATTCCGTACCTGTATCAGGGTCGGGAAGATAAATTGGTCGTATTGGACGAGCTTCTTGGCCAACTCAACCTAAGCTATGAACAGGTTGCCTACCTGGGGGACGATCTGCCTGACTTGCCGGTTATCCGTCGAGTCGGCCTGGGCATGGCCGTGGCCAATGCCGCAAGCTTTGTGCGCCAACACGCCCACGGCGTTACACAGGCACGCGGTGGCGAAGGCGCCGCCCGCGAATTCTGCGAGTTGATCCTGCGTGCCCAAGGCAGCCTGGACGCAGCTCACGCCGCCTACCTATAGAGCTTTGTATGCTGAGCAAAAAGATTCGCCACATTCTGTTGTTCGCGATCATAGCCTCGCTGTTTGCAGCGGTTGGCTATTGGAATATCAGGCCGGAACGCTTTCTCGACACCCCGTCTGCGGCTGTCGATGAAAACGCTATCGACTATTACGCCACCAACGCACGCAGCCTGCAGTTCTTGCCGGACGGCAAGCTGCAGTACGAAATGACCTCTGACAAGCTGGAACATTTAAAGGCATCCGAGGTCACTCTGTTGACTCGCCCGGACCTGCAGATGTACCGGGGCACCGCATTCCCCTGGCACGTCCAGAGCGAGCGCGGTGAAGTCAACCCGGACGGTACCGAGGTTGAGCTGATCGATTCGGTGCGCGTAGCCCGCACCGACGAAAAGAACCGCACGACGATTATCACCAGTACCCGCATGACTGTATTCCCGCAGAAGCAATATGCGCAGACCGAGCGAGACGTTAGAATCGACGGCGCTGGCGGCGTAACTACTGGCAAGGGAATGAAAGCATATTTGAAAGACGGCAGGATGGACCTGCTGTCCAACGTAAGAGGACAGTATGAGTCTCGTTAAAACCCTCCCTTTATTGCTCGGTTTGAGCGCAGCACTGGGAAGCGTGAGCGCCTGGGCTCTGCCGAACGACAACGAACAGCCTATCCGCATCCAGGCCAACGAAGCGCAGCTGGATGACAAGCAAGGCGTTGCCACCTACAAGGGCGATGTGATCATCACCCAGGGCTCGATGAAAATCACCGGCAACACCGTGACCATTACGCGCAATCCCGCGGGCGAAATCGACGTGGTGACTTCCGTCGGCAACCTGGCTTACTTCGAGCAATTGCAAAAGGCCACTGACCCGAAACCGGTTCAGGCTTATGCCGTCACCATTCAGTACCATGCGCCGCAAAATCGCATCGTGCTGATCGACAAGGCTAAAGTCATCAACGACGGCAACACCACCGAAGGCGAGAAAATCGTCTACGACACGGTGAAACAAGTCGCCAACGCCGGTCGCGCCAATGGTAGCCAGGTCACTGCACCTCGCCCGCGCATCGACATGGTGATCCAGCCCAAGAAGAAAACCGACCCGCAGAAGGCCCAGTAATGGCAACTCTGAAAGCCCAGCATCTGGCCAAAAGCTACAAGAGCCGTCAGGTAGTTCGTGATGTCAGCCTGTCGATCGACAGCGGGCAAATCGTGGGTTTGCTCGGCCCCAACGGCGCGGGCAAAACCACGTGCTTCTATATGATTGTGGGCCTGGTACATGCCGATCAGGGTCGCGTACTGATCGATGACCTGGATGTCAGCCACGAGCCGATGCACGGCCGTGCACGCGCCGGTATTGGCTACCTGCCCCAGGAAGCCTCGATCTTTCGCAAGCTGTCGGTCGCCGACAACATCATGGCGATCCTTGAAACGCGCAAGGAGCTCGACAAGGCAGGTCGGCGCAAAGAGCTGGAAAGCCTGTTGCAGGAGTTCCACATCAACCACATCCGCGACAACCTGGGCATGAGCCTGTCCGGTGGCGAACGTCGCCGGGTAGAAATCGCCCGCGCACTGGCCACCGCGCCCAAGTTCATCCTGCTCGATGAACCCTTTGCCGGCGTTGACCCGATCTCGGTCGGCGACATCAAGCAAATCATCTACCACCTCAAAGCCAAAGGCATTGGCGTACTGATCACCGATCACAACGTTCGTGAAACCCTCGATATCTGCGAAACCGCTTATATCGTTAACGACGGTCAATTGATCGCTGAAGGCGATGCTGAAACGATTCTGGCCAACAAGTTGGTGAGAGAAGTGTATCTGGGCCACGAGTTCCGCCTGTAAGGCCAGGCGCACCCCTGCACTGCCAAAGTGCCATTACCCGCACAAAGCCCGCATGCTTGTTTTACCCGGGCGCCCGATCGGGCGCCCTGAATTGATTTCGCAGCAAACAAACTAATTCAGAACACCCCTAGGCAAACGCACCGGTTTCAGGCATATAATTTGCTTATGTTTGGCGCGCACGCGCCCCTGTAGTGGATGGCGCCATGCGCGCCGGCGAATAAGGTGTTAAGCCCCTGCCATGAAACCATCGCTAGTCCTGAGAATGGGCCAGCAGCTGACAATGACACCTCAGCTGCAACAGGCCATCCGCCTGCTCCAATTGTCGACCCTCGACCTGCAACAGGAAATCCAGGAAGCCCTGGAGTCCAATCCGATGCTCGAACGCCAGGAAGAAGGCGACGACTTCGACAATGCAGACCCACTGGCCGACAACATCGAGCAAAAACCCAACGCCGACATTCAGGAACCCACTTACCAGGAATCAGCGCCGACTGTAGATAACCTGGACGAAGGCGACTGGAACGACCGCATCCCCAATGAGCTGCCTGTCGACACGGCCTGGGAAGACATCTACCAGACCAGCGCCAGCAGCCTGCCAAGCAACGACGATGACGAGTGGGACTTCACCACCCGCACCTCTGCCGGTGAAAGCCTGCAAAGCCACTTGTTGTGGCAACTGAACCTGGCGCCGATGTCCGACACCGACCGCCTGATCGGTGTGACCCTTATCGACTGCATCAACAACCAGGGCTACCTGGACGAAACCCTCGAAGAAATTCTCGAGGCGTTCGACCCGGAACTGGACATTGAGCTCGATGAAATCGAAGCCGTTTTGCACCGCATCCAGCAATTCGAACCGGCCGGTATTGGCGCACGCAACCTGGGCGAGTGCCTGCTCCTGCAACTGCGCCAGCTCCCGGCCAAGACGCCTTGGCTGAACGAAGCCAAACGCCTGGTCACGGACTACATCGACCTGCTGGGTGCGCGCGACTACAGCCAGCTGATGCGCCGCATGAAACTCAAGGAAGATGAGCTGCGCCAGGTCATTGAGCTGGTGCAAAGCCTCAATCCGCGCCCCGGCTCGCAAATCGAGTCCAGCGAAGCTGAATACGTCGTGCCTGACGTGATCGTACGCAAGGACAACGAGCGCTGGCTGGTAGAGCTTAACCAGGAGTCCGTACCACGCTTGCGGGTCAACCCGCAGTACGCAGGCTTCGTGCGCCGCGCCGACACAAGTGCCGATAACACCTTCATGCGCAACCAGCTGCAAGAAGCGCGCTGGTTCATCAAAAGCCTGCAAAGCCGCAACGAAACCCTGATGAAAGTGGCGACTCAGATCGTCGAGCATCAGCGCGGTTTTCTGGAGTATGGCGACGAAGCCATGAAGCCACTGGTGCTGCATGACATTGCAGAAGCGGTCGGCATGCATGAGTCCACCATTTCCCGGGTTACCACACAAAAGTTCATGCATACCCCGCGCGGCATTTATGAGCTCAAGTACTTTTTCTCCAGCCACGTCAGCACCTCCGAAGGCGGTGAATGCTCCTCCACCGCCATCCGTGCCATCATCAAAAAACTGGTTGCCGCTGAAAATCAGAAAAAGCCGTTGAGTGACAGCAAGATCGCTGGTTTACTGGAGGCACAAGGTATTCAGGTAGCCCGTCGCACCGTCGCCAAGTACCGCGAATCCCTAGGGATAGCGCCTTCGAGCGAACGCAAGCGTTTGATGTAAGCCACGGACCCCGGCGTTTCAGTGGCAGGCTGCTCGGCCTGCCGCTTTATGCAATGGCATCAAAGGAGAAACTGTATGCAAGTCAACATCAGTGGACACCAACTGGAAGTCACCGAACCGCTACGCGCTTACATCGGCGAAAAACTCGACCGACTGGAGCGTCATTTCGACAAGATTACCAACGTACAGGTAACGATGGCGGTCGAAAAACTGAAACAGAAAATCGAAGCCACCTTGCACATCCATGGAGGAGAAGTCGTTGCCAACGCCGAGCATGACGACATGTATGCCGCCATTGATCTGCTCACTGACAAGCTTGATCGCCAACTGAAAAAGCATAAGGAAAAGACCCAAAGCCTGCTCCAGGGCGCAACCGGTCGTTAATACTCCCTACCCATGATCCGACTTGAAAGTATCCTGACCCCCGGCCGCTCCCTTGTGAACGCGCCGGGCGGCAGTAAAAAGCGCGCACTCGAACACATTGCCAACCTGATCAGCCGCGAAGTGCCTGGTCTGGAAATGCAGGATGTTTTCGAGAGCCTTATTGCCCGTGAAAAACTGGGATCTACCGGTTTTGGTAACGGCATCGCCATACCCCATTGCCGCCTCAAGGGTTGCGAGTCGCCTGTCAGCGCCTTGCTGCACCTCGATGCCCCCATAGATTTCGACGCCATCGATGGCGCGCCGGTCGACCTGCTTTTCGTTTTGCTGGTGCCCGAAGCGGCAACCGATGCACACCTGGAACTGCTCCGGCAGATCGCCAGCATGCTCGATCGCAAGGACGTGCGCGAAAAACTGCGCAGTGCATCCAGCAACGAAGCGTTGTATCAGGTTGTTCTGGACGTACAGAACGGTCATTAATCATGCGCTTAGTCATTGTCAGCGGACGCTCCGGCTCCGGTAAAAGCACTGCCCTCGCCGTCCTTGAAGACAACGGTTTCTATTGCATCGACAACCTGCCAGCCGGCTTGCTGCCTGAGCTGGCGGAACGTGCACTGATCCACACGGAACTGGCACAGCCGCTGGTGGCCGTGTCGATTGACGCGAGAAACCTGCCGAGTCACTTGTCTCGTTTCCCGCAATTGCTTGAAGAAGTGCGCAACCGTCATATCCAGTGCGATGTCCTGTACCTGGATGCCGACGAAGAAACCTTGCTCAAGCGCTTCTCGGAAACCCGTCGGCGTCACCCGCTCAGCAGCGCCAGCCGTTCGCTGGCCGAGGCCATTCGTGACGAAACCCAGTTGCTCGGCCCGATCGCCGACCTGGCCGACCTGACCATCAACACCACCAATCTGAACCTGTATCAGCTGCGCGACACCATCAAGCTGCGCCTGCTAAACAAGCCGGAGCCCGGCACTGCCTTTCTGGTTGAGTCATTCGGTTTCAAGCGCGGGATGCCGGTGGATGCCGACCTTGTGTTTGACGTTCGTTGCCTGCCCAACCCCTATTGGAAACCCGAGCTTCGGGAACAGTCAGGGCTGGACCAGCCGGTGGCTGAGTATTTGGCCGCCCAGCCGGATGTTGAAGAGATGTTCCAGGACATCTCCAGCTACCTGCTTAAGTGGCTACCCCGCTTTGCCGCAAGCAATCGTGCCTATGTGACCATTGGCATTGGGTGCACGGGCGGGCATCACCGCTCCGTGTACCTGACCGAACGCCTGGGCAAGTGCCTGCAAGAAACTCTGAAGAACGTTCAGGTTCGCCACCGCGACCTTACTTGAAGGATCTACCCTGCGATGCCTGCACTGGAAATTGAAATCATCAACAAACTGGGCTTGCACGCCCGGGCATCGGCAAAGTTCGTCGGTATCGCGGGTCAGTATCCATGTCAGATAAGAGCAGGACGCACACCTGAATCAATGGTCGACGGCAAAAGCATCATGGCCATGATGATGCTTGCGGCAGGTAAAGGCACCATCATCCACCTGAAGACTGAAGGTGAGAAAGAACAGGAAGCACTGGATGCGCTGGCCAAGCTGATCAACAACTTCTTCGACGAAGGCGAGTAAGTCAGTGGCAGATTCAGTTTGTAGCCGCTGCTGCAGGCCGCGATAAGGTCCTCAGGACCATTATCAATAGCGCGCGACCGCTTCGCGATCGACCGCAGCCTTCGGCAGCGGCTACAGGTACGTCAGATTTACGGCAACCTACCCCAACGCCGTATCCATCACCATCATCAGGCAAAAACCGACGCACAACCCCAGACTCGCCAGTTTGTCGTGACCATTGCGGCGCGACTCGGGGATCACCTCCTGCGTCACCACCAGCAGCATCGCCCCTGCCGCCAAGGCCAACCCCAACGGCAACAATACTTCGGCAAGGTTCACCAGCCAGGCACACAGCACCGCAAATACCGGCTCGACCAGACCGGAAGCCGCTCCAATCAAGAAGGCCCTGACCCGCGACATCCCTGCCCCCGCCAGAACCAGCGCAATCACCAGCCCCTCCGGAACATCCTGCAACGCAATCCCCATCGCCAGACTATCCGCATCCGGCATACCGCCACCCGCCGACACGCCGACCGCCATGCCTTCGGGAATGTTGTGCGCCACAATCGCAATCACAAACAGCCAGATACGCGGCGCGATGACTGGCTCACCAGGACGACTGACGAATATTTCCGGCCCTCCCCCCGAAACCTTGCGATCCACCAGGTACAGACAGAATGCGCCCAACATGATGCCCGCGCTGACCAGGCCACTGGAGGCCCAGGGCGACAACCCCAAGCCTTGAGCCGCGGCAATACCCGGCACAATCAGCGAAAAGGCGGTGGCCGCCAGCATCACTCCGGCTCCAAAGCCCAGCAAGGTGTCGCTGACCGCCACCGGCATATTGCGGATGACCAGCACCGGCACCGCGCCCAAGGCCGTACCCAGCGCACAGAGTGCCCCACCCTGCAGTGCCCGCAACATTCTTGGCTCAAGATCCAGCCAGACCAACCCCTTGGACACAAGCAACGTCGTGCCCGCCAACAGCAATAGCGTGCCCAGGGCATAGCGAAACATCCTCACGCCGCCGACCGCCAATAGTTGGGTGCCCATAATCCGCCTGAATCCTTATCTGTGGGCTTAGGCCGTTGCCGCCTGGTAGCGACGTGCAACTTCTGGCCAATTGATAACGTTGTAAAACGCATTGATGTATTCCGGACGGCGATTCTGATAACGCAGGTAATAGGCGTGCTCCCACACGTCCAACCCCAGAATCGGTGTGTTGCCATTCATCAGCGGGCTGTCCTGGTTGCCACTGCTTTCGACCACCAGCGTTTTTTGCGGGGTCACGCTCAACCATGCCCAGCCACTGCCAAATCGGGTCAGGGCGGCCTTCGTGAAGTTCTCCTTGAAGGTCTCCAGCCCACCCAGCTGCTCATCAATGGCCTTGGCCAGCGCACCTTCCGGCTTGCCCCCGCCTGCCGGGCTCATGACTTCCCAAAACAGCGAGTGATTGGCATGCCCGCCGCCCTGATTGATTACCGCAGCACGCAGCTTTTCAGGCAATTGATGAACACTGGCCACCAGTTTTTCCACCGGCCATTGCGCCCATTCCGTGCCATCGACCGCCGCATTCAGGTTGTTGATGTAGGTCTGATGATGCTTTGTGTAATGGATCTCCATGGTCTGCGCATCAATATGCGGCTCAAGCGCGTCGTAGGCATAAGGCAGGGCTGGCAAGGTAAAAGTCATATCAATGTGCTCCTAAGTGATGGCCGCTAACTGTCGAGAACTCATGGCTGGTCTGAGCCACATTGCTTTTGAGCAAAAGATTGGAGCGCGGGTATTCGCCGTACTCACTGATGAAATTCAAAAGTTCAACATAGGTTTTGCTGCTCTGACGCAACGCTGCTTCACGCAGCGCCGATGACAGACGAGCGTTCTGCATGGTTTGCAATAACCGCTGATGGATCGCACAGAGGTATTCGACGCTTTCCTCCGGCTGATTGAGGCGCAAATGCAGATCCGCCAGGTTATGGTGCGAAATGACGCAAGCCGCTACTGCTTCGTCGGCATCACTCCAGCGCTCGAACAGCACTTGAGCCAGCGCAAGCGCCTGCAAGTAATGCTCTCGCGCATCGACCAGCTCGCCCTCGGCGAAACAGCGATTGGCTCTTTCGATCGTGCGTTTCCAGTGTTCCATGTGAGCCTCCAAAGCAATGTGGATGCGTTAAACGCCGCCGGCTGTCAGCTTCTCGGGGTCGAGCAAGACCTCGAGCTGGCTGCGCGGCAGATCGGTGTATTCGAGAGCAACGTCGATCACCGGGCGACCTTGTTGATAAGCGGTCTTGGCGATTTCGGCGGCTTTTTGATAACCGATAATCGTGTTCAGCGCCGTCACCAGAATCGGGTTACGCGACAACGCCTCCTTGAGCTTGGCTTCGTTGACCTTGAAACTGGCGATGGCCTTGTCCGCCAGCAGGCGGCTGGAATTGGCCAGCAGTTCAATGCTGCTCAGCAGGTTCTGGGCAATCACCGGCAGCATCACGTTCAGTTCAAAGTTGCCGGACTGCCCCGCCACGGTGATCACCGTGTCATTGCCGATGACCTGCGCCGCCACCATCGCCGTGGCTTCCGGGATCACCGGATTGACCTTGCCCGGCATGATCGAGGAGCCCGGCTGCAAGGCCTCAAGTTCGATCTCACCCAGACCGGCCAAAGGGCCGGAGTTCATCCAGCGCAGATCGTTGGCGATTTTCATCAACGACACGGCAGTGGCCTTGAGTTGCCCCGACACAGACACCGCGGTGTCCTGCGAACCAATCAACGCGAACAGATCCTTGCCCGGCGTGAACTTCACCTGCGTCAGCTCGCTGAGCTGCTGGCTGAACAATCCTGCGAACTGTGGATGTGCGTTAACCCCGGTGCCCACCGCCGTGCCACCCTGAGCCAGCGATTGCAGCGCAGGCTGAAGGTTGTGCAGGTGTTCGATATTGGATTTGAGCTGCTGCGCCCAGCCATTTAGCACCTGACTCATGCGTACGGGCATGGCGTCCATCAAGTGCGTGCGGCCGGTTTTGACATGCACGTGAACTTCAACCGCCTTGCGCTCGATGACCTCCACCAGATGGGTCAGTGCGGGGAGCAGTTGCTCATGCAGCCCCAGGGCGGCGCTGACATGGATGGTGGTCGGGATGATGTCGTTGCTGCTTTGCCCGCAATTGACGTGATCGTTGGGGTTGACCTGCTCGCCCAGCAGGCGCGTGGCCAGCGTCGCAATCACTTCATTGGCATTCATGTTCGAACTGGTGCCCGAGCCGGTCTGGAAAATATCCACCGGGAAGTGCTCCATGAAATCACCGGCCAGCAGGATCTGGGCAGCCTCGACAATGGCTTCGCCCTGGGCGGCACTGATCTGTTTGAGCTCGACGTTAGCCTGGGCAGCGGCCGCCTTGGCCAGGATCAGGGCACGGATAAACTGTGCCGGCATGCGTTGATGACTGATGGGGAAGTTGTCGACCGCACGCTGGGTTTGGGCGCCATACAGCGCCGCTTCAGGTACGCGTAACTCGCCCATGCTGTCGCGTTCAATACGAGTGTTACTCATCGGGAAATCCTTGCACCAGTTCTGTTAAAGAAATTGAAGGTTCGAGCTCGCAGGTTGCCAGCAGCCAGGCAAAGCTTTGCCAGCGCTTGAGTCGGCAGGTACACAGAGCTTGGGTTTCGAGGTCACGCAGCGGGCGCCACGCGTTGTCCAGACACTGGGTGCGCCAATGCCATGGCAACGCGGTGTCGGTGGCAGTGTCGAGTAACAGCCGGAAGGTGGTGACAGCAATCATCCACGGGGAAGTGGCCGTACAGCCGGCAAGATAGCGGCCTTCAGCCAGGTAATGCTCGATCAGGCGCGGTTCGTCCGGCGCCAACCCGCAGCGGATTTGGCGGCTCATCCAACGCCAGCTTTCTAGATACGGCCCTTCACGCAAGGCAGAACTCATGATCCAAGCCCACTCGATAATGAGATTCATTATTAAGCGATATTGATTATCAAAACAAGCCTGCTTAAGACGTAGATCCCTGCCCGACGAGGCCAGCCAGGCTGCGGGCTCTGAGCCCGGCCTTTTTCACGACTAGAAAAGTATTACTTTTCATATGGTCTTATCCTACTTAACCACTACCGCCTTCCCAGAAACATATCGATTGGCCCTACGCACCACGGGCAGACTTCTCGCATCCATATACCTGGCATAAACCTATCATTCTCCGCGTACTTACTCAGCCCCCACCGCAACTTCCCGACACTTTAAGGGTTACAAATGAAAAAGCTAATTATTATTATCTCCAGCGTTATTACCGCTACTTCTTTTGTGCCGTTATCTCAGGCTAAAACAGGAGATATTAACTTTACCGGCAGACTAACCGCCGCAACTTGCTCCGCAACGGCCCCTGGCAGTACGGCTAACAATATTAACGTGCAAATGGGTATCGTATCCATTGCCGATCTGGAAGACGGTTCTACGGGTCAAGCTTCGGCAACAACCCAACTGCAACTGGATATTAACTGCACTGGCGCTACCAGCCTTTCAAATGCCCACATGTCGTTTGACCCTGTTAGCGGCTCTGGCCAGGATACTGATGACCCGCGCCTATTGAAGATCAACACGGGCGGTGCCACCGGTGTCGGCGTTGCGCTGATGGATAAAACCGACAAGATTTTGAACTTGGGTGCCGGTGAACGATTGACGACAACACTCACTGTTGACGGCACTGGTGCAGCCACGGCAAAACTAGATCTGCGCGCCGCTTATATAAAAAACGGCCAACCACTGGCTGCCGGCATTGCCAATGCGAGCATGCCTTTTACTTTCATTTACGACTAATCAACCGTTAAGGGAAGGCTGCGTACTCCCTTAACTTCCCTATTCGCCTCGAGACTGCCTATATGTCACTTCCAAACTTAAACAAGGTAGCTATTCTGCTTACCCTGTTTGTGTGCAGCCAGGCACAGGCTGCAATTACACTCAGTTCAACCCGAGTGGTATTTGAAGGGAACAAAAAAGAAGCCAGTGTCACCGTGCGCAACCTGAGCAGCGACGAAATACTGATTCAATCCTGGCTGGACAGCAACGATCCTGGGGCCCCCTCAGTATCAATCCCGTTTGCCGTTACCCCGCCATTGGCCCATATGGCCGCTCAAAGCCGGCAGGTTTTGCGAATTCTGTTTAAAGGGACTGGCGTGCCTACCGATAAAGAATCGGTGTTTTGGCTGAGTGTTCAGGAAATCCCAAAAGCCGCTGACGGCGACAACATTCTTCAACTTGCCGTGCGTCAACGCATCAAGTTTTTCTACCGCCCAACCGGATTGCCCGGTACCGCGGAAGAAGCACCCGAAGCTGTAACCTGGGCTATCGAAGGCAGCAATCTGGTTATTAAAAACCCCACTGCTTATCACGTGACACTGACGGACGTTCAAATCAAGGGCAACGCTTATACCAGCGCCCCTATCAGTAACTTCATGCTGGTACCTGGCGAAACCAAAAGTCTTAACGTACCGGGAATTTCCAGCACAAGTTCCATGACACTAGCGGCCGGCAGCATTAATGATTTTGGAGCTAAAAACTTTTACAGCACACCGCTAAGTTCCACGCCGATACACCTCAAGCCTCTCGAGCCATAACGCCCCTACCCTGGCAACCGCACCAACTTTTATATGCGCAACACCCGTGCCGAGGCGCTACATGACTGTTTCAATCGCATTAGAAAAACACAATCTTCTTTGCCAATTATCGCGACCGGCAAGTGTCAACGCGCCTATTCAAGTCAGTGTGTTTTTGCGCTCGTTGGCGTTGGGGACTGTTGTTTCTTCTTCCACAGTCACCTACGCCAGTACTTCTGCACCCATTAACACGTCAAAGTTCAGCGCTCATTTTTTGCAGAACGGCGGGCAAGGTATCGACCTGGATGAGTTCCTGAAAGGCAGCACTGTTGCAACGGGCACTTATCGGGTCGACATTTATTTAAACCGCTCGTTGGTCGGCCGTCAGGATATAAGTTTTACCCAGCAGGAAAGAAGCGGCAAAGTTGAAGCCTGTTTGACAGTACCTATTTTTGAATCACTTGGACTGGACCTGAAGCCGCTTCGAGACGCCAGCAAGCTGGATGAAACCCAGCCTGAGCGCTGCTACGACCTGGCCGGCCTGATTGAGCAAAGCAGCGTCGAATATGACGCCAGCCGCCAGCACCTCAATATCGGTGTACCGCAAGCCTCCATGCTGCGCAGCGCACGGGGCTATGTAGATCCGGCCCTGTGGGATGAAGGCGTCACAGCCGCATTTACCAACTACAACATCACCGGTCGTCGCAATACCACCCAGGCGGGCAACAACGACAGCTACTCAGTGGGCCTCAATAACGGCATCAACCTGGGAGCTTGGCGGCTGCGCAATGACTCAAACATCAGCAGCACTGAGGCCAATGGCGTCACGCTGACCAGCAACCGAACCTTTGCCCAGCGCGATATCACCTCACTGAAGAGCCAATTGACCCTGGGCCAGAGCTTCACCAGTTCGCAAGTCTTCGACAGCGTTCGTATCAAGGGCCTGACTCTGGCATCCGATGACTCCATGCTGCCAGACAGCCTGCGCGGTTATGCCCCCACCATCCGGGGTGATGCCGAATCCAATGCGACCGTCGAGGTGCGCCAGAACAACTACTTGCTGTACAGCACCACCGTGGCCCCCGGCCCCTTTGTGATTGACGACATCTACCCCAACGGCTCCAACGGCGACCTTGAAATCACCGTGATCGAGGCCGACGGCCGTCGCCGGGTGACGACCCAGGCATTCGCGTCCTTGCCGCAAATGGTGCGCCGCGGGACGTTTCGCTACAACCTGGCCATGGGTCGATACGACAGCAACGGCTACTACGGGGTCGCTCCCATGGTGGGCATCGCCGGGCTGGCTTATGGCGCGGCCGATAACACCACCCTGTTCGGCGGCGTGCAATGGGCGCCGGATTTCAGCGCAATCAATCTGGGCGCCTCGCAGAACACGGTCATCGGTGCGTTCTCGGCGGATGTCACCCAGTCCACCAGCACCAACGCTGTCGGGCAACGCCATAAGGGCCAGAGTACACGCATGCTCTACGCCAAAACCCTTGCCAGTACCGATACCACCTTCAGTCTGGCCAGCTATCGCTACTCGACCGAGGGCTATCGCACCTTGAACGAGCACGTCAGCGATATGGACTTCAATGATCGGCACAACCGTAGTGGCCGTGCAAAAAACCGTTTTGACATCACCCTCAACCAAAGCCTGGGCGGGCGTAAATACGGTGCGCTTTACCTGAGAATGGGCGAGCAGCGCTATTGGAATCTGCCAGGTAAAACCCAGCAATTTACCCTGGGATATGGCAGCAATTGGGGTTCATTGACCTTCAACCTCAATGCCACACACACACTGAGCCCTGACGCCTCCCGGAAAAAGTCGGAAGGCACAAGGGTTTCGCTGTCGCTGTCGTTCCCGTTGGGCAACAGCAGCCGCCCTACCCGGGTCAGCAGCACGTTAACGGCTGACAATAAAGGGGCCCACAGCCTGAAAACAGGGGCCAATGGCTCGGTGCTGGGGCGCGACGATCTGTTCTATTCAGTGAATGCTGGCTATGAAAGCCTGGGCGGCAAAACCTTCAGCGGCAATCTCAATGGCACCACCACCGTGGCCCAAGTGGGCGCCGGGTATGCTCAGGGGGACACGTTCAAGTCCCTCAACGGCACAGCCGCCGGCTCCATCGTGGTTCATGCTGGCGGGATCAACTTTGGCCAAACCGTGGGCGAAAGTTTTACCCTGGTAGAGGTCCCGGGCGTGGCCGGGATCCCGGTGGGCAACAACGCCGGGGTCACCACGGGCGCCAATGGCTATGCCGTGGCGCCGAACTCGCAACCCTACCGCACCAACTGGATCAACCTGGACTCCAGCCAGTTGGGCTCAGACATCGAAATCGACAACACCACCCAGCAAGTCATTCCGCGCCGTGGCTCGGTGACGGTGGCACGCTTCAACATCAAGCAGGGCCGCCGGGTGCAGTTCGAGCTGGTCAAGGCCGATGGCACGCCAATGCCCTTTGGCACCCGCGTAGAAAACGCCCAGGGCACGCTATTGGCCATCGCCGACCCAAGTGGTCAGGCACTGGTGCTGGTGGAGTCGGACAAAGGCACATTGAAGATCAAGTCGGGGGCGCTGGCGTGTGAGACGGAGTATGCATTGCCGGAACGTAGCAGTACCCAAGGTTATGACCAGATGAAGTTGGTGTGTCAATAAACAATGAAACGTAAACAATCACATTTTCAAGAAGGCGTTTCGGAGAAATAATGAACAACATTACTTATCGCTCAGCCTATAAGCCATGGCGATTTATAAAAATTGCAAAATACACCCTACTCATATCAATACTCCTAAGCAGTAGTACTGTATGCAAGGTTGCACTGGCCGATTGCACTTACACCGGAGACACCGACATTATTTTTGATGATTACCGGACCAGCAACCCAATAATAATTGACTCATCCCTACCCATTGGCGCAACCTTGGGAAGTTTAATTGTTGCCGAAACATCTGCCAATGGCATAGACATAGTCTGCACTACATACCCTGTAACGACAAAGACAACATCTGTTTACCCAGAAATCAGCCCTGGCTTATTCCAAACCGGAATAGATGGAATAGGGATGAAATTAATTTCCCATACCGAACCTTCAGGCTTTCTACCACTTAACCTTATTGCTACTGGATATATGAGAATACTTAGCGGGCCTGTATACACGTTTATTTTTATAAAAACGGGTTACATACCCGCTGGCGGCCAACTAAACCCTGGCCTATTTTCCGAAAACCGGAACATAACTGACGGTAACTCTCTAGTCGCTAGTTTTTATATCCCACAACCCATAATATTAAACTTGTTAAGACCCACCTGCGCAGTCAACACTCCCAACTTCACAGTGGATTTGGGAGAAGTTAATATTGCCGACTTCGACGTCTCTGGACGAACTTTTCCGAAAAACTTCAGTATCGACCTCACCTGCACGGGCGGCACCAACTCGGCAGATGTGCTTGTCACCCTGACCGATGCGGATAACCCTGCAAACGCCACCAGCCAACTGGACCTCTCACCCGACTCTACGGCTCAAGGTATTGCCCTTGAGGTGAACAACCGCTTTGGCCTGGTCAGATTTGGCCCCGATCTGGAAGGTGTGGGCAACCCCGGGCAGTGGAACGATGGGGCGACTGGAGAAGGCAGCTATTCAATCCCGCTGTCAGTGAACTATGTAAGGCTCCCCGGCCCCATTAAAGGCGGCACGGCAAATTCCGGTGTAACCTACACGCTTAACTATGACTAGTCACTTTCACCCAACAGCCCATCACTAAAGCCAGGCAAAGACAATGAACTACGCCATATTAAATACAGCAAAAAAAATCATCATGTATTTATTCGTTATGGGCGGGAGTTTATTTAGTTACGCCGCAGTGGCTAGTTGCACGACTGTTTCAGGGCTGCCGGATTTTAATTTACCAGCCAACCAGTTCCCACCACTTGATCCCCGCACCCCCATTAATGGAACTCTGGCGGCACTTGACACCTACGCCAACAATACTGCGGGACTTCGCGAAGTAAATTGCACTTCAGAATCAAATGCCGAAGCGTACGTGTCGTCAGATTTCACTTATCTTGGTGGCGGGCTTTTTGACACTCATCTGTCTGGTATCGCAATGCGTATAAGAATAGGAGACCCGTTTAACAACACATATATACCGGGAACCCTCATTCCACCAAGCGGTGTAGGAACAAGTAAATGGAAGGTTTTTGCCGTCCCCGTCAGAATAGAACTTATTAGAACCGGTGATACTTTAGAGGCTGGCAACATAGCTCCCACCACATTAGCCAGAGCAATAACAATCGCACATGACAGCTTCAATGTATTCAATGTACAGATGCTCGGCCCCCTAACCGTCACTCTGTTACAGCCTACCTGCTCGGTAACCACCCCCAACATGAATGTTAACCTTGGGGAAGTCAGTATTGCGGACTTCAACGCACAAGGCAGATCAACGCCTAAAAACTTTACTATTGACCTCAACTGCACGGGAGTGGCTGGCACCACAGATGTGCACGTCACACTGACCGACGGCAATAACCCGGGTAACATTACATCTCAACTAAATCTGTCACCGGACTCTGGGGCTCAAGGCATTGCACTCGAAGTCCACAATAAATTTGGCGCTGTCAGCTTCGGCCCGGACTTGTCAGGCACCGGAAACCCCGGCCAATGGCTTGACGGTGCGGCGGGCGTGGGCAGTTATTCAATCCCGCTGTCGGTGAATTACGTAAGGCTCCCCGGCCCTATTAAAGGCGGCACGGCAAATTCAGGCGTCACTTACACGCTTAATTATGACTAGCCTGCGGGTGCTGCAAGGCCTGTAGCCGCTGCGAGGACAGAAGGCTGCGCTCGTTGGGAGGGCCGGCTTACCGACGCAGAACAACTTCAACGGTGGGAGCGAGCCTGCTCGCGAATGTCCTTCGCGAGCAGGCTCGCTCCCACCCTGTAGTCCGAAACCGAAGTGAGTCAGCTGAGTCCAATGCTCAGGATTTACGACGGCTTCGCCGCCGCACGCAACCTCGCTGCGCGAGTCATCTGCTACGAGATCGCGGGCATACCCACACAGAGCTCCGTTTTTTAGCTACCCGCCACCATCATGCGCTCGATCAGCACCGAGCCGGTGCGGATGTTGCTGCGCAGTTCCAGGTCGTTACCCACGGCCACGATCTGTTTGAACATGTCGCGCATGTTGCCGGCAATGGTCACTTCCTGCACCGGGAACTGGATCTCGCCATTCTCGACCCAGAAACCGGCCGCGCCACGGGAATAGTCGCCCGTCACCATGTTCAAACCGCTGCCCATCAGCTCAGTGACAAACAGGCCGCGGCCCATGCGGCGAATCAGCGCCGCCTGGTCTTCATCGCCGTGGGTCACGAACAGGTTGTGCACGCCACCGGCGTTGGCGGTGCTTGGCATGCCCAGCTTGCGCCCGGAATAGGTGCTGAGGATGTAGGACACCAATTCGCCGTCCTTGATGAAAGGTTTGGCAAAGGTCGCCAGGCCATCGTTGTCAAAAGACGAACTGCCCATGGCGCGCATCAGATGCGGACGCTCATCCAGGGTCAGCCATTCGGGGAAAATCTGCTGCCCCATGGCATCCAGCAGGAACGAAGACTTGCGGTACAGGTTGCCGCCCGAGATCGCGCCCAGGAAGCTGCCAAACAAACCACCGGCCAGCTCGGCCGAAAACAGCACCGGCACTTCACAGGTCGGCACGGGACGCGCGCCCAGGCGGCGGGCAGCGCGTTCTGCGGCGCGTTGGCCGATGGTGACAGCGTCCATCAACAGCTCGCCCTGGCAATTGACGTCATACCAGTAGTCGCGCTGCATCTGGCCGTCACCTTCGGCGATCATCACGCAGCTCAGGCTGTGGCGGGTAGACGCCGAACCACCGATAAAACCGTGGCTGTTGCCATATACGCGGCAGCCTTGATGAGTACTGAGGGTGGTGCCATCGGCATTTTTGATCCGGCTGTCTGCCTCGAACGCCGCGGCTTCACAAACCAGCGCCTTTTCGATGGCCTGCTCGGGGGTAATGTCCCAGGTATGGAACACATCAAAGTCTTGCAACTCACGGGCCATCAGGCTGGCATCGGCCAGACCCGAGCTTTCGTCTTCGGAGGTGTGTTTGGCAATGGCCAGGGCAGCCGCGACTGTTTCGCGGATGGCATCAGGGCCGGTGGCCGAGGTGCTGGCCGAGCCTTTGCGCTGACCTACATAGAGGGTGATGCCAAAACCTTGATCGCGGTTGAACTCAACGGTTTCGACCTCTCGCTGGCGCACCGAGGTCGACAACCCCTGTTCCAGCGATACCGCTACTTCGCAGGCGCTGGCGCCCTGGCGCTTGGCTTCGGCGATGATTTGCTCGACCTGCTCCTGCAGTGCCGGCAAGGCCTGCGGGCCGACGCTTTGAACTGCACTCATGGTTTTCTCCACTCAAATTCTGTTTTCGGCAGGGCCGCCGAGCGACCGGGCCGGACAAGCGGCCCCCGACTGGTTATCATGGCGGCGTTTCTTTGCGGACTGCCACCATGGTTGATTCTTACGACGACGCCTTCGACGGCGAAAAAAGCAAATCGCAGGTCAAACGCGAGCTTCATGCTCTGGTTGATCTGGGCGAGCGTCTTACGACACTCAAGCCTGACTTGCTGAACAAAATGCCCCTGACTGACGCAATGCGAAAGGCTCTGGCAGATGCTCCAAAACACACGGCCAATATTGCGCGCAAGCGCCATATGATGTTCATCGGCAAACTGATGCGCGATCAACCGCTTGACGAAATTCTTGCTTTGATCGATCAAGTCGATGCCTCTTCTCGCCAGTACAACGAACGCTTCCACAACCTCGAACGCTGGCGTGACCGCCTGATCGAGGGTGATGACGCTGTACTGGAAAAGTTTGTCGCCGAGTTCCCTGACGCCGATCGCCAGCAAATGCGTTCGGTCATACGTCAGGCCAAACACGAGCTGGCTCAGAACAAGGCACCGGCCTCAAGCCGCAAATTGTTCAAGTACATCCGTGGGTTGGACGAGACTCAACGCGGCCTGCGTTAAGCCTCGTAGCCAGGAAGGTTGCCTTGCAGCCTTCCCGGCAACTTCCATCAACCGCCCGTACCGCCTACTGTAATCGCGTCAATCTTCAAGGTTGGCTGGCCGACACCCACCGGCACCGACTGCCCATCCTTGCCACACGTCCCCACGCCGCTGTCCAGCGACAGGTCGTTACCGACCATCGACACCTTGCTCATCGCTTCCGGCCCGTTGCCAATCAGGGTCGCGCCTTTGACTGGACGAGTGATTTTGCCGTCTTCGATCAAGTAGGCCTCACTGGTGGAGAACACAAACTTGCCGCTGGTGATATCGACCTGACCACCGCCCAGGTTGGCGCAGTAGATGCCCTTCTTCACCGAAGCGATGATTTCCGCCGGATCGCTTTCGCCAGCCAGCATGTAGGTGTTGGTCATGCGCGGCATTGGCAGGTGCGCGTACGACTCGCGACGGCCGTTGCCGGTGCGGGCCACACCCATCAGTCGGGCGTTGAGCTTGTCTTGCATGTAGCCCTTGAGCACGCCGTTTTCGATCAGCGTGGTGCACTCGGTCGGGGTGCCCTCGTCATCCACGCTGAGCGAGCCACGACGGCCGGCCAGTGTGCCGTCATCGACGATGGTGCACAGCTTGGAGGCAACCATTTCACCCATGCGCCCGCTGTAGGCCGAACTGCCCTTGCGGTTGAAGTCGCCTTCCAGGCCGTGGCCCACGGCTTCGTGCAGCAGCACGCCGGACCAGCCGGAACCCAGAACCACAGGGAAGGTGCCCGCCGGTGCCGGCACGGCTTCGAGGTTGACCAGCGCCTGACGCAGCGCCTCGCGGGCATACCCCATGGCGCGGTCTTCGGCGAGGAAATAACGGTAGTCGGTACGCCCGCCACCGCCATGCCCGCCGCGCTCGCGACGGCCATTCTGCTCAACGATGACACTGACATTGAAGCGCACCAAAGGCCGCACATCGGCCGCCAGGCCACCGTCAGTGGATGCCACCAGAATCCGTTCCCAGACCCCGGCCATGCTCACAGTGACCTGCTGAATACGCGGGTCGAGCGCACGGGTCGCGGCATCGACGCGCTTGAGCAGCTCGACTTTTTCTGCGCGGCTGATGACTTCCAGCGGGTTGTCCGAGCCGTACAGCTGAGCCACGTCCTGGGTGGTGAACGCCTGCACCGTGCCGTTTTGCCCGGCACGGGAGATGGAGCGCGCAGCCCGTGCTGCAAGGCCCAGCGCTTCCAGGGTGATTGCATTGCTGTAAGCAAAGCCGGTCTTCTCGCCAGACTGGGCGCGTACGCCTACGCCTTGATCGAGATTGAAACTGCCTTCCTTGACGATGCCGTCTTCCAGCGCCCATGACTCGGAAATCTGGCCCTGAAAGTACAGGTCCGCGGCATCGATGCCCGGCCCGGCGAGGTCGCCCAGTACCGATTGCAGGCTTTCGATGGTGACACCGCCCGGTGCCAACAGGTGTTCGCTGACTGAGGTCAACAACTCGCTCATATTCACTCCGTCTTGGCCCCTGCTTCAGCATCTTTGAGTGCTGAACCCACGGGCCTGAAAATTACTGTGGGAGCCTGCCTGCTGGCGAAGCAGACAACTCTGTCTGCCTGGCTCACCGCAGTGAGGCTATCGCTGGCAAGCCAGCTCCCACAAAAAATGCATCTGACCAAAACTGTGGTTCTAGACGTGCTTTTGCGCGCCCCTGGAAAAAAACCGTCGGTGGCTCACCACCGGCATGCGCGCCCTGATATCTGCTTGCTCAGCAGCATCACGCCGGGCCAGCAATACGCCCTCGCCTTGCGCCTGCTCGGCCAGCACCCGCCCCCAGGGGTCGATGATGGCTGCATGCCCATATGTTTCACGTGGGCCCGGATGAACACCGCCCTGGGCCGCTGCCAGCACGTAACACTGGGTTTCGATGGCCCGGGCACGAATCAGGATGTCCCAGTGCGCCGCCCCCGTCACTGCGGTGAAAGCCGAGGGCGCGCTAATCAATTCAGCACCTGCGGCTCGCAACTCGCTGTACAACTCCGGGAAGCGCAAGTCGTAGCACACGGTCAGGCCCAGCTTGCCCACCGGGGTGTCGGCCACCACCACGCGCTCGCCATAAGCATAGTCATCGGACTCACGATAGCGGCCACGATTGTCTGACACATCCACGTCGAACAAGTGCAGTTTGTCGTAACGCGCCGCTTGTTCGCCGTCGGCGCTGATCAGCAGTGAGCAGGCATTGACCTTGGCTTCAGGCTGCCCCTCGGGGGGTAGCGGCAAAGTCCCCGCCACTATCCATAAGTTGAGGGCGCGGGCGGTCTGTTTCAACCATGGCAGGATCGGGCCTTCGCCCATTGCCTCGGCGCGACCGATAGCAGCAATATCGCGCCGGCCCATGGCAGCGAAATTCTCGGGCAATACCGCCAGTTGCGCACCGCCGTCAGCAGCCTCTTGCAGCAGATGCCGGGCCCGGGCCAGGTTGGCCAGCACATCGCTCTGGCTGACCATTTGAATCACTGCTAACGACATGGCGTATTCCTGATAAACGTGAACCTGCTGTGGGGACGGCAACGCTGGCAAGCCAGCTCTCACAGTGCTTTAGCTGCGGGCCATGCTACTCCTAGTGTTTCTCAAAAGGCTTGTCGAAGGTGATCTTCGGGTCGTTCCATGGGCCTTGAATGCTGTATTGCACGCTGGCAAAACGGGACACCTGGTCACCGATCAGCTTATTGAGCAAAAACATCGCCCCGCCTGCCGCCGGCCCGCCCACCAACAGCGCGGCAAGGGGCAGGTTGTTGGTCACCGGCAAGGTCACCAGCAGCTTGGCGCTGACCTGGTCGGTGATCATATTCAAGGTGCCATTGAGTTCCAGGTTAGTGGACGGCCCGGTCATTCGAATCGGCTTACTGGTGGTGTATACGCCACTGCTGGAATTGAGCACGCCCTTGACCCGGTCGTAACTCAGACCTTTGCCGAACAGGTCGGAGAAGTCCAGGCGCAGACGACGGCCAATGGCGTTGAAGTTCAGCAGACCAAAAATGCGCAGCACCTGGGCGCTGCCATCGACCTCCACAAACTGACCTTTATTGAGCGAGGCGTCCAGAGTGCCGGAGAAACGCTTGAGGCCGATCCAGGCTGGAGAACCCGGCCAGTTACCATCAATGTCCACGTGAAAGTTTTCGCTGGTCACGCTCGGGGCAAAGCCCCAGTTCTTCAGTACATCGGCCAGATTG
The DNA here is from genome assembly GCF_055408345.1 of Pseudomonas sp. B424. Taxonomy (NCBI): domain Bacteria; kingdom Pseudomonadati; phylum Pseudomonadota; class Gammaproteobacteria; order Pseudomonadales; family Pseudomonadaceae; genus Pseudomonas; species Pseudomonas sp. B424. Next base: position 71,431 of record NZ_JBUZTL010000009.1, on the reverse strand, counting down.
CCGCCACCGAGGCGGCCCTGATACCAGCTTTTGCTATTGCCCGCGACGCCTTCCCAGCCACCCGAGCCTTCGAGCAGCATGCCCTTGAGCCCCAGATTCAAACTGCTCAGGGTGATGCCCCGGCTGGTGGGGCGCACTTTGAGTGACCAGGCGCCCAGCAGGTCCGGCCCTTGGTAGAGTTGGCGAATGGTGACGTCCAGTGCCGGGATTTTACGCGGATCAACCGCGGCCAGCGGGTCCGGCGCATTGTCGTCAGCCACTGCCTTGGGGTCGGGGGCGGGCAGTCGAATGCTCTGCATCGTGACTGCAATCGGCGCGCCTTGGGCATCCGGCAAAGTCACCGCACCGATGGCCTGCTTGCTGTCGAGTTGCAGCGCCCAGGCGGCCGCGTGGCGTTTCATAATCAAACGCACCTTATCCAGCTGGGTGCCGAAGGCAATCAACTTGCCGACTTTAAAGTCCGCACTGTTGAGCATTTGCTTGGCATTGCCGCCCGGGTCATTGCCGGCATAACGCTCCACCAGCGCCTGCCACGGGGCAACGTCCAGTTCCGACAACACACCGCGGATACGCAAGCCTTTGCTGGCGGGCAACACCGGGGTGCCATCGCCCAGGAACAGTTCGCCGCGCCCGTCTTCAAACTTGCCGTCGGGGGCGGCGAAGGTCAGGTTGGCCAGGTCGCCGTAGTCAAACCAGTAACGCCGCTCAGCCCCTTGCAGGGTCATGCGGAACACGCTATTGCGGGTTTCATTGGCTGCCAGACCAAAAGGCGCAGGCAAGTCCACCACTGCGCCTTTGAGGCTAGAGCTGACGCGTAGCTGGCTGTCAGCGCCGTCCAGGGTGAGCTGTAGTTGATAAGGTAAATCACCCGTCACCGGAATCGGCTGGTTGAACTTGAGCCAGTCCGTGAGCTTTTTAACCCCGACCTGACCGCTGGCCACGACGCGGGTGCTCAGCCGGCCAGCCTTGCCGTCGGCAAAAATCTGCGCCGTGACCGGACGATCAAAGGCCCGTGCGCTGATGCCCTTGCCGGTCAGCCCCTTGGTGCTGTCAAAGCGGAAATCGCCCTTGAGCTGGGTCAGTTCCAGCTCAGGCTCGCTGAGTTTCAAACGCGCCTTGTCGGTCTTGAAGTCCACCAGGATTTTCGGCTCTTCACCCTTCTCCAGCGGAATATTCAGATCGACGCGACCCTTGAGCGAACCCTCACCCTGCCAGCCGGCAAAGGTTTCGGCGGTACCAATCGGCGCTTCCTGAAGGATTTTCAGGCCATCACCCAGCCCGCCATCAAAGTCACCGTCCAGATACAGGTGGCTGACCTTGCCGCTGGGCACATGGGGGATGCTGACGGCGACGTTGCGCACCTGGGTGTCGAGCAGTTGGCCCTTACTGGCCATGATCCGCACACCGCTGTCTTCAATAAACACATCGCCCGAGACGTTGCGCACATGGGGCCAGCCGGGCTGGAACGCCAGTTCGGCACCATGCACCTTGAAGAACAGGCTGATATTGCGCGCCGCCGCAACGGCGTCGTGGCTCAACGAGCCCTGATACTGGAAAAAGCCCTCGTCTACCGCGCCCTTGATGATCGCCGTACTCAACCATTCGGTCAGTGCCGGGCTCAATACTTCTGGCAAGTATTTGGGAGTGAAGCGGCCGTCGCCATCAGTCAGGCCGACCCGCAGGTCCATGTAGTCTTCCCGGGAATGGTCGAGATGAATACGGATCAGGAAGTCAGCCGCAATCTTGCCCTCTTCGCCCAGCACTTTGATGTACGGCGCAATCAGGGTGAAGGTGTCTTTATTCAGGGTCCAGCTCAGCAAGGCATTGGCTTGCAGGTAGTGCCAGGGCTTGGCGAAGATCGGGTCCAGGTGCAGCATGAAATCCTTGCTGTCCAGCCGCAGCTCACCCTTGCCCAGGTCGCCGCTGATCAGGCCGCTGACATTGCGCACAGCCGGCGCACCGTGGGTGGCGTTGAAACCGACCTGCTCCAGATTGGCCGCGAAGCTGAGTTTTTGATCATCCGTGGCCTGGGGCCGGTAATCGGCCAGGACATTGCGCAGCGTACCCGTGACCTTGAGCTGGTCGACGACCTTGGCCACACCCTCAGGCCAGGGCGCCAGCGAATCGAGCAACGGTGAGATCGGGGTCAGGTTCAAACGGTCGGCCTGCAAGTGCCAGCGTTCCTGCTCCTTGTCAGTGGCCGCGAACTGCTGCAGTTGCATGCGGGTTTCCCAGCGAGTCTTGCCCAGGTTCATGGCCAGTGAGTCGAGCACCACGGTGAAACCCTGTTTGCCCCGCTCAGCCCAGGCATGCAGTGCCAGGTTCTCGACGGTCTCGGGTTTGCGGGAGGCGTAGGCGCCGCTCAGCTTCGGCGCATTCAGGCGCGCCACCGCGCTCTTCACCGAGCCTTTGCTCCAGTTGAACCAGAGCTCGCCACCCGCTTTAAGCTCGGAGGCTGTCCAGGGTTGAATCAAGGAGGGAGGCAACCATTTGGCCCAATCGCTTTGCGGCAGGCTCACGTAAGCCCGCGCCGAGCCGTCACGCCAGTGACTGGCCTGGACCCGGGTTTTCAGGCTCAGCGCTACCGGCTGGCCATCGGGCAAGGTCAGTCGCGCATCCAGACGCTGGTCGGAGGGGCCGACGTCGAGCGTCAACCCCACATAGGTAAAGGTCAGCGGCGCTTGCTTGTACGGTTCGAGGGTCACCTGGCTGTCGAGCACAGACAACCGCGCCACGCGTTGCAGTTGATTGAGCAACTGCTCAGGGTCCAGTGGCTGGTCGTCCTGAACCGGCAGCCCTTCGAGGGTCCACTGGCCGTGCTCGTTCTGGCGCAAGCTCAGTTGCAGGCCATTGAGCTGTATGCGGGCGATGTGAATATCGCGATTCAACAGGCTGGCCCACACATCGGGCACCACCTGCACTTCATCCAGGCGCAGGGCGCTGTTGCCCTCGCCGATCATCACGTCGTGGGCCAGCAACACCGGCGCCATGCCACTCCAGCGCCCTTCAAGGCTGCCAATGGTCAGTGGCATGCCCAAGGCCTCGCGAGCCTTGGTCTGGACCTCTACCCGGTATTCAGCAACCAGGGGCGTGAGTTCGCGGCCCAGGCTGACGTACAACGCCGTCAGCACCAAAACAAGGGCACAGAGCCCCAGTCCCCAGCGGGTCAGCGCGGCAAAAAAGCGTGTCAGACGCTCCATGTCAGGTGGCCCCTTCAGTAATGATCGCAGGGGCTGAATACAGCCCCTTTCTAACGCTATACAGCGCCTGCAACTTCAGAGCAGCACCACGTCGTATTGTTCCTGGGAATACATGGTTTCGACCTGAAAACGAATCGTGCGCCCGATAAACCCTTCCAGCTCCGCGACGTTGCCCGACTCTTCGTCCAGCAAGCGATCGACCACTTTCTGGTTGGCCAGCACCCGATAACCGGTGGCCTGATAAGCCCGGGCCTCGCGCAGGATTTCACGGAAGATTTCATAGCAGATGGTTTCGGGGGTTTTCAACTTGCCCCGGCCCTGGCAGCACAGGCACGGCTCGCACAGCACCTGTTCCAGGCTCTCGCGGGTACGTTTGCGGGTCATCTGCACCAGGCCCAACTCGGTAATCCCGATGATGTTGGTTTTGGCGTGATCGCGTTCAAGCTGTTTTTCGAGCGTGCGAATGACCTGGCGCTGGTGCTCTTCATCTTCCATGTCGATGAAGTCGATGATGATGATCCCGCCCAGGTTGCGCAGGCGCAGTTGACGGGCAATGGCGGTGGCCGCTTCGAGGTTGGTCTTGAAGATGGTTTCTTCAAGATTGCGATGGCCCACAAATGCGCCGGTATTGACGTCGATGGTGGTCATGGCTTCTGCCGGGTCCACCACCAGATAGCCGCCGGATTTGAGTGGCACTTTACGGTCCAGTGCTTTCTGGATCTCGTCTTCTACGCCGTACAAGTCAAAAATCGGACGCTCGCCTGGGTAATGCTCAAGACGATCGGCAATTTCGGGCATCAGTTCGGCCACAAACTGCGTGGTTCTCTGAAAGGTTTCGCGCGAATCAATGCGGATTTTCTCGATCTTGGGGCTGACCAGATCGCGCAGTGTGCGCAGTGCCAGGCCCAGGTCTTCATAGATCACGGTCGGCGCGCCAACGGTTTTGATCTGAGCCCCGATCTGGTCCCACAAACGGCGCAGGTATCGGATGTCCATCAGGATTTCATCCGCCCCGGCACCTTCGGCCGCCGTGCGCAGGATAAAACCGCCGGCTTCCTGGATGCCTTCCAGGGCCACACAGTCGCTGACCACCTTTTTAAGGCGCTCACGCTCGGCTTCGTCTTCGATCTTCAGCGAAATGCCAACATGGGCCGTGCGCGGCATGTACACCAGATAGCGCGAAGGAATCGACAGTTGAGTCGTCAGACGCGCGCCCTTGGACGCAATCGGGTCCTTGGTGACTTGCACCACCAGGCTCTGGCCTTCATGTACCAGCGTGCTGATGCTTTCAACGGCCTGGCCTTCGCGCAGGGAAATCTCGGAGGCATGAATAAAAGCCGCGCGATCCAGACCGATATCGACAAAGGCGGCCTGCATGCCGGGCAAAACCCTGACAATCTTGCCTTTGTAGATGTTGCCCACAATGCCCCGGCGCTGGGTACGTTCGACATGCACCTCTTGCAGAACACCGTTCTCTACCACCGCCACGCGCGATTCCATCGGCGTGATGTTGATCAGGATCTCTTCACTCATGGCTGGGTCTCGTTCAGGCGTCATCACATTAGTGCCACGTCTCGTAGGTGCGGTATTCAGCGCACGGTAAGGTTTTGCCAACAGGGTATGCCGAAACGCCCCAGCAGTTCTGCGGTTTCGCACACAGGCAAGCCCACGACGGCGGAATAACTGCCATTAAGGCCCGCCACAAACACCGCTGCCAACCCCTGAATGGCGTAACCACCAGCTTTATCCTGCGGCTCACCGCTGGCCCAGTACAGGCTGGCTTCTTGTGTACTGATGTTGCGAAAGCGCACCCGGCTGCTGACCACTCGGGTTTCGCAGCGCCCGGCCTCAACAATGGCGATGGCGGTCAACACTTCGTGCTCTCGACCAGACAGCGCCATGAGCATAGCCAAGGCGTCGGCCTCGTCGACCGGTTTACCGAGAATGCAGTCATCAAGCACCACGGCCGTGTCGGCCCCCAGTACGCAATACCCGCTGTCAGGCATTGCGCTGGGCAGCTGTTGACGTCCGGCCAGGGCCTTCTCGCGCGCCAGGCGTTCGACATAGGCCATCGGGGACTCATTCGGAAGGGGGGTTTCGTCAATGGCGGCACTGACTGTTTGGAACGGCACGCCGATTTGAGTCAGTAACTCGCGTCGGCGTGGTGAGCCAGAGGCCAGAAAAAGCGAAGTCATCGAGACATCTCCCTGTCAAAGTGCACAAACCAGGAAATGGCTCGCGATCCGGTTAATTGATTTTAAAGCGTCTGCACAACCCGCGAAGCCCGTAGCTGATCCAAGGCCAGAGCAGTGCACTGACCAGCGCCGGCAACACCAGCGCCAGGGTTGGCTGGCGGTTCCCGGTCAAGGCACTGAGCCACAGCTGAACGAGCTGGGCCAGACCGAAAATCACCAGCAGCACCAGGCATTGCTGCCACATCGGGAATACCCGCAGACGCTGTTGAAGCGACAACACCAGGAAGGTGATCAGCGTCAGCGTCAGGGCGTTCTGCCCCAGCAAGGTGCCGTACAGCACATCTTCGGCAAGCCCCAGGCACCAGGCCGTGAGCATCCCCACTTTGTGCGGCATGTACAAGGCCCAGAAAGCCAGCAGCAAGGCCAGCCAGAGCGGGCGCAGGATTTCCATGAACTGCGGCATCGGTGAGATGCTGAGCAACAGGCCGATGGCAAACGTCAGCCAGATAAGCCAGCTGTTACTCGAACGCGTACTCGCCATTATTGCCTCTCCCGGGTAGTGGCCGGCACAGCGGCTGGCGGCCTGGCTGCGGCGGGGGTTGCAACTGGCGCAGGTTTTTTCACAGCCTTGGGATCAGTGGCCACCGGAGCAGGAGCCACGACGGGCGCAACTACCGGAGCAGGAGCGACCGGCTTGGGCACAGTTGCCGGGATAATCGGCGGTGCTTCACCGTTCTGCTCGGCCTCCTGGGCCTTGGCGGCATCGTTGGCGCGTTCTTCCGGGGTTCGGCTATCGCTGAACACCAGCAGCAGGTAGCGACTGCGGTTCAAGGCCGCCGTCGGAATCGCGCGCACAATGGCAAACGGCTGGCCCGAGTCGTGAATCACTTCCTTGACGGTCGCCACCGGGTAACCGGCCGGGAAGCGTTGCCCCAGGCCCGAGCTGACCAGCAGGTCGCCTACCTTGATATCGGCGGTGTCCGCCACATGGCGCAATTCCAGACGTTCGGGGTTGCCCGTACCGCTGGCAATCGCACGCAAGCCGTTACGATTCACCTGCACCGGAATGCTGTGGGTGGTGTCGGTGAGCAGCAATACACGCGAGGTGTAAGGCATCAGCTCAACCACTTGCCCCATCAACCCGCGTGCATCGAGCACCGGTTGCCCCAGCACGACGCCGTCGCGCTCACCCTTGTTGATGATGATGCGATGGGTAAACGGGTTGGGGTCCATACCGATCAGCTCGGCCACTTCAACCTTTTCGTTGACCAGTGCGGACGAGTTCAGCAACTCGCGCAGGCGAACGTTCTGCTCGGTCAAGGCGGCAAGCTTTTGCATGCGGCCCTGAAGCAGGAGGTTTTCGGTTTTGAGTTTCTCGTTTTCAGCCACCAGCTCGGTACGACTACCGAATTGACTGGCCACACCCTGCCACAAGCGCTGCGGCAAATCGGTGACCCAGTAGGCCTGCATCAGCACCAGCGACATCTGGCTGCGCACGGGCTTGAGCAACGTGAAGCGAGCGTCCACCACCATCAGCGCGACCGATAGCACGATCAGCACCAAAAAGCGCACGCCCAATGAGGGGCCTTTGGAAAAGAGCGGTTTAATAGGCCGCTCCTCCGGGGCAAGTGTTCAATTTATTCATACGGCTTCAAGCGGCCTGGATGAAGATTGACAGAAGATAAACGCCAAAAGGCAGCACTGCAAAGTGCTACCTCCTGGTGATAACCATAGGACTGCACCACGCGATCTTATTCGCTGGAAAGCAGGTCCATCGTGTGTTTATCCATCATTTCCAGCGCACGGCCACCGCCACGCGCAACGCAGGTCAGCGGGTCTTCGGCAACAATCACCGGCAGACCGGTTTCCTGAGCCAGCAACTTGTCGAGGTCACGCAGCAAGGCGCCACCACCGGTCAGTACCAGGCCACGCTCGGCGATATCCGAAGCCAGTTCTGGCGGAGACTGTTCCAGCGCGCTCTTCACTGCCTGAACGATGGTTGCCAGGGACTCTTGCAGAGCCTCAAGCACTTCATTGGAGTTCAGGGTGAAGGCACGTGGCACGCCTTCTGCCAGGTTACGGCCGCGCACGTCGACTTCACGGACTTCGCCACCCGGGAAGGCTGTGCCGATTTCGGTCTTGATGCGCTCAGCCGTCGACTCGCCAATCAGGCTGCCGTAGTTACGGCGCACATAAGTGATGATCGCCTCGTCGAAGCGGTCGCCGCCGACCCGTACGGACTCGGCGTAAACCACACCGTTCAGGGAGATCAGGGCGATTTCAGTGGTACCACCACCGATATCGACAACCATCGAGCCGCGTGCTTCTTCAACCGGCAAGCCGGCGCCGATGGCAGCAGCCATTGGCTCTTCGATCAGGAACACTTCACGGGCACCGGCACCGAGTGCCGACTCACGAATGGCGCGACGCTCTACCTGAGTCGATTTGCAAGGAACGCAAATCAGAACGCGAGGGCTTGGCTGCAGGAAGCTGTTTTCATGCACCTTGTTGATGAAGTACTGCAGCATCTTTTCGCAAACGCTGAAGTCGGCAATAACGCCGTCTTTCATCGGACGAATGGCAGCGATGTTGCCCGGTGTACGGCCGAGCATGCGCTTGGCCTCGGTGCCAACGGCAACGACACTTTTCTGGTTACCGTGTGTCCGAATAGCCACAACCGATGGCTCATTCAGGACAATACCGCGCTCACGCACGTAAATAAGGGTGTTGGCAGTGCCCAGGTCGATGGAAAGATCGCTGGAAAACATGCCACGCAGTTTCTTGAACATGGGAAAGGGACCCTAGGCAACGCGTGGGTAAAAAAGTGCGGCAAACTCTAACAACGACAGGGATTTTGGGCAAGGCGCCAATATGTTAAATTGACAGCTTTTGAGAGCACCAAGCCTCACAATCGCGGCCATATGACCGTAGAAATGCGGTAGTGTTCCGTCAATCTAACACACGGATAGCATCCGTCCTGTTTTCCACTGGAGAATCCCATGGCGCTAGACCGCTCCGATGTGGAAAAAATCGCTCATTTGGCCCGTCTTGGCCTCAATGATGCCGATATTCCACGCACCACCGAAGCCCTTAACAGCATTCTGGGGCTGATTGACCAGATGCAGGCTGTCGACACCACGGGTATCGAGCCTCTGGCCCACCCCCTGGAAGCCAGCCAGCGCCTGCGTGCAGACGTCGTGACTGAGAGCAATCATCGCGAGGCTTATCAGTCCATCGCTCCAGCGGTCGAAAACGGCCTCTATCTGGTTCCGAAAGTCATCGAGTAAAGGGAAAGAGCCTGCATGCATCAATTGACTCTGGCCGAGATCGCCCGCGGACTCGCCGATAAAAAGTTTTCTTCCGAAGAGCTGACCAAGACCCTGCTGGCGCGTATCGCCCAGCTCGATCCTCAGCTCAACAGCTTCATCACCCTCACCGAAGACCTTGCGCTAGAGCAGGCCAAGGCCGCTGACGCACGTCGCGCCGACGGTGAAACCGGTGCCCTGCTGGGCGCCCCCATCGGGCACAAGGACCTGTTCTGCACCTTGGGCGTACGCACCAGCTGCGGCTCCAAAATGCTCGACAACTTCAAAGCTCCATACGACGCCACCGTGGTTGCCAAACTGGCCGCAGCGGGCGCCGTGACCCTGGGCAAGACCAACATGGACGAGTTCGCCATGGGGTCGGCCAACGAGTCGAGCTACTACGGCGCGGTCAAAAACCCGTGGAACCTCGAGCACGTCCCGGGCGGTTCTTCGGGTGGTTCGGCAGCGGCAGTCGCCGCTCGTCTGTTACCTGCGGCGACCGGCACCGACACTGGCGGATCTATCCGACAGCCGGCAGCCCTGACCAACCTCACCGGCCTGAAACCGACATACGGTCGCGTTTCGCGCTGGGGCATGATTGCTTACGCCTCCAGTCTCGACCAGGGCGGCCCGTTGGCGCGCACTGCCGAAGACTGCGCCATCCTGCTGCAAGGCATGGCCGGCTTCGACCCGCAAGACTCCACCAGCATCGACGAACCCGTGCCGGATTTCAGCGCCAACCTCAATGGTTCGCTGCAAGGCCTGCGGATCGGCGTACCAAAAGAGTTCTTCAGCGAAGGTCTGGACCCGCGCATCGCCGAGCTGGTCCACAACAGCATCAAGGAGCTTGAAAAGCTCGGTGCCGTGATCAAGCCCATCAGCCTGCCAAACATGCAGCACGCCATTCCGGCGTACTACGTAATCGCCCCGGCCGAGGCTTCGTCCAACCTGTCGCGTTTTGACGGTGTGCGCTTCGGCCATCGCTGCGAAAACCCCAAAGACCTGACCGACCTGTACCAGCGCTCGCGCGCCGAGGGCTTTGGCCCGGAAGTACAACGCCGGATCCTGGTGGGGGCCTACGCCCTGTCGGCGGGTTACTACGACGCTTACTACCTGCAAGCACAAAAAATCCGTCGCCTGATCAAAAACGACTTCATGACTGCATTCAATGAAGTCGACATCATCCTCGGCCCAACCACGCCTAACCCGGCCTGGAAAATCGGCGCTAAAAACAGCGACCCGGTTTCGGCCTACCTGGAAGACGTCTACACCATTACCGCCAACCTCGCGGGCCTGCCGGGCCTGTCGATGCCTGCCGGCTTTGTCGATGGCTTGCCAGTGGGCGTGCAGTTGCTCGCACCCTACTTCCAGGAAGGTCGCTTGCTCAACGTCGCTCACCAGTATCAGCTCAACACTGACTGGCATACGCGCTCACCTGCCGGCTTCTGAGGAGAAAACACATGCAATGGGAAGTTGTGATCGGGCTGGAAATTCACTCCCAGCTCGCCACCCAATCGAAGATTTTCTCCGGTAGCGCCACCACCTTTGGCGCAGAACCGAACACCCAGGCCAGCCTGGTTGACCTGGGCATGCCCGGCGTACTGCCCGTGCTGAACCAGGAAGCCGTGCGCATGGCCGTGATGTTCGGCGTGGCCGTTGACGCTGAAATCGGTCAGCACAACGTGTTCGCCCGCAAGAACTACTTCTACCCGGACCTGCCCAAGGGCTACCAGATAAGCCAGATGGAATTGCCGATTGTCGGCAAGGGCCACCTGGACATCACCCTTGAAGACGGTACCGTCAAACGTGTCGGCATCACCCGTGCGCACCTGGAAGAAGACGCGGGCAAAAGCCTGCACGAAGACTTCAGCGGCGCCACCGGCATCGACCTTAACCGTGCCGGCACGCCGTTGCTCGAAATCGTTTCCGAGCCGGACATGCGCAGCGCCAAAGAAGCGGTGGCCTACGTCAAGGCAATGCACGCGCTGGTGCGCTACCTGGGCATCTGTGACGGCAACATGGCCGAAGGCTCGCTGCGTTGCGACTGCAACGTGTCGATCCGCCCGTTCGGCCAGGCCGAGTTCGGCACCCGCTGCGAGATCAAGAACGTCAACTCGTTCCGGTTTATCGAGAAGGCGATCAACAGCGAAGTACGCCGTCAGATCGAGCTGATCGAAGACGGCGGCAAGGTCATTCAGCAGACCCGCCTGTACGATCCAAACAAAGACGAAACCCGCGCCATGCGCAGCAAGGAAGAAGCCAACGACTACCGTTACTTCCCCGACCCTGACCTGCTGCCGGTGGTGATCGAAGATTCGTTTATCGAAGACGTGCGCGCCACCCTGCCGGAACTGCCACCGCAAAAGCGCGAGCGCTTCCAGTCGCAGTTCGGCCTGTCCGCCTACGACGCCAGCGTGCTGGCTTCCAGCCGCGAGCAAGCGGACTACTTCGAAAAAGTGGTGAGCATCAGCGACGACGCCAAACTGGCAGCCAACTGGGTCATGGTTGAGCTGGGCAGCCTGCTCAACAAGCAGGGCCTGGACATCGACCAGTCGCCGGTCACCGCCGAGCAACTGGGCGGCATGTTGCAACGCATCAAGGACAACACCATCTCCGGCAAAATCGCCAAGGTTGTGCTCGAAGCCATGGCCAATGGCGAAGGCAGTGCAGACGAGGTCATCGAGAAACGCGGCCTCAAGCAAGTGACCGACAGCGGCGCCATTGAAAAGGTGCTGGATGAAATGCTGGCGGCCAACGCCGAGCAAGTCGAGCAGTACCGTGCGGCAGACGAAGCCAAGCGCGGCAAGATGTTCGGCTTCTTTGTGGGCCAGGCGATGAAAGCCTCCAAAGGCAAAGCCAACCCGCAACAGGTCAACGAGCTGCTAAAAAGCAAACTCGAAGGCTAAGCCACTCAACTGTGGGAGCGGGCTTGCTCGCGATGGGATCGATGCGGACCTTACAGAAACACCGCGCCGCCCGCATCGCGAGCAAGCCCGCTCCCACAGGGTTTTGTGGTTTTTTTCCCGCAACATAAGGACTACCCCATGAAGCGGCTACTCGGCGCCTGCGCCCTGCTCAGCTTGCTCGCCGGCTGTGCCAGCCATGACATAGACCCCCGTGGCTATGACAAAACCGGCACCGCCTCTTATTACGGCGCTCGCCACCATGGCAAGCGCACCGCCAGCGGCGAACCTTTCGACCAGAATGCACTTACCGCCGCCCACCCCGCCCTGCCTTTCGGGACGCGGGTACTGGTCACCAATTTGAACAACGACAGGTCTGTCGTGGTGCGCATCAACGATCGCGGGCCGCATACCCGTGGCCGCCTGATCGATCTTTCACGCAAGGCCGCCCAACAGCTGGATATGCTGCGCACGGGCACAGCCAAAGTCCGGGTTCAGGGTTTGAGTGACTGACTTGAGGGAGTTGCCGTTATTTTAGGCTTGAGCGCGCTATCACCGTGGAACCTGCTGCAATTGCTCTGCGGTCTTGTATTGTTGATCGCCGGGGCAGAATTGCTGGTGCGCAGCGCCGTGCGCATGGCCGCCAGCATGAAGGTACGCCCGCTGCTGATCGGCCTCACAGTCGTGGCGCTGGGCAGCAGCGCCCCCCAGATGACCGTCAGCCTGCAAGCCGCGTTCAATGACACCTCGGACATTGCCGTGGGCAGTGTCATCGGCAGCAACATCTTCAATATCCTGGTCACTCTCGGGCTCTCGGCGCTGATCATTCCCCTGCGCGTATCCCGCCAGCTGGTGCGTCTGGACATCCCCCTGATGATCCTCGCCAGTGGCCTGGTCTTCGTTCTGGCGCTGAACAAGCAACTCGACCGCCTGGACGGCGTTGCCTTGCTGTGCGGGCTGCTGATCTATCTGGGCCTGCTGCTGCGCCAGTCACGTCACAGCGGGCATCATCACGCCAGCCATGACCTGCCCCCAACCCCATGGCTGCACAACGTACTGCTCATACTCACCGCCCTGGTGCTGCTGGGGGTTGCCGGGCATCTGCTGCTCGGCGCGGCGGTGACGGTTGCCACGGAACTGGGGCTGTCAGAGCGGATCATCGGCCTGACCATCATTGCCGTCAGCACCTCGCTGCCGGAGCTGGCCACCTCTCTGGTCGCCGCCGTTCGCGGCCAGCGCGAAATTGCGGTCGGCAACGTGATTGGCAGCAACGTGTTCAATCTGCTGGGGGTTCTGGGCCTGACGGCTCTGGTGGCGCCTGGGCCCTTGTCCGTGTCACCCAACGCCCTGGCGTTCGACTTGCCGGTGATGCTGGGGGTCGCGGCACTGTGCCTGCCGGTGTTCTATACCGGCTACCGCATCACCCGTGGCGAAGGGCTGCTGTTCCTGGGCCTGTATCTGGCCTATGGGCTGCACGTGGTGTCCTTCACCACCGGCATGCCGCTGGCCGGCAAGCTTGAACATTTGATGCTGTTTTTCATCTTGCCGGCGCTGCTGGTGTTTTTGCTGTTCAGTACCCTGCGCGCCTGGCGTCGACAGCACTGAGGGACCGTGACTCGCGGGCGCGCTCAATCACAATGCCTGCATAAAAAACGGAAGGGTCTGACAGAGCCATTCAATAGATTCACGTAAGAGTGCTCGGTCAGCTCGATACCCGCGCTGCGAATTTCTTACGAGACGACTATGCATTTCAAACTCCTATGCCTACTGCTACCAGTACTGCTCCTGAGCGGTTGCGGCAACGCCTCGGCGACCGATACGGCAATGGCTTGTTTCCAAAACAGCGGTCAGGACTTCAGCAAAGTTCTGAGCTGTTACCAACAGGCTGGAGCGGATCAACCCCTGGAATACACATCCACAGGTTCGACCACTTTCCCAGGGGTTGAAAGGCGGCGCTTTGAGTTAAAGTCACAGTCATGGTCCGGCCACGGCATGGTCAGCCCGGCCGACTGGAGCCATACCGTCGACATTTATATTCCGCAGGTGGCGTTACAAAGTCAGGCCCTGCTGATTGCCAATAACGGCATCAACGTGCCAACAGCGGACAAACCTGTACAGCCCGCAACCGACTTCACCGAAAAGATGGCACTGGCCATCGCCCGCCAAACGCACACCATTGTGGTTTCCGTCAGCAACATCCCGAACCAGTACCTGACCTACAGCGATGACGGTGTTGCGCGACGAGAAGACGACAGCGTGGCCCACAGCTGGGCGCTATTTATTCAACAGCCCGAGGCTCAGCCGTTTATTTCGCTGCATATCCCCATGATGCAAGTACTGATCAAGGCCATGGACCTTGCCCAGCAGGAATTGAAACCGTGGCAAGTCGAGCGTTTTATTGCCAGCGGTGCCTCAAAACGAGGCTGGGCGGTCTGGATGGCAGCACTGACTGACAACCGTGTCAGCGCGATTGCTCCCTTCGTCATCGACATACTCAATACCAAAACCGTACTGCAGCACACCTACAACGCCTACGGTAAAAGTTGGCCGCTGGCATTCAATGCCTACCACCACGAAGGCATCACACGACAGATTGATACTGACAATTTCGCCAAGCTGATGCAGATAGAGGACCCACTGCTGTACGCACAAAACGCTGCAAACCCAAAACTCGACATCCCTAAATACATCGTCAATGCCAGCAGCGATGACTTTTTCTTGCCGGACAACGCACGCTTCTACTTCGATCAACTGCCCGGACCAAAGGCCTTGCGTGTAGCCCCTAACGCCAGCCATTACGGCATCCAGTCATTTGTCGAAAGTTCGCTGGTGACATTTATCAACCGCATGCAGCAACAGCGCCCGTTGCCGACTTTAACCACCCTGTCGACACCTGATGCCCAAGGCACAAGCCTGACACTGAGCATCTCGGAGCCTGCGACCAAACTGGTCCAGTGGCGCGCACTCAACCCCACTGACCGTGACTTCCGCCTGCCCTGCGGCATTCGCTACGAAGCGACTGAAATCGACCTGCCCCAAGGGCAAGACCTGACCATCAAGATCCCGACGCCCGAACAAGGCTGGAGCGCGACCTACGTTGAGGCCACGATGGCCGATGGCCTGATGATAAGTACCCCGGTGCAGGCGCTACCCCAGACTTACCCTGACTGGCTGCCCAGGCAAATCGAGCCTGCGTGCAAAAACCTGACTGATCCTGTCGCGGACTAGATCCAGCCGCCCCACTGCAACACAAAGATTCCGATATTGGTCGTGATGGCCGCCATCAAGGTGGTGATCACGATGATCGCTGCTGCCAATTCGTGATTGCCGTTGGCCGCCCGCGCCATGACATAGCTGGCCGCGGCCGTCGGACTGGCAAAGTACAGAAACAGAATCCCCAGTTCCGGCCCGCGAAAGCCGCACAGCCAGGCACCCAGGGTTGCCAGCAGCGGCATGCTGACCATTTTCACCAGGCTGGCGCTCAGTGCCAAATCGCCACTTTTACGCAAACTCGCCAACGACAGCGTGCCGCCGATGCAAATCAGCGCCAGTGGCAAGGTCATCGCGGCCAGGTATTCGCCGGATGCCTGCAGCCAGCCGGGCAAACCGATCTTGAACACTGCAAAAGGCACTGCCCCCAGAACGCTGATAATCAGCGGGTTCTTGAACACACTTTTGCAGATGCTCCACGGGTCGGACTTGATCACCGGGCTGTAAACCGCCAGCACGATGGTCGACAGGGTGTTGTAGAGCAGGATCACCAGACCGGCGAGCACCGCCCCCAGGGAAATCCCGTAGTCGCCGTACATGCTGGCGGCCAGGGCCAGGCCGATGACACCGTTGTTGCCGCGAAAGGCACCCTGGGTGTAGATCCCGCGATCCTCACGCGGGCAGCGCCAGATCGACCAGCCCCAGGCCAAGGCAAAGCTGGCAAGCGTCGCCAGGACGAAATAACCCAGCACCTTGGGCTGCAGGGCCGCCCTGAGATCGGCATGCAAAATACCCAGAAACAACAACGCCGGCATGGTGACGTTGAACACCAGTGCCGACGCTGTGTGGATAAAGTTGTCATTGATCCAGCCCACGCGCTTGAGCACCACACCTAAAAACAGCATGGCAAACACGGGAGCGGTAATCGTGAGCGTCTGAAGGAAGATAGCCAGCATGGCAGCTCACTCGTAGAGGTATAGCCGGATTGAAGCTCTCACCGGGAAAGCTTCAACGTCCTTTCTTACATACCTTTAACGGCATAAATGCCAGCAGCATTACGCCAGTAACCTTTGTAATCCATGCCATAGCCGAAGATGTAACGGTCAATGCACGGCAAGCCCACGTAGTTGGCCTTCAGGTCCGGACGCGCTTTGCGGTCGTGGTCCTTGTCGATCAGAACCGCGGTGTGCACCTGACGGGCACCGGCGTGTTTGCAGAATTCGACAATGGCGCTAAGGGTGTGCCCCTCATCGAGGATGTCATCGATGATCAGTACGTGACGGTCAATGAACGACACTTCTGGTTTGGCTTTCCAGAACAGGTCGCCGCCAGTGGTTTCATTGCGATAGCGCGTAGCGTGCAGGTACGACGCTTCAAGCGGAAATTTCAGATGGGTGAGCAGCTTGCCGGAAAAAATCAGGCCGCCGTTCATCACACAAAATACCACTGGATTGGTCTCGGCCATTTCGGCCGTGATTTGCGCGCCTACGCGGGCAATCGCCGCTTCGACTTCAGCTTCGGTGTACAGGCAGTCAGCCTCTCGCATGATTTGACGGATATGCTCGAGATCAGCAGACATGACGCTCTCCAGGGGGGGTTGTGCAAGAAAAGCGGGCAAAGGTACGCACCCGCATGGCTCAGATCAAGCATTTATGGACTAACGTGCAGTAATGTCTGTAGGACATCACCCCGGATTAGATTAATCTAGGCCGCTTTTTTTGCCTGCCCAACCGGAGCCTTTACTTATGCCCATCCGTGAGATCCGCCATCCGCTGATCCGTCACAAGCTCGGCCTTATGCGCCGCGCAGACATTAGCACGAAGAACTTCCGTGAGCTCGCTCAGGAAGTCGGCGCGTTGCTGACCTATGAAGCCACCAAAGACCTGACCCTCGAAACCTACGAGATTGAAGGCTGGTGCGGCACTGTCCAGGTTGAAAAAATCGCTGGCAAGAAAATTACCGTCGTGCCGATTCTGCGTGCCGGCATCGGCATGCTCGAAGGCGTACTGAGCCTGATCCCGGGCGCTAAAGTCAGTGCTGTCGGTATTGCCCGTAACGAAGAGACCCTTCAGGCCCACACTTACCTGGAAAAGCTGGTACCGGAAATCAATGAGCGTCTGGCGATGATTATCGACCCGATGCTGGCCACCGGCTCGTCCATGGTTGCCACCATTGACCTGCTGAAAAAAGCCGGCTGCAAGGAAATTCGCGCCATGGTGCTGGTTGCTGCACCTGAAGGGATTGCTGCTGTTGAAGCCGCTCACCCGGACGTAATCATCTACACCGCCTCGGTTGATGAGCGTTTGAACGAGCACGGCTACATCATTCCGGGCCTGGGCGATGCCGGCGACAAGATCTTCGGCACCAAGCAAAAGGACGTTTAACATGCAGGACGAGTTCAACGACCCGCTCTGGCGCCAGATCATATCTGGCGCGCAGATGCTTTTCGTGGCCTTTGGCGCGTTGGTGTTGATGCCACTGATTACCGGCCTCGACCCTAACGTCGCGCTGTTCACGGCGGGTCTCGGGACTCTGCTGTTCCAGATCGTGACCCGGCGCCAGGTGCCGGTCTTTCTGGCTTCGAGTTTC
Source organism: Pseudomonas sp. B424 (assembly GCF_055408345.1). Classification (NCBI taxonomy): domain Bacteria; kingdom Pseudomonadati; phylum Pseudomonadota; class Gammaproteobacteria; order Pseudomonadales; family Pseudomonadaceae; genus Pseudomonas; species Pseudomonas sp. B424. The sequence goes on along the minus strand of NZ_JBUZTL010000009.1, from coordinate 54,029 downwards.
GCTTTCATTACCCCGATCATTCTCGCCAAAGGCCAGTTCGGCCTGGCAGCGACCATGGGCGGCGTGATGGCAGCCGGTTTCGTGTACACCTTCCTCGGCTTCGCGGTAAAGATCAAAGGCACCGGTTTTATTGACCGTTTGCTGCCGCCAGTGGTGATTGGGCCGGTGATTATCTCCATCGGCCTGGCGATGGCGCCGATTGCCGCGCACATGGCCATGGGCCGTGCTGAAGACGGTACCGAGCTGATCCACTACCAGACCGCCATGATGATCTCGATGCCAGCCTTGCTGACCACCTTGATTGTGGCCGTATTCGGTAAAGGGATTTTCCGTCTGGTGCCGATCATTGCCGGCGTGCTGGTGGGCTTTGCCCTGGCGTTCTACTTTGGCGTAGTCGATACGGCCAAAATCGCTGCAGCACCGTGGTTCGCCCTGCCGCACTTCACGGCTCCCGAGTTCAACTGGCAGGCGATTCTGTTTATCGTCCCCGTGGCCCTGGCCCCGGCCATTGAACACATCGGCGGCGTGATTGCCGTGGGCAGCGTGACCGGTCGTGACTACCTGAAAAAACCGGGCCTGCACCGCACGCTGTTCGGTGACGGCATTGCCACCACCGCAGCCGGCCTGCTGGGCGGACCGCCCAACACCACCTACGCCGAAGTGACTGGCGCAGTGATGCTGACCAAGAACTACAACCCGAAAATCATGACCTGGGCCGCGATCTTCGCCATCAGTCTGGCGTTTGTCGGCAAGTTCGGCGCACTGCTGCAAAGCATTCCGGTGCCGGTGATGGGCGGGATTCTGTGTCTGCTGTTCGGCTCGATTGCAGCGGTGGGCATGAACACCCTGATCCGCCACCAGGTTGACCTGAGTGAAGCGCGCAATCTGGTGATCGTGTCGGTAACGCTGGTATTCGGGATTGGCGGTGTGCTGATCGGTACAGGCATGGGCCCTGAAGACTTCGGTCTCAAGGGCATCGCGTTGTGCGCCATCGTTGCGATTGCGCTTAACCTGCTCCTGCCGGGCAATGACAGCTGGAAACACAAGAAAGGTGACGGCCCCGTCATCTGACCTGTAATCCCTGCGGGAGCGGGCTTGCTCGCGATTGCATCACCTCTATCCAACAGATAGACCGCGTTGACTGCATCGCGAGCAAGCCCGCTCCCTCAGGGGTTTTTCTAAAGCGCCATCGGCGCCCTTTCACACAACGTGTTCAATGCTGCCGCCCACTGCGGGCTGTCATTGAGACACGGCACCAGCACCAACTCCTCGCCCCCCGCCTCAATGAACTGCTCGCGACCGCGATCACCGATCTCTTCCAGGGTTTCGATGCAGTCGGCCACAAACGCCGGGCACATCACCAGAATCTTCTTCACTCCCTGTTTGGCCAACGCATCCAGCCGTGCCTCGGTATAGGGTTCAATCCACTTGGCCCGCCCCAAACGGGACTGGAACGCCACCGACCACTTGCCCTCGGGCAGGCCCATACGCTCCGCAAAAGCCTGCGCCGTTCGCAAACACTGCGCCCGGTAACAGGTCGCCAAAACGGCGGGCGAGGCATTCTGGCAGCACTCTTCATTCTTGAAGCAGTGATTGCCGGTCGGGTCCAGCTTGTGCAAATGCCGTTCAGGCAAGCCGTGAAAGCTCAGCAACAGGTGATCGTAGTCCTGCTCCAGATGCGGCCTGGCACTGGCCACCAGCGCATCGAGGTATTCGGGCTGATCATAAAACGGCTGCAGGATGGAGAACTGAATGGGCAGCTTTCGGGTTTTGACCACCCGCCTGGCCTCTTCAATCACCGTGGTGACGGTGCTGTCGGCGAACTGTGGATACAGCGGCGCCAACGTGACCTTTTTGATGCCCTGAGCGGCCAGGCGGGTCAGTACCGTTTCAATGGAAGGTTCGCCGTAGCGCATGGCCAGTTCAACCGGGCCCTGGGTCCACTCCTTGGTCATGGCCTGCTGCAAGCGGCGACTGAGCTCAACCAGCGGCGAGCCCTCCTCCCACCAGATTGAGGCATAGGCATGGGCGGACTGCTCCGGACGCTTGATCAGGATCAGCGACACCAGCAAACGCCGTACCGGCCACGGCAAGTCGATCACGTACGGGTCCATCAAAAACTGGTTCAAGTAGCTGCGTACATCCGCTACCGAAGTAGACGCCGGCGAACCCAGGTTAACCAGCAACAGCGCGTGGTCGGTCATGCAACATCCTATTTCAGAGGCGGGCGGCTACGTCATTGAGCGCCGCACGCAAATCGGTGAACTGAAAAGTAAAACCGGCAGCCAGCAATTTTTCGGGCATCGCCCGCTGGCCACCCAGCAACAAACCCGACATCTCGCCCAGCAACACGCGCAACACAAAGGTGGGCATGGGCATAAACGCCGGGCGGTGCAACACGCGGCCCAGGGTCTGGGCGAACTCAGCATTGCGTACCGGATGCGGCGCGCAGGCATTATAAGGACCGCTTGCCCCATTCTCATGCACAAGAAAATCAATCAGGGCTATTTGATCGTTGATGTGAATCCACGGCATCCATTGCCGACCATTGCCTATCGGCCCGCCCAGCGCCAGCTTGAAAGGCAGCAGCAGGCGCGACAAAAAGCCGCCCTCGGCTGCCAGCACCAGCCCCGTACGCACCAATACCACGCGTATGCCCAAGGCTTGAGCCCGCTGCGCGGTTTCTTCCCAGGCAATGCACAGGTGGCTGGCAAAATCTTCGCTGACCGGGGGCGACTCCTCGGTCAACTCACGCTCACCGCCGTCGCCATACCAGCCCACGGCCGAGCCGGACACCAACACCGCTGGCCTTTGCTCGCGGGTTTCAAGCCAGGCAACAAGGGTCTCGGTTAGGGAAATGCGACTGCTCCACAGCACAGTCTTGCGTTTGCGCGTCCAGGGCCGGTCGGCAATGGGCGCACCGGCCAGGTTGATCACGGCATCAACCGCTTCCTGGCCAAGTTCTTCCAGTGCAGCTATACCCTTGACCTGAGCACCGCACAACTTGGCCACTTGCTCGGGGCGCCGGCTCCATACACTGAGACGATGGCCTTGCGCCAGCCAGTGACGACAGAGTTGGCGACCGATCAAGCCTGTACCGCCGGTCAGCAAAATGTGCATGAGTTGAGCCTCGCAAGGAGTTTTATCGGGAGCACTGGTCTATTTTTATATGAAGACCTTTTATCGGTCATCGACCTGATTTAAGGATAGGCCACATGGATCTGAAAGAAGCTCTAAAACCTATACTAACAAATAAAATTGTACAGGTATTGCCGACGGCGTAGTCTGTGCAAACAGAGATCGAGGCCATAATGACTGTACCTATCGCGATTATTGGCGCCGGCATAGCCGGGCTGGCAGCAGCAAAGTCACTGCACAATGCAGGGCATGCGGTTCATCTTTTCGATAAAAGTCGTGGCAGCGGCGGGCGCATGTCGAGCAAGCGCAGTGATGTTGGCGTACTGGACCTGGGGGCTCAGTATTTCACCGCACGGGACCGGCGCTTTGTCGATGAAGTCCAGCAATGGCAAGCCAAAGGCTGGGCCGTCGAGTGGGAACCGCACCTGTACCACTATAAAAACGGCCAGTTGACCCCCTCCCCCGACGAGCAAACCCGCTGGGTCGGCAAGCCGCGCATGAGCGCCATCACCCGAGGCCTGCTGGGGCATTTGCCGGTCAGTTTCTCGTGCCAGATCACTGACCTGATACGCGGTGAAAAGCATTGGCACCTGCTGGACGCCGACGGTGACGAACACGGCCCTTTCAGCCACGTAATCATCGCCACCCCGGCGCCGCAAGCCACCTCCCTGCTGGCCAGCGCGCCCAAATTGGCAAGTACCGCTGCCGGTGTAAAAATGGAACCTGCCTGGGCAGTCGCCCTGGCCTTCGAATCACCGCTCGACACGCCGATGGAAGGTTGCTTCGTACAAGGCAGCCCGCTGGACTGGCTGGCCCGCAACCGCAGCAAGCCCGGACGTGACAGCCAGCCCGACACCTGGGTTTTGCACGCAACCAGTGCCTGGAGCAAACAGAACCTCGACTTGCCCAAAGAGGCGGTCATCGAACAATTGCACGGCGCCTTTGCCGAGCTGATGCACTTCCCCACCCCCGCCCCGATTTTCAGCCTCGCGCACCGCTGGCTTTACGCCCGGCCAGCCGCGACCCATGAATGGGGAGCCCTGGCCGATGCCGACCTGGGCCTGTACGCCTGCGGCGACTGGTGCCTGTCGGGACGGGTAGAAGGGGCATGGCTGAGTGGCCAAGAGGCTGCACGCCGACTGATCGAGCACCTGAAGTGAACCGCATCACCCCCCGGAAATTGCTGCTGTCAAAATGGACAGCAGCTGTGCCGCATAACCGTGAAAAACACTTTCTGGTCACCCAGCTGTTTTGCGACGAAGAAGGCACCGTGCTCGATATCGAACTGCAAGCGGTGCTGACCCAGCGCAATCAGCGTTTGACGTGGCAAAGCCTGCAGGATGCGGACGAATGGAAAATGGGCTGGCAATAATCCTTTCGGCAGCACCTCAAATACTTGTACAAGGTAATTGACTTGTACAACGCAAGACCTATGATGAATCCAAGTTGTACATCAATAAAAAGATGTACAAGTAATTCTTGGAGGTTTATCACATGGCCAGCACCGTCTCGTCTCATACCAAACCGAAAATCGCCATCAGCGCCTGCTTGCTGGGAGCAGAAGTTCGCTTCAACGGTGGGCACAAAGAGTCGCGGCTGTGCAGTCAGGCCCTCAGAGAACACTTCGATTTTGTACCCTTGTGCCCTGAAGTCGCCATTGGCCTGGGTATTCCGCGCCAGCCGATCCGGCTGATTGGCGACCCGGCTCAGCCGCAGGCGGTTGGCAGTGTCGATGCGACCCTGAACGTGACCCAGGAGCTATATGACTACGGGGTGACGATGGCCGCCGCGCATACCGATATTTGCGGCTACATCTTTATGCAGAAATCGCCATCCTGCGGGCTTGAGCGGGTCAAGGTGTATCAGGACGGCGGGCGCCCCGCCGAGCTGAGCGGGCGCGGGATTTACGCACAGGCATTTTGCGCCGCACACCCTGACTTGCCAGTAGAAGAAGACGGCCGCCTGAACGACCCCGTACTGCGCGAAAACTTCCTGACCCGGGTGTATGCGTACAGCGCCTGGCAGGCGTTGCTCAACGCGGGCATCACCCGCCGCTCACTGACAGAGTTTCATGCCCGCTACAAATACCAGCTCATGGCCAACCACCCCGCGCAGTACAAAACCCTGGGCAATCTGCTCGGCACCCTGGGCAAAAGTGACCCACGCAAGATCGCACCGCAGTACTTCAGCGAATTGATGAAAGCCCTCAAGCAATGTGCCACACGCCGCACCCACACCAATGTGCTGCAACACATCAGCGGTTATCTCAAACAGTCCATCAGCGCCGAAGACAAACAGGAAATGCAGCACCTGATTGCCCAATACCTGCACGGCATTGTGCCGCTGGTGGTGCCACTGACACTGCTCAAGCATCACTTTCGCCTGCACCCGGCTCCCTACATTTCAAGGCAGGTCTATCTGCAGCCGCACCCGGAAAACCTCAGCCTGCGTAATGCGATCTGACCATGAATGACGACCTGATCATGTCCAACACCCCCGATGCGGACTACAGCAAGGCGCTGGCCGAGGGCTGGCAGCCGATCCGCGAGGTGGCCCGCATCACTGGCGTGAACGCCGTGACCCTGCGCGCCTGGGAACGGCGGTATGGTCTGATCATTCCCCATCGCACGGCCAAGGGCCATCGCCTGTTCTCGACCGAACACATCCTGCGTATCCGCCACATTCTGACGTGGCTCAACCGCGGGGTAGCCGTCAGTCAGGTCAAACCGCTGCTCGATTCCCTGCCGGCATTTCGCGAACCTGCCGGCAACGACTGGCAGGCGTGGCGCCAGGCCCTGACGCTGGCGATCGGAGAGCTGTCCGAACGCAGGCTCGATGACAATTTCAATCAGGTCATGTCGCTGTATCCGGCCCATACCCTGTGCGAGCAATTGTTGATCCCGCTTTTAAGCGAGCTGGAACAACGCTGGCAGGGCCAATTCGGGGCACAGCTGGAGCGCGTGTTCTTCAGCTCATGGCTGCGCAGCAAACTGGGCGCCCGGATCTACCACAACAATCGCTCACTTAAAGGGCCCCCCGCTCTGCTGATCAACCATTCAACCCAGCATTTCGAAGCGCAACTGTGGTTAACGGCCTGGTTGGTCAGCAGCAGCCATTGCCCGGTTGAAGTATTCGACGCTCCCCTGCCCAACGGCGAGCTGGCCCTGGCGGTTGAACGTCTCAAGTCACCGGCCGTGGTGCTCTACTCGAGCCAGACCCTAAACCTCCAACAGTTGCCAAAACTACTCACTGGCATCGGCTGCCCGATCCTGATTGCCGGACCAACGGTATGCATCCATAGCGTCGAACTGGCCGTATGTACGACTGAAATCCCGGGATTGTTCCTGGCTCTTGATCCGCTTGAAGCCCATCAACGGCTCAGCCATCTCGGACTTTTCTAGCCCCAAGGAACCCACATGCAACTGATCTGGCTGCGCAGCGATTTGCGCCACTACGACAACACCGCCCTGGGCGCCGCTGCAGAACGCGGCCCAACCGTGGCCTTGTACCTCATCAGCCCGGAACAATGGCTGGCCCATGACGATGCCCCGTGCAAAGTCGATTTTTGGCTGCGCAACCTGCGAGCCCTGAGCGACAGCTTGCAGCAGCTCAATATCCCGCTGCTGATTCGCACCGCACCGCTGTGGGATCAAGCGCCCGGCGTGGTCCTTGAGGTGTGCCAACAGCTGGGGGTTGAAGCGGTACACGTCAATCAGGAATACGGCATCCACGAAACCCGCCGCGATCAAGCGGTCGCCCGCGCCCTCGACGCTCAGGGCATCGGCTTTCACAGCTACCTGGACCAATTGCTGTTCAAGCCCGGCAGCGTGCTGACCCAAAGCGGGTCGTACTTCCAGGTGTTCGGCCAGTTCCGCAAGGTCTGCTACAGCCGTTTGCAGATAGCCTTGCCGCCAGTCACCGGCAAACCCCGGGCTCAGGCGCCGCTGTCGATTCAGCGCGATGCGGTTCCCGAATCGGTCACAGGCTTCTCCCCCCCAAGCCAGTCATTGCAGGCGCTATGGCCTGCCGGAGAAGACGAAGCCCGGCAGCGCCTCACACGCTTTGCCGATGAAGCTATCCACGACTACAAAGATCAGCGCGACTTGCCGGCAGTGCCCGGCACCAGCCAGCTATCGGCCTACCTGGCAGCAGGTGTCATCTCACCGCGCCAGTGCCTGCACGCCGCGGTGCAAAGCAACCATGGCGAGTTCGACACTGGCAGTGCCGGTGCTTCAACCTGGATCAGCGAGCTGCTGTGGCGCGAGTTCTACAAACATATTCTGGTGGGCTACCCCAGGGTTTCCCGGCACCGCGCCTTCAGGCCTGACACCGAGTTTTTGCCCTGGCGTGATGCCCCACAAGAGCTGGCCGCCTGGAAACAGGGGCGCACGGGCTTTCCGATCATCGATGCGGCCATTCGCCAGTTACTTGCAACCGGCTGGATGCACAACCGCCTGCGGATGGTGGTGGCGATGTTCCTCACCAAAAACCTGCTGATCGACTGGCGCGAAGGTGAGCGTTTTTTTATGCAGCATTTGATCGACGGTGATCTGGCCGCCAACAACGGTGGCTGGCAATGGAGTTCTTCCACCGGCACAGATTCAGTGCCGTACTTCAGAATTTTCAACCCGCTGAGCCAGTCAGAACGCTTCGACCCTGAAGGGTGCTTCATCAAGCACTGGCTGCCTGAACTGGCGGACCTGAATAAAAAACACGTGCATAACCCCGCTTCGCTTGGCGGACTGTTCGGGGCGGCCAATTACCCGGCCCCCATCGTTGATTTGAGCCAAAGCCGCGACCGCGCCCTGAGCGCTTTCAAAAATCTGCCGTCACGGCAAATGACAGAGGTGAGCCATGGCTGACGTTCGGCGGGTTTGGCTCACAGGCGCCAGCAGCGGGATAGGCGCGCACATGGCAGAAGAGTTGCTGAGCAGCGGTGCCCGGGTGGCGCTGACCGCCCGCACGCAGGAACCCCTGAAAGCCTTGTCCGACCGTTACCCCGGGCAAGTCTTGCTGGTGCCCGGCGACCTGACCGACAGCGCGCAGGTACAGGAAATCGGTAAACGCATCACCCAGGCATGGGGCGCGCTGGACACCGTGATTCTCAACGCCGGGACCTGTGAATATGTCGACGTCCGTCAGTTCGACGCCGCGGTGATCGAGCGTGTGGTGCGCACCAACCTGTTGGCCAGCAGCTACTGCATTGAGTGCGCACTACCCTTGCTGCGCGCAGGCTCGCGGCCGCATCTGGTGGGCGTGGTCAGCTCTGTCACCTACTGGGCACTGCCACGCGCCGAGGCTTATGGCGCATCGAAAGCCGGCCTGCGCTACTTGCTCGAGTCACTGCGTATCGACCTGGCCCAGGAAGGCATTGACGTCACACTCGTCAGCCCCGGCTTTGTCGACACCCCGCTCACCGAAAACAACGACTTCCCGATGCCCATGCGCTGGCCTGCGCAAAAGGCGGCTCAGCATATTTGCCAGCATCTGCACAAACGCCCGCTGGAGATCGCATTTCCCGCACCGTTTATCGTCGCGCTGCGGTTGCTGGCGAACTTGCCAAAACGCCTGCAAGTTGCGCTCAGCAAACGCCTGGCCCGGACCTCTGACGGTAAAGCATCATGAAAATCGCGATCATTGGCAGCGGCATTTCCGGGCTGACCTGCGGCTACTTGCTGCATAAGGCACATGACATCAGCGTGTTCGAAGCCAGTGACTGGGTCGGTGGCCACACCCATACCGTCAATGTGAACGTCAAAGGCCAGGCGTATGCCGTGGACACCGGGTTTATCGTGTTCAACGACTGGACCTACCCCAACTTCATCAAGCTGATGGACCAACTGGGGGTTCGCTCCAAAGCCACAGAAATGAGCTTTTCCGTCCACGACACCGACAGCAGGCTCGAATACAACGGCAACACACTCAACAGTTTGTTTGCCCAACGCAGCAACCTCTTGTCGCCGGGCTTCTGGGGCATGTTGCGCGATATTTTGCGCTTCAATCGCGAAGCCGTCCGCGACCTGGAAGAGCAGCGTATTGCCAGCGACATCCGTCTGGGGGACTACCTGCAGCAACGCGGTTATGGCTCCCGGTTTATCGAGCACTACATCGTGCCGATGGGCGCGGCGATCTGGTCCATGTCGCTGGCCGAGATGCAGGGCTTTCCGCTGCAATTTTTTGTGCGCTTCTTCAAAAACCACGGTTTGCTAAGCGTCACTAATCGCCCGCAATGGCGAGTGATTGAAGGCGGCTCAAGCGCGTATGTGAACCCTCTGAGCGCAGGTTTTGCCGACAAGATCCGTCTGAACTGCCCGGTCAAACGTGTCGAACGCGATAAAGGCGGGGTACTGATCCACAGCGCCGCCGGCAGTCAGTATTTCGACAAGGTGATTTTTGCCTGCCACAGCAATCAGGCGTTGAGAATACTGGCGCGCCCTTCGGTCGCCGAAGCACAAATTCTCGGCGCCATGCCCTATGCCGAAAACGATGTGGTGCTGCACACCGATACTCGCCTGCTGCCTGATCGAAAACTGGCGTGGGCAAGCTGGAATTATCGCCTTGGCAATGCCGGACCAAGGGGCGCTGCGGTCACCTACAACATGAACATCCTGCAGGGTTTTCAGAGCGAGACGACCTTCTGCGTCAGCCTTAACCAGAGCATTGCCATCGACCCTCTCAAAGTACTGGCCAGTTACACCTACGCCCATCCGCAATACAGCCTGGGTGCTGTAGCGGCTCAAGCCCGCTGGCAAGAGTTACTGGGCGCACACCACAGCTTTTTTTGTGGCGCGTATTGGGCCAACGGGTTCCACGAAGACGGTGTCGTCAGTGCGCTGCGCGTCGCGGCGGCCTTTGGCCAGCAATTATGAACAGCGCCCTGTACAGCGGCTGGATCGCCCATCGACGCTTTGCGCCGACCACCCATGCATTCCGCTACCAAATCGGCTTGCTGTATCTGGATCTGGACGAACAGGACGCGGTGCTCGCGCTATCACCACTGGCCGGCAAAAGCCGCTTTGCGCCGTTTTCTTTTCGTGAAACCGATTATCTGAAAACGCACACAGCAACCGGCATGCGCCTGATCGACGCGGTACGTCAGCAAGTTGCCATGGCTTTGGGGCATGCACCGCAAGGCGCGATCTGTTTGCTGACGCAAGCCCGCAGCTGGGGGCTGTCCTTCAACCCGGTGAGTTTCTTTTACTGCTACGAGGCTGACGGAAAACTGGCCGCCATCTTGTGCGAAGTCACCAATACGCCCTGGCGCGAACGCTATCACTACGTGCTCCCGACTCAGGGGGACGGTTTTCAGCATGCCGTCGTGGCCAAGGCCTTTCACGTCTCGCCCTTTCTGCCACGGGATCTGGAATACCGCATGAGCTTCAGCCCGCCGGACACCCGGCTCGGGGTGCATATGGCGGACTGGCTGGGCGACCTGAAAATGTTCGATGCCACCCTCAACCTGCAACGCACGACGCTGGACCGCGCAGGGCTGCATCGGTACTTGCGCCAGTTCCCGTGGATGACCGCCAAAACCTGTCTGGCCATCTACTGGCAAGCCTTGCGCCTGCTGCTCAAGCGCACACCGATTTCCCCCCATCAGGCCGCCGACGGCGCCTTTCGAATTGCCGCCCTGCAACCCAAGGATCAACGCCATGAAGAGCCCTAGCCTGGTTAGCAAACCCTCACTGTCCACGGCCCATAACCTGACCAGCGCATTGCTGCGCCGCGGGGTCATGCGCCAACTGAGCCAGTTGAAAAACGGTCATTTGGTCGTGATCGAAAACGGCGAACGCCTTATGTTTGGTGATTGCAGCGCGGGCCTGGTGGCCGAAGTGCACGTCCACGACACGAACCTCTGGGGCATGATCGCCAGCAGCGGCTCGATTGGCGCGGGCGAAGCGTTCATCCATGGTTATTGGAGCTCACCCGACCTGACCAAGGTGGTCCGGGTACTGGTCAGCAACATGGCGGTGCTCGACGCAATGGAAGACGGGCTGGCACGCCTGGGCCGGCCGCTGATCCGCGGTTTGCACTGGATTAACCGCAATACCCGCAAAGGCTCGCAAAAGAATATTGCCGCGCATTACGACTTGGGTAACGAGATGTTCGAACAGTTTCTCGACCCCACAATGATGTATTCGGCAGCGCAGTTCCTTAGCGATGACGACACCCTGGAGCAAGCCCAGCTCAATAAGTTGCAGCGTATATGCCAGAAACTCGACCTGAAACCCGAAGACCACTTGCTCGAAATCGGCACCGGCTGGGGCAGCATGGCGTTGTTTGCCGCACAGCATTACGGCTGCAAAGTCACCACCACTACCCTGTCCAAGGAGCAATTCGACTACACCAAAGCCCGTGTCGAAGCCTTGGGCTTACAAGATCAGGTGACTTTGCTGCTGGAGGACTACCGCGATTTAACAGGGCAATACGACAAGCTGGTGTCGATCGAGATGATTGAAGCCGTCGGGCATCACTTTTTGCCAGGCTACTTCAAGCAATGCTCCCACCTGCTGAAGCCCCACGGGCTGATGCTGCTTCAAGCCATCACCATCCGCGAACAACGTTACGAGCAGGCCAAAACCAGCGTGGACTTTATCCAGCGCTACATATTCCCCGGTGGCGCGCTGCCCAGCGTGCAAAAAATGCTCGAAATCGTCGGCAACGACACTGACATGAACCTTATGCACATGGAGGACTTTGGCCTGCACTACGCCAAAACCTTGCGTCTGTGGCATGAGAACTTTCGCCGCGCCCACGGGCGTTTAACTGAATTGGGTTACGACGAGTACTTTCTGCGTCTGTGGGAGTTTTACCTGTGCTACTGCGAAGGCGGCTTTCTTGAGCGCAGCATCGGCACCGCGCAATTGTTGTTGGCCAAACCGGCGGCCATGCCTGCGCCGTTGCTCGGGCGGTTCAGTGCTTAGTTCCACGCTTCAGATGCGACTCCTCAATGCCGGGCTGTTCCAGCTCGGCTGGTTCGCCTGTGTGCTGGGAGGCAATAGCCTGTGGTTACTGCTGGCAGGAGCCGCCTTGTTGGCGCATCTGCTGGTGATCAGCCGCTCAATGTCAGACGTGCGCCTAGTCCTCGTCGTCTGTTTAGTCGGTAGCACGGTGGACAGCTTGCTGCTCAATGCCGGGGTTTTCGCGTTCAAGCAATCCGGGGGTTTGATTCCGTTCTGGCTGGTGCTGTTATGGGCACTGCTGGCCATTACCTTGAATCATTGCCTGGCCTGGACCGCCAAGCCTTGGTGGCGTGCTGTTTTGCTGGGTGCTCTCGGCGGGCCGTTGTCGTATTACGCCGGGCAGCGACTGGGGGCGGTGCAATTCCCCCTGGGCCTGTGGCCAACGCTTGCGGGGTTGAGCCTGTTGTGGGCGGGGTTGTTTCCGGCGCTGCAATGGCTGGCGGGCAAACAAAAAACTTAATGATCTGCACAGCATCTGCTCGCGAAGGTCTCAAGAGCGCCGTATTTATCCAGTAAACACTCGTTATCGTTAACGACTTTCGCGAGCAGGCTCGCTCCCGCACCAGGGTTATGACAGACACTTTATCAGCCGATTTACACCTGCCAGCAACACTGCCTTACACTGCGCGCCTATGACCAACATCCCCCTGACCGAAATCAACGAACCCGCCGTCACCTGTTCGACGTGTGCGGCGTGCTGCTGCCAACTGGAAGTGATGCTCATCACCGACACCGGCGTGCCCGAACGCTTTATCGACAACGATGACTGGGGCGGTGAGGTAATGCTGCGTCTGGACGATGGCTGGTGCGCGGCCCTGGACCGCAACACCATGATGTGCACCATCTATGAGAAGCGCCCGCTGATTTGCCGCGAGTTCGAAATGGGCGAAGTCGAATGCCTCAACGAGCGCCAGGGCATTGCGACGGCGTATCGCTAACCCACGAGTCCTACAGCGACAGCGTGTAATGCAGCGCGTAGCTTTCTACGCCGTCATTGGTGCTGGATATGCCCGCATTGGAGTAGTGAGTCGCGCGAATCCCGACCTCATGCCCACCCGCAAAGCGCAAACCAAAACCCAGGCGGTCCTCAAACTGGAAAGCCGTTCCCAGCCTGTTGCCTTCGACTTCAGTGTGCGAGAACAACGCAACTCCAATCCCGGCCTCCACATAAGGGTTAACCCTTTCACCGGCAAATTCGTACACAAATACGGGCGAGAACGACAGGCTGTTACTCGAGGATGACTTGTCACCTTCCCAGTAGGTGTAAGCCCCGTCCCAGTATCCGGTCAGACGCCCCGTGTCGCTTTGCATCCAGCTTTTGTCCCAATCGGACTTCAAGCCCAGACGCCAGGTCATGGTCGATTCGCTGGTATGCCCCACCCCAAATTCAAGCCCGGCAGCCTGTGCCGTAATACTGTGCCCCAGTACAGCGGCTGCAATCGCAACCAAACCAAACAGTCGATTCATAAGAAAATCCTATTTCATATGCCTATGTCAGTTGTTATGCGCCTCATCAGGCAGACGTTATGAAGCAGAGTTCCGGTTTCTTTACAGACCGAAGCTTCGCACAACGCCAGATTTATTCCACAGCACAGGCAGGATTTCTCCTAAGTGTTCAGGCGAAGCGCTGGTCCAGAACTGTGGTTCGCGGGATGGGCCCACCGCCAGCAAGTCTTGTTCCGTCAATAAACGCTGAAGCTGACGCGCCACGGCGGCGCCGGTATCGATCAGGCTGATCGAAGGCGGGAGCATCTGGCTGAGCAGAGGCTTGAGGAAGGGGTAATGGGTGCAGCCCAGAATGATGGTGTCGCACCCGGCCGCCAGCAAAGGCTCTATGTAGCCTGTTAACAAGGTGCGCAAGGCATTGCTGTGCAGGTCGCCGGTTTCAATCAGCTCCACCAGACCGGGGCATGGCTGGGTAATGACCCGGACATCGCTGGCAAAGCGGTCGAGCAAGGCGGCAAACTTGGCGCTTTGCAACGTGCCGGTGGTTGCAAGCACGCCCACCACACCGCTGCGCGTGGCTGCCGCTGCCGGTTTGACGGCGGGCTCCATACCGACGATGGGCCACTCCGGGTATAGCTGACGCAAGTCTGCAACCCCCGCCACTGTCGCGGTATTGCAGGCCAGCACCAGAGCCTTGGCGCCCTGGCGCTGAAAGAAATCGGCCACCACCGCGCAGCGCTGGCGGATAAACTCGGGGCTTTTTTCGCCATAGGGGATATGCCCACAATCCGCTACGTAGAGCAGCGACTCGTTGGGCAACAGGGTGTGAATTTCCTTGAGGACCGACAGGCCACCGACGCCGGAGTCGAAAACCCCAACCGGTGCCTCACTCATGGCCAGCTCCACACACGCTGCACGCCGGGTCACGCTTGACCCGCAACTCTCGAAAACGTGTGCCCACGGCATCGATCAACAACAGTCGACCTACCAGCGGCTCACCAAAACCGGCCAGTACCTTGAGCGCTTCAAGGGCTTGCAAGCTGCCGACCAGCCCTACCAACGGGCCGATCACCCCGGCTTCGCTGCAGGTCAGCTCCTCTTCACTGCCGTGCCCGTACAGGCAGTGATAGCAAGGGCTTGCGGGCTGACGCGAATCAAACACCGACAATTGCCCCTCAAGGCGAATCGCCGCACCACTGACCAATGGCTTGCGCGCCGTGACACAGGCCCGGTTCACCGCTTCGCGGGTGGCAAAGTTATCGCAGCAATCGAGCACCAGATCCACATGGGACACCGCCTCGCTCAAAGAGTCGGCATCCAGCGCCGAACGGTGGCCGACCAGCTTGATGTGCGGGTTTATCAGACGCAGCCGGCGCAACGCCGAGTCGACCTTGCTTTCGCCGACATTGGCAGTGTCGTGAATAATCTGGCGCTGCAGGTTGGTCAGGTCGACGCTGTCGAAGTCGGCCAGATGCAGCTCACCGACACCGGCTGCGGCAAGGTAGAGCGCGACGGGCGAACCAAGCCCGCCCAGACCGACAATCAGCACACGGCTGTTTTTGAGCTTCAACTGGCCGTCAATATCGACCTGTTGCAGCAGGATCTGCCGGCTATAGCGCAACAGCTCCTCATCGGTCAGCACGGCAGGCGACCCAACGTAATGCGTTCGTGCCCGCCCAGGTCCTTGCGACTTTCAACCTGTGCATAACCTGCTGCCAGCAACAGTTCGCGAACGGCCGAGGCCTGATCATAACCGTGCTCCAGCATCAGCCAGCCACCTGCATTCAAGTGCTGTACCGAAGCAGCGATGATCTCGCGTATATCGTCCAGCCCATCAGCCCCGGCGACCAGAGCGCTTTCGGGTTCAAAACGCACATCGCCTTCAGCCAGGTGAACGTCACCGGCCGCTATATAAGGCGGGTTGCTGATAATCAGATCAAAACGCTGGTCGGCCAGGGCGCTGAACCAGTGGCTGGTAAACACATTGACGTTTTCGAGCTGCAAGCGCTGGCGATTGCGCTCGGCCAGGGCCACGGCTTCAAGTACGCGGTCAACCGCAGTGACTTGCCAGGCGGCGCGCTCGCTGGCCAGCGCCAGGGCAATTGCGCCGCTGCCGGTGCCCAGATCGAGCACCTTGGCCGGGGTTGCGGGTAGCAAGTCCAGCGCGGTTTCGACCAGCAGCTCGGTGTCGGGACGCGGGATCAACGTGTGCGGTGCCACTTCCAGATCAAGATTCCAGAAACCCTGCTGCCCCAGAATGTAGGCCACCGGCTCACCGGCCCGGCGACGCAACAGGAACTGCGAGAAGGCCAAAGCCGCTTCGCTGCTGACAATTTTCTCTGGCCATGTGTGCAAATAACTGCGCGACTTGCCCAGGGCGGCAGCCAGCAGCAGCTCCGCATCAAGACGGGCAGTTGGCGAGTCAGGCAGTTCAGCAGCCCGTAACAAGCTGGCAATAATAGTCATTTATTCACCCAGGGCGGTCAGTTGGTCAGCCTGAAACTCCGCCAATAATGGCTCGATAACGGCATCAACGCCGCCAGCCAGTACGTCATCCAAGGAATACAGGGTCAGGTTGACGCGATGGTCGGTCACTCGCCCCTGCGCGAAATTGTAAGTGCGGATACGCTCGGAGCGATCCCCCGAGCCCACCAGTGACTTGCGCTCACTGGCAATCGCATTGGCCGCAGCACTGGTTTGCTGGTCATTCAACTTGGCGGAAAGCCAGGACATCGCCCGCGCCCGGTTCTTGTGCTGGGAACGCTCTTCCTGGCACTCCACCACAATGCCCGAGGGCAAGTGCGTGATACGGATCGCCGAGTCGGTCTTGTTGACGTGCTGACCACCCGCCCCCGAGGAGCGGTAGGTATCGACCCGCAAATCAGACGGGTTGATCTCAATGGCTTCTTGCTCGTCCGGCTCGGGCAGTACTGCCACGGTGCAGGCGGAGGTGTGGATACGACCCTGGGACTCGGTGGCGGGGACGCGCTGCACGCGGTGTACACCCGACTCGAACTTCAGCTTGCCGTAAACATTCTCGCCCTCGACACGGGCAATGACTTCTTTATAGCCGCCATGTTCGCCACTGTTTTCTGACAAGATTTCCAGCTTCCAGCCACGACGCTCGGCGTAACGGGAATACATGCGAAACAGGTCGCCAGCAAAAATGGCCGCTTCATCGCCGCCGGTCCCGGCGCGAATTTCGAGGAAAACGTTGCGCCCGTCGTTAGGGTCTTTAGGCAACAGCATGCGCTGCAAGTCACCTTCAAGCTCGACCAGGCGCTCTTTGGCTTCGCGAACTTCTTCGACCGCCATTTCACGCATGTCCGGGTCGCTGTCCTTAAGCAACGCCTGTGCGCCTTCAAGGTCTGCCTGTACTTTCAGCCATAGCCCGTAAGTCGCGACAATGGGTTCAACTTCGGCGTATTCCTTGGAGTAAGCGCGGAATTTTGTTTGATCAGAAATGACTTCGCCATCGCCAAGCAATGCGGTCAGTTCTTCAAAACGGTCCTGGAGGATGTCCAGCTTATTAAGCAGTGACGCTTTCATTACTATTTTTTATCCGCAGAGCTATGCGAGGAGCCCTCACCGAGGGCAAAAAGTTCTTGGGCCATGGCCAGCGCATCGAGGCGGCCTTCGGCAGAAAGCTTCTTCAGCTGGACGCTGGGTGCGTGCAGCAATTTATTGGTCAGACCGCGCGCCAGTTGTACCAGCACGTCTTCTGGGTTGCTGCCGTTGGCGAGCATGCGCTGGGCTTTTTGCAGCTCTTCGTCGCGCAGGCGCTCGCTTTGCTGGCGGTAGGCCTTAAGTACATCGACCGCAGCCAGCTCGCGCAAACGCACCATGAAGTCGTCAGCGCCAATGCTGACCATCTCTTCCGCCGCCTGAGCAGCGCCCTGACGACTCTTGAGGTTTTCGGCAACCACCTCGTGAAGATCATCGACGGTATAGAGGTAAACGTCGTCCAACTCGCCGACTTCAGGCTCGATATCGCGGGGGACAGCAATATCGACCATGAAAATAGGCTTGTGCTTGCGCAGCTTCAAGGCGCTTTCGACCGCGCCCTTGCCCAAAATCGGCAACTGGCTGGCCGTGGAGCTGATAACGATATCGCTATGCACCAGCTCTTGAGGAATGTCCGACAGCAGCACCGCGTGGGCTCCGAACTGTGCAGCCAGCGTGCTGGCGCGCTCCAGGGTACGGTTGGCCACCACGATGCGCTTGACCCCCAGGTCGTGCAGGTGCCGGGCGACCAGGGTAATGGTCTCGCCCGCCCCGATCAGCAAGGCCTGGCTGCGCTGCAAGTCACTGAAGATCTGCTTGGCCAGGCTGACGGCGGCAAAGGCCACAGACACCGGGTTTTCGCCGATGGCAGTGTCGGTGCGCACCTGTTTGGCCGAGTTGAAGGTCGCTTGAAACAAACGCCCCAACAAAGGCCCGACGGTGCCCGCCTCACGTGCCACGGCGTAGGCCGATTTCATCTGGCCGAGGATTTGCGGCTCGCCCAGCACCAGCGAATCCAGGCCAGAAGCCACGCGCATCATGTGACGAACGGCAGCATCGTCCTCATGGACATAGGCACAAGCCCGCAATTCTTCGAGGCTGAGGTTGTGATAATCCGCCAGCCACTTGAGCACACTGTCAGGCGAAAGGTGGTCCTGCTCTATATAGAGCTCACTGCGATTGCAGGTGGAGAGGATCGCAGCTTCGCGACTGTCGGTTAGGCGGCAGAGCTGCTGCAAGGCCTCAACCAACTGCTCTGGAGTAAATGCCACGCGCTCGCGGACGTCTACTGAAGCAGTCTTGTGGTTAATACCGAGTGCGAGGAAGGCCATTCAAGATCGCTGATGATGACGAGAAGCCGGCAATTGTCCTACTTCGCCAGATTGAGAACAACCATTGCTGACTATTGTCTCTATAGTTAACGTCTGTTGAACACATCATCAGCCCCCGGATATCGATAGTCGCACCTGCTAGGGTTTGCGTCATCGCATGTGTCATGATGCCCAAACCGCAGGTAAGTCGCCCTTCTCTTATATGAATAGATCCTCCGCGTTGCTCCTTGCTCTCGTCCTCCTTGGTGGCTGTCAGGTCCTGGCTCCCACGTCCCCGGAAGATTCATCCGCGGCCGAAGACGTCGCCACCGCCCCGGCAAAGCCCACCGTCTACAGTTCGTTCAGCGAAGAAACGCTGTACAGCCTGTTGAGCGCCGAGCTGGCCGGTCAACGTAATCGCCTGGATATCGCTCTCGATAACTATGTGACCCAGGCGATCAATACACAGGACCCCGGCATCTCCGAGCGTGCGTTCCGTATTGCCGAGTACCTGGGCGCCGATCAGGCCGCACTCGATACATCGCTGATCTGGGCCAAAAACGCCCCGGACGACCTTGAAGCGCAACGCGCTGCCGCCATTCAGTTGGCACGCAATGGTCGCTATGACGACTCCATGGCCTACATGGAAAAAGTCCTGCAAGCCAAAGGCGACACTCACTTCGACTTCCTGGCCTTGTCCGCGATAGAAACAGATGCCGACACCCGGGCGGGCCTGCAAAAAAGTTTTGATCGCCTGCTGATCAAGCATCCGGACAACGGCCAGCTGATTTTCGGCAAGGCCTTGTTGATGCAACAGGACGGCGATGCAGAAGGCGCGCTGAAGCTGCTGGAAAAAAACCCGCCGCAAGACGGTGAGGTTGCCCCGGTGCTGCTGCGGGCCCGCTTGCTGCAAAGCCTCAATCGCGGCGATGAAGCACTGCCGCTGCTGAAAAAGAGCATTCGCCAGTACCCCGACGACAAGCGTCTGGGGCTCACCTACGCCCGAACCCTGGTCGAACAGAACCGAATGGACGAGGCCAAGGTGCAATTTGCCAGCCTGGTCCAGCAATACCCCGAAGATGACGAACTGCGCTTCTCCCTGGCACTGGTCTGCCTGGAAGGCAAGGCCTGGGACGAGGCCGAGGGTTATCTGCAAGAACTGATCGAGCGCGACAGCCATGTTGATTCGGCGCATTTGAACCTGGGCCGTATTGCCGAAGAGCGCAATGATCCCGAGGGTGCGCTTACCGAGTACGCACTGGTAGGCCCCGGCAATGACTATCTGCCAGCACAACTGCGCCAGGCGGATATTCTGGTCAGTCACGGCCGTGGCGCCGAAGCGGCCCGCAAGCTGGCAGCAGCCCGCGATACGCAGCCCGACTACGCCATTCAGCTGTACCTGATCGAGGCCGAAACCCTGGCCGCGAACAAACAGACCGATCGGGCCTGGAATGTGCTGCAACAGGCACTCAAGCAATACCCGGACGATTTGAACCTGCTGTATTCACGCGCCATGCTGGCCGAGAAGCGCAACGATCTTGGCCAAATGGAGCGAGACCTGCGCACCATCATCCAGCGCGAACCCGACAATGCCATGGCCCTGAACGCGCTGGGTTATACGCTTTCGGACCGAACCACGCGTTACGCCGAAGCCAAGGCGCTGATCCAGCAGGCCTACGACCTGACCCCGGATGACCCGGCAGTGCTCGACAGCCTGGGCTGGGTAAATTTCCGCCTTGGCAATCTGGACGAGGCCGAACGCTTGCTGCGCCAGGCCCTGGAGCGCTTCCCGGATCAGGAAGTCGCGTCTCACCTAGGTGAGACGCTGTGGGCCAACGGCAAGCAGCGTGAAGCCAAGCAAATCTGGGCCAAGTTCCTTAAAGAGAATCCTGACAGCCCTCTCCTGCGCAAAACCATCTTGCGCCTGACCGGATCCGAGAATCTTTAATCATGCTTTATCGCCATCTGCGACACCTCATCGCCTTTAGCCTGATCGCCCTGCTCGCCGGTTGCGCGGGCTTCGGCGCCCGCGAATCGGTGGAGGGCCATGGCAGCCCTGCCCTGTGGTCTGCACATAAACAGCAACTGACCCAACTCGACGGCTGGCAAATCAACGGCAAAGTCGGCATTCGTGCCCCTAAAGACTCAGGCAGCGCCACACTGTTCTGGCTGCAACGTCAGGACTATTACGATATTCGCCTTTCCGGGCCGCTGGGCCGGGGGGCTGCACGCCTGACCGGGCGCCCGGGAAATGTCGCTCTCGAAGTCGCCAATCAGGGCCGCTATGAAGCGCCAACCCCGGAAGCCTTGCTGGGTGAACAATTGGGCTGGAGCCTGCCGGTGTCACATCTGGTCTGGTGGGTACGCGGCCTGCCTGCGCCCGGCAGCAAAAGCCGCGTGACGCTGAATGCCGATAGCCGCCTGGCCAACCTGGAACAGGATGGCTGGAAAATCGAATACCTGAGCTATGTAGAGCAAAACGGCTTCTGGCTGCCCGAGCGGGTCAAGCTGCACGGGCCGGATTTGGACGTCACGTTAGTGGTTAAAGATTGGCAACCTCGCCTGTTGGGTCAATGAGATGCAAGACCATTTAGATAAAAGAAGCCTGGTTTTACCCTCCCCGGCGAAATTGAATTTAATGTTGCACATCCTGGGTCGTCGAGAAGATGGCTATCACGAGCTGCAAACCTTGTTTCAGTTTCTCGATTACGGCGATGAAATGAGCTTTGCCGTACGGGACGATGGCGTCATTTGCCTGCACACCGAGTTCCCCGGCGTTCCTCACGACCAAAATCTGATCGTGAAGGCGGCAAAAAAACTTCAGGAACAATCCGGTTGTGCCCTCGGGATCGATATCCGGATCAAAAAAGTGCTGCCCATGGGCGGCGGTATCGGCGGCGGCAGCTCAAATGCTGCAACCACCCTGCTGGGGCTCAATCATCTCTGGCAACTGGCCTGGGATGAAGATCGACTGGCAGCGCTGGGCTTGAGTTTAGGGGCCGACGTCCCGGTTTTCGTGCGTGGACACGCCGCATTTGCTGAGGGTGTCGGCGAAATTCTTACGCCTGCAGAACCGGAAGAACCCTGGTATTTGGTACTTGTTCCGCAAGTATCTGTAAGTACTGCAGAAATATTTTCAGATCCTTTGTTGACACGTGACTCTTTGCCCATTAAAGTGCGCCCCGTTCCCAAGGGAAACAGCCGAAACGACTGCGAAGCAGTAGTGAAGGAGCGTTATCCAGAAGTACGTAACGCTTTGAATTTGTTAGGTAAATATACCGAAGCAAAATTAACTGGAACTGGAAGTTGTATATTTGGGGCCTTCCCAAACGAAGCAGATGCTGATAAAGTGCTGCACCTTCTGACAGACACCCTTACAGGGTTTGTAGCAAAAGGAAGCAACGTTTCGATGTTGCATCGCAAACTACAAGATCTGGCAAAGGAAACGGGTACACGGTACTCGTAGCAACAGATACAGGGGCGTCGCCAAGCGGTAAGGCAGCAGGTTTTGATCCTGCCATGCGTTGGTTCGAATCCAGCCGCCCCTGCCATTTCTTATACTCATCCAGGTTACCCTCAGCCTTCAGGTACTGCGCGTGTCCAAGATGATGGTCTTTACGGGGAACGCTAACCCCGATCTGGCTCGGCGTGTCGTACGTCAGCTGCATATCCCACTCGGTGACATCTCTGTCGGCAAGTTTTCCGACGGCGAAATTACCGCTGAGATTAATGAAAATGTCCGAGGTAAAGACGTTTTCATCATTCAGCCGACTTGTGCTCCGACCAACGATAACCTGATGGAACTCGTCGTGATGGCTGATGCCTTCCGCCGCTCCTCAGCTACTCGTATTACTGCTGTTATTCCTTACTTTGGTTATGCCCGTCAGGATCGCCGTCCGCGTTCCGCACGTGTAGCTATCAGCGCGAAAGTTGTTGCTGACATGCTTACCGTAGTCGGCATCGATCGTGTTCTCACGGTTGATTTGCATGCTGACCAAATCCAGGGTTTCTTCGATATTCCTGTAGATAACATCTATGGCTCCCCAGTTTTGGTGGATGACATCGAAGATCAGCGCTTTGAGAACCTTATGATTGTGTCCCCGGATATCGGCGGCGTCGTGCGTGCACGTGCTGTTGCCAAATCCCTGGGCGTCGATCTGGGTATCATCGACAAACGCCGTGAGAAAGCCAATCACTCGGAAGTGATGCATATCATCGGTGATGTCGAAGGGCGTACCTGTATTCTGGTTGATGACATGGTCGATACCGCCGGCACTCTGTGCCACGCGGCTAAAGCCTTGAAAGAGCATGGCGCTTCCAAAGTGTTCGCCTACTGCACACACCCTGTGCTGTCGGGTCGGGCAATTGAGAATATCGAAAATTCCATGCTGGATGAGCTGGTGGTGACTAACACCATTCCGCTGTCCGCTGCCGCACAAGCCTGTACGCGTATCCGTCAACTGGATATCGCACCGGTTGTGGCTGAAGCGGTTCGCCGCATCAGCAACGAAGAATCGATCAGCGCGATGTTCCGCTAAGGGCCCTGCCCTTTTCAGACATCCGCTGACGAAAAGCGCCCCGCCCCAGCAGCCTGTTGGGGCGGGGCTTTTTTGCCCATACCGTCCATAGCGCTGGTCGCAAACGCTAGGCCGGATGTGGTTATTTTGGAGATACAACATGAACGATTTTACTCTGAATGCTGAAGTGCGTTCCGACCTGGGGAAAGGTGCGAGCCGCCGCCTGCGTCGTCTCGCAAGCCTGGTTCCAGCTGTAGTTTACGGTGGCGAAAAAGCCCCTGAATCCATCAGCATGCTGGCTAAAGAAGTTGCCAAACTGCTCGAAAACGAAGCTGCTTACAGCCACGTTATCGAACTGACCGTTGGCGGCGTTAAGCAAAACGTAATCATCAAAGCTCTGCAGCGTCACCCGGCTAAAGGCCACGTGATGCACGCTGACTTCGTACGCGTTGTTGCTGGTCAAAAGCTGACTGCAATCGTTCCAGTTCACTTTGTTGGTGAAGCTGCTCCGATCAAGAAAGGCGGCGAGATCTCGCACGTTGTTGCTGAAATCGAAGTTTCCTGCCTGCCAAAAGACCTGCCTGAATTCATCGAAGTTGACCTGGCTAACGCCGAAGTCGGCTCGATCATTCACCTGTCGGACATCACCGCTCCTAAAGGCGTTGAGTTCGTAGCTCTGGCACACGGTAACGACCTGGCAGTAGCCAACGTTCACGCTCCACGTGTTGCACCAGAAGCAGCAGAGTAATTCATTACTCTGTAGTTGGAGTTTTGAGAAACATCGCGAGCTAACACGCAGCGAGTAAAGCGGACAAGATCGCGAAGTTTACTCATGTAAACCCGCTTTTTTGTCCGTTTTCGCCGCTAACCGTTAGCGGCGATGTTATCCACAACTCCATAGAAGGGCCCTTGTCGTGACCGCCATAAAACTGATCGTTGGCCTGGGAAATCCAGGCACCGAATACGAACAGACCCGGCATAACGCAGGGGCCCTTTTTGTTGAGCGTCTCGCGTCGGCAAACGGGGTAAACCTGGTTGCAGACCGCAAGTATTTTGGACTGACCGGGCGCTTTAGCCACCAGGGTCAGGACGTTCGTCTGTTGATTCCCACCACCTATATGAACCGAAGCGGCCAGGCCGTTGCGGCGCTTGCCGGTTTCTACCGTATTGCGCCTGAATCCATATTGGTGGCCCACGACGAACTCGACCTCCTTCCCGGCGTTGCCAAGCTCAAGCTGGGCGGCGGCCATGGAGGTCACAACGGGTTGCGAGACATCATCGCGCAACTGGGGAACAACAATAATTTTTATCGTCTGCGGCTCGGCATTGGCCACCCAGGCGTCGCCAGCATGGTGTCCAACTTTGTTCTGGGTCGCGCGCCTCGCGCCGAACAGGAAAAACTGGACGCCAGCATCGATTTTGCCCTCGGCGTGCTGCCGGATATCCTCGCCGGGGAATGGAACCGTGCGATGAAAAACCTGCACAGCCAGAAGGCCTGACTCTACTCCTCGGGGAAAACACCATGGGATTTAACTGCGGCATCGTCGGCCTGCCTAACGTCGGCAAATCCACCCTGTTCAACGCCCTGACCAAATCCGGCATTGCGGCCGAGAACTTCCCCTTCTGCACGATCGAGCCGAACACCGGCATCGTGCCGATGCCCGACCCACGTCTGGACGCACTGGCTGCCATCGTTAAACCGCAGCGTGTCCTGCCAACCACCATGGAATTCGTCGATATCGCGGGCCTTGTGGCCGGCGCATCGAAAGGTGAAGGCCTGGGCAACAAGTTTTTGGCCAACATCCGTGAGACCGATGCTATCGCTCACGTTGTCCGCTGCTTTGAAGATGAGAACGTGATTCACGTTTCCAACAGCGTTGACCCGAAGCGCGACATCGAGATCATCGACCTTGAGCTGATCTTCGCCGACCTCGACAGCTGCGAAAAGCAACTGCAGAAAGTCGCGCGTAACGCCAAAGGCGGCGACAAAGACGCTGTGGCTCAAAAAGCCCTGCTGGAACAACTGATCGCGCACTTCACCTTGGGCAAGCCGGCTCGCAGCCTGATCAAGAACATGGATGCCGATGAGAAACAAATCATCAAAGGCTTCCACCTTCTGACCACCAAGCCTGTGATGTACATCGCCAACGTGGCCGAAGACGGTTTCGAAAACAACCCGTTGCTCGATGTAGTCATGGCGATTGCCGAAGAAGAAGGCGCAATCGTGGTTCCGGTCTGCAACAAGATCGAAGCTGAAATTGCCGAACTCGACGACGGCGAAGAAAAGGACATGTTCCTTGAGGCCCTGGGTCTGGAAGAGCCAGGTCTGAACCGCGTAATCCGTGCCGGTTACGAAATGCTCAACCTGCAAACCTACTTCACCGCCGGCGTTCAAGAAGTACGCGCCTGGACCGTGAAAGTAGGGGCTACCGCTCCGCAAGCCGCCGGTGTGATCCACACCGACTTCGAAAAAGGCTTTATCCGCGCTGAAGTGATCGCCTACGACGATTTCATCAAGTTCAACGGTGAAGCTGGCGCGAAAGAAGCCGGTAAATGGCGTCTGGAAGGTAAGGAATACATCGTTAAAGACGGCGACGTCCTGCACTTCCGCTTCAACGTGTAAAACACCACACGTATAAAAACCGCGCTCAGGCGCGGTTTTTTTTGGCCTGGCGTTTTTGCAGGTCAAACCATCCCCCGGACAAACGGTCTATGGTTAGTCTCTATGCCACAAGACTGATCGGGAGTTTCAATGCTCGCCAAGGTGTTTATCAATCGCTTTACGGCCCCTCTGATCGAGCGGCTGGCCTTTCGCTGGTCTTCAGCCTGGCGAGATGCCCTGGCCTCAGCTATCGCCGCGGCATTGGCCTGGATCCTTGCCACCCATCTGCTGGGGCACGTACACCCGGTATTTGCGGCAATCAGCGCAGTGGTGTGCCTGGCCCCGGGTCTGCCCAGCCATGGCAAACAAGCGGTTGGCCTGATGGTGGGTGTGGCCACCGGGATCCTGGTGGGAGAAGCGGCCTTGTGGCTACCGGACTCCTACCCCTTGCTGCGTATTGGCTTTGCCACATTCTCGGCCATCGCCATCGCGGCCTTGTATGGCCTGGGCCCTGTGGTACCGATTCAGGCCGGGGTTTCGGCCGTGCTGATGCTCGCAGTCGGCCCTGAGAGTGCCGGGGTGGTGCGCATGCTAGATGTGCTGGTAGGGGCTGGGGTGGGACTGGTTTTCAGTCAAGTACTGCTCACGCCTAACCCTATCGGCATCATTGACAGTTCAGCGAAGGACTTGCTGGAAAAGCTCGCCGCTGGATTTGGGAAAAGCCGGCAGGCACTCGAAGATAAAGACGCAGGAAAAGCACAGAATGCCGTGCAGATTTTCTCCCGGGCACACGACAGCCTGATTGCCCTGGAGAACGGCATCAGCATGGCCCGTAACACCGCACGCTGGACGTTACGCGGACGTTTCGTGTCACGTGAAGTCAAGGACATCGCCAGCCGTTACGAGCGCCATGCCGTTCGTTTGTACGCCAGCGCCCTGCTGTTCGCGGAAGCCTTTGCCGATGCCTTGCGCAAGGAAGAGGGCCCGGCACCAGCCTCACTGCACGAACGACTCGCAAACGTTGCGTCAGGCTGTGCTGCCATCGCCAACGACAGTGATCGCCCCATCTTGATCCCGATATCAGCCAGTGAAATGGCCGACGCGGTATCTGGCCCCTGGCAACTGTGCTTGCAGCATTTGAGTACCGTTGAAAACGCCCTTCTGACGTTTGGCTTTACCACCCAAAGCGATACTAAAAGCATCGTCGAAAAAACCAGAACACAGGCTTGAAGCCCCTCCTTGCCGTTGCGAGACATGTTCTCATAGCGGCAAGGGTAATCGCCCTATCGGTAAACACACCAATTCTCACAGCATCTGCTTCCCTTAGCGCAAGACATTCCGCGTGTTAAAAACTTAGCCTAAGCGTTAATTTTCGGCATATAAAACAAATAAGACCGTAACTTGCAACCACTGAACATTGCACTGAACACGCATTAAAAGTATAACTTTCCAAAGTGGCTTTCCGATGGAGCGGTGCCTGCATCCTTTCTAACAAGTCGCTTGCCGGAGCAAAACACATGGCGCCCTCCAACAATAAAGATACAACTTACAACACATACCAACTCGACCCGCCAGACCTCGACACCACGATCAAGAGTACCGCCAGCCTTAATATAGATATATTGTTACATGGTGAAACTGGCACAGGCAAAGATACACTCGCTGAAAAAATCCATACCCTTTCCGGCCGCAGAGGCAAATTCATTGCGTTAAACTGCGCGGCCATTCCGGAAGGGCTGGCTGAAAGCCAACTGTTTGGTGTTACTCATGGGGCGTTTACCGGAGCCATCCAATCACGGGAGGGATTCATTGAAGCCTCTAACATGGGCACGCTATATCTCGACGAAATAGACAGTATGCCGCTGACCTTGCAAGCCAAGTTATTACGCATCCTGGAAACAAGAGGTGTAGAACGACTGGGGTCGACAAGATTTATTCCCGTGGACATGCGCGTTATTGCTTCAGCTCAATCTTGCCTTTTAGAGAAAATTGAACAGGGCCTGTTCCGACGCGACCTGTATTTTCGGCTCAGTGTCGTCAGCCTCCATCTCCCGCCATTACGGGAACGGCGCGAGCATATAGTTCCTTTATTCATGCACCTTGTCCAACGCGAAGCCGACCATTTCAAGTCGTCCATACCAGTGCCCGGCACATCGCTGTTGCAACACATTATTTGCCATGACTGGCCTGGTAATGTTCGAGAACTAAGGTCCGTCGCCAAGCGATTTGTGCTGGGCCTGCCCCCTCTTTCAACCCATGCAGCCACACATAAAGAAGTCGCGCATAACTTGAAGGGGCGATTGCAGCAAATTGAAAAACTGCTTATTCAAGATTCCTTGCAACGCCATTTTCATTGTATAGATGCTGTCGTACTTGAGTTGGGCATGGCAAAACGCACGCTTTACCATCGAATGAAACAATTGGAAATTGCCTGATTATTATTCATTGGAACTGGCGGCCTTGATACCGACACTCAAACAATGAGCCAACTCCTTGGCTCGACATCATTCGTTACTCACAGAGATAAAAATATGCCAGCTTTAATCCCACTTTTGGCCCCCCTCCTATTACCTATCGCAAACAAAGTTCTTGACACCTTGGGGGGCGTAGCAAAAAACACTGCAACCAAACTTCTTGATCCTGCGATATCCCCCCAGAGCAACACCCACCCCACCCAGAACAAAATTGTTTTTTAATACTCCAAACCATAACAAACAAAAGGAGAAATGCCATGAGTGCCAATAACCTGATAGGGCTATTTAATCCACTAATAAATCTTCTCTTCGGAGGTCGCAAGGGTGGCGCTCGCAATGGTGGCGACCAAGGCGCCGACCCGATTGAAGCGCAAAAAGAGTTCCAGAAACAACTGGCCTGGGACAATTTCAATACAAACAAGTTGAAGCTTCAGAATGACTCCGATGCCGCAAAGGCCGCCGGCATCATGGATTCGGCCAACAAACAAATCAACTCCATGACCACCCTGGGTAAAGGAATTAACTTCTGATGTATTGCCAATGCCCCATCCCAAAAAAGGGGCATTGGCCCAAACAACCCATGTAAAAAACTTCCTGCCTATATCCACCGTTGCACGTCGCAGATCAAACCCGGCACGCCTGAGGCTTTATATGAAAATCGACACTGCGCCAATGCCCTCCCCGATGTTGCCCCCCCTATCTGACAAGCCCGCTTATTCACCCGAACCCTCAGATATCAATTGGTTTAATGCTTCATTGAATACACCGACCACTCAAATGCCTAACAACGCCTCGTCCGAACCCTATTTTTCACGACCGCTGAACCGCCAATCGGCTCATCTGCAAGCGCTCTCGAACAAGTCGGCACAGGCCCTGCTGAAAGTCAGCACCAGTACTGACCCCCTCGACATGCTCAACTCAACCCGTGCGCTGTCCAGGCACGGCCTTGATTCAATCCTGGCTGCCAAGGTGGTCAGCAAGACGTCTCAAGCAGTCGACAAACTCACCAACCTTTCTTAGGTCTGCGCATGTTGCCGCGCCTTATCAAGAGCGTGCTTTTAGTGTTCGCGTTATCTGCGGCCGGTTGCAGTGATCGTGTAGAACTGCACCGTCAACTGTCCGAGCAGGAAGCGAATGAAGTCATCGCCGAACTTGCAGACAAGCAGGTCAAGGCCCAAAAAATCCCGACCAAAAACGGTGTCTCCGTGAGCGTCAATGCCCAAGACATCAGCCGGGCCGTTAATGCGCTGGAGGCGGCCGGGTTACCCCGGGCTACGCGATCCACGCTGGGCGAAATCTTTCGCAAGGAGGGGGTGATTTCTACGCCTCTGGAAGAACGCGCCCGCTACATCTACGCCCTTTCGCAAGAACTCGAAGCCACGCTGTCAAAAATTGACGGGGTCATTGTGGCGCGAGTGCATGTGGTGCTCCCTGAACGTATTGCTCCGGGGGAGCCTGTTCAGCCCGCGTCTGCTTCCGTGTTTATCAAGCACAACTCGCGGCTTGACCCGGACAGTATTCAATCTCGCGTGCGTCGGCTGGTTGCCAGCAGCATTCCGGGCATGGCCACGGCGATAGACAACCCGCAGAAAATAACGACGGTGTTTGTGCCCTCCGCGGCGTTTGAAGAGAAACAGCAGCTCCTCTTTTTCGGCCCTTTTCTGGTGCCTGAACACAACCTTGGGTTCTGGAAGACCGTCGTTGTCAGTGTTGTGACCGGGCTCAGCCTGATAGTGATCGCGCTTGCCATCGGGCTGTACAGCTTCTTGCGATTACACAAAAAACCGGAACCCGCCGGGCGCACGTCATGAACGAAACAGACTTATGGGTTCAGTGGTGGTCATCCGCCTGGCATCACGCTCACCCGGACTGGCACTGCGTCGATGATGCGATATGGCCTCCTGCGCTAATCCGCAATCGCCATATTTGCCTGAGCAAGGCGCTGGCGATAGAACCGTGCCTGCCCTGCCGCCCCACGCCAGCCTTGCTTCGTCTGGTCCTTGCACCGCCGGGGCAAAAGGATTTCATCCTGGCGCTGGCGAATTGCATATGCCGCCCCGCATATCCGGGGCCGCTGGATACAGACGGGCATCTCTGGTGCCAACGCCTTGCCGGGGCGCTCCACACACCGGCCTGGCTCAATCAGTCCGACGATGCATTACACCTGCTCAAAGCATGGGTTGAACCGCCAGTGTGGCAACGCCTGCGACTGTGTTTTACACGCTCCCGAGTCATGGCCCTCGAACAAGCCCCCTCCCCCCCCATAGCCCCGTCCAGGCTCGACGTCTTTTGGCAAGCGGTGCTCTGGCGCGCGCATTTCCACCCAGGTTAACGACCATGCTCTTTCGACGCAAAATTGAACTGCGACCAGGCACTCCCGGCTTGCCGCAAACGCTGATTACTCGACAACAACTCATTGATTGCGGCCAGGTCAACGAGGTGTTGGCCCGCGCCCGCGCCCAGGCAGTCGAACTGCTGCGCAACGCGCAAGAAGCCTCTGATGCTCTGCTTGAAAACGCCCGATGCGAATTCTGGCAACAGGCCAATGGGCAACTCGAGCGCTGGCAAATGGAGCACGCCACCCTGTGCGAAGAGCTGGAGTCCAGCGCCAGCCAGGTGGTCAATCAGGCCCTGCGTCATTTACTCGATGACATACCGCCACCGGCACGTATCACCGCCCTGCTTGAGCAACTGGTGCGCGCTCAATGCCCGCCGTTGAATGCGACATTACGTTGCCATCCGCAGGCGCGTGAAGATGTCCAGCAATGGCTAAACACCCGCGCAGACAGCGTATGGCAGCTGCAAACAGATGAGCGACTCGACCCGCTGACCCTCGCACTGGTCACGGCACAAGGGGACTTGCGCATCGATTGGCCTGGGACCCTCGAAACCCTGCTGCTGCCCGCTGATAATCATGGAACCGATGAAGCACTGCCCGCCACTGAGTAACCAACATGATCAAGTGGAGGTTGTATGGCTTCGTTCGAAAGTATCCAGCGCCGGATTGATTTGCGCTTTGCCCAGGCCCAGAAAAATATGGACGAGATCGCCTTGAGCAACCAGGGCGGCCGCGAAGACATGATGGCCTTTCTTGAGGCCTCACGAAAAATGGCGACCGCCACGTTTTCTCTTACCGAGCAAACACGTCTCAAGCACAGCCTGACCAAAAGCATTATTGATGCGGTGCAGTAGCGTGTTCGGAGTCAAGTACGCTTGCCGGCTCGTTCTGTTGGCGCAGGTTTGCATATTGATCCCCCAGGCCACGGCCGCGATCCCCGAGGACTGGAAAAAAACGCCCTACGCCCATGAAGCCACGAACCGGCCGTTGCGTGATTTCCTGGAGGACCTTGTTCAGACCCTTGGCCTGAAGCTACAAATTGACGGCCAGTTGCAGGGCATGGTGCATGGCAAGCTGCGCTCCGACAGCCTGAAGGCCTTTGTGGACCGGCTGGCTCTGGAGCACCGCTTCCAATGGTTCGTCTACAACAACACGCTCTACATCAGCTCACTGGACCAACAAGCATCCGTACGCCTTGAGGTCGCCGACAACACCGTCGCCGACTTGAAGCAGGCATTGACTCATATGGGTCTATTTGATGACCGGTTCGGCTGGGGTGAATTGCCTGACCTCGGTGTGGTGCTCGTTTCGGGCCCCAGGCGCTACATAGAACAAATAAAGCAGTTCAGCCGCAAACGAACAGAGCCTGACGACAAGCAGGAAGCTCTGGCATTCGCGCTCCAGTTTGCCAACGCCGCTGATCGCCAGATCGACTACCGGGGCGAGAAGCTGACGGTTCCAGGTATCGCCAGCCTGTTGCGCGGCCTTCTCGATGCAAAAACATCGACTTTTTCCGGGCCTGAGCCCATTGCGGTCACCCACTCATCACTGTCTGGCGCAGCCCCGCAACCCGGCAGCCCTTTCTCAAACAGCCCCCCGCCCGCCCCTCAAGGCCCGTTGGCACCCACCACCGGGAGTCGCATTCGGGTCGAAGCGGACGTGCGCAATAACAGCGTTCTGATCTACGACTCCCGCAAGCGCCAGGCGCTGTATCAAACATTGATCAACCAGCTCGATACCCCACGCAAACTGGTGGAAATAGACGCCGTAATTCTCGACATTAACCGCACCCAGCTCAAACAACTGGGGATGAACTGGGGGTTTCAGAACCGTCGTTTCCAGGTCAATCAAAACAACCTGCCCGGCGTCGGCAACTCGTCCTTTTCTGCGGCGCGCATGGACCGGTTCACTGCGGATATAAAAGCACTGGAAGAACGCGGGCTGGCAACAGTGGTGTCCAACCCTTCAATCATGACGCTGGAGAACCAGCCCGCCGTTATCGATTTTAATCGCACGCAATACATCAAGGCCGTGGGCGAAGGCGTAGCCAACATCATGCCGGTCACCGCCGGCACCAGTTTTCAGGTCATACCCCGTGTGATCACAGCCAATGGCAAGAATCAGATCCATTTGATTATCGATATAGAAGACGGCACTTTTTCCGATACCCCCACAGAACCTTCAACGCCGGATGTTCGCAAAGGCAAGGTCAGCACTCAGGCCGTGATCGCCGAAAAACAGTCACTGGTCATTGGCGGCTTTCATGTGGCGGACGAAGTCGACAACCTCAACAAAGTACCGCTGTTGGGAGATATCCCCCTGCTGGGCAAGCTGCTGTTTTCATCCTCGGAGACCACGAAAAGCCGCCGGGAACGATTGTTTATTTTGACCCCACGTCTCATTGGCGATCAGCTCGACCCCGCACGTTACCTGCCGCAATCAGATCAGGCTCTTCTGGAATCCGCAGCGGCGCCGCTGGCACGGCGTTATGCGCAACACCTGCCCGTGATCAAGCGCGCCGATGTCGCGGACACCTTGGCCAATCTGGTCCAGGGCCGAGTGCCCAAAGGCTTCGCGGCCATGCCGATGCCCTCCGTGGCGGACGCCTGGTGCAAGCCACCTGTTTTTTTGAAGGTCGAGCCCGGGAAAAGCCAGTGGTACGAAAGCCTGCATTACAACGTGGCCGTTATTGTCTTGCACAACCAAAGCGACAACCGTGTACGCATCGATGAAAGCGAATGCAGTAACGAGCGCACCCTCGCGGTCAGTGTCTGGCCAACCCCTTGGCTGGCCCCCGGAGAAAAGGCAGAAGTGCTGATTGCCACACGTCCCACCGGTGGGGATGAGCTTATGGCTGTACCTCGACCGTCCTTGCTCATACCCGCCCGGAGTGTCACCCGATGAGCCGCTGGATGACCGCTGCCATAGCGGCCGGGATCGTACTGATGCTTCAAGGGTGTACGCCCCACTGCCGGGGTGATTCGTGCTCTCGACCGGAGTCCGGCGCCAGCGCACTGGTGATCTGGTGGCCTGCGCAAATGCGCGTCGAAACAGGCCCGAACGCAGCGCAGCCCGACCATCTGGTTGTCCCCCTTGAACCCTGAACAGGCCTGACAACCCATTACTCGGCACGTCCTCCTCACATGAATAAAACCATGCATCTGCTGGCAGCACTGAGTCAGCAACTCAACGTCAACTTGCAACTGGAAAGTGGCGTGTGCGCCCTGTTCGACAGTCACGATCAGGAAGTGTGCGTCATCGAACTGCTCCCCCAAGGCAGCAGTGCAGTGCTGCATTGCACAATCGACATTCCCCACCCTGTTTCCGGGCACTACCGCCGGCTGCTAACGCTCAACTTTCAACCCGACCTGCTGCACGGTTGCTGGTTGGCGCTGGATGAGGGCGATACCGTGCGCCTGTGCGCTCAGTGCCCGATTGAATTACTGACGGAGCGCACTTTTTGCCAGTGGGTCACCGGTTTTATTCAGCAAGTGGCTGATACACGCCTGTTGCTGGACCAATCTGCCTGAACACCGGACGGGCTAGAGTTTTTAAAACACGGGCCGGCGACTGTTGCGAATGTTTTGTTCGAGCAATTCAGGGTTGAGGTCCGCCTCTTGGGCGGGCGATAAAACATCCTTGAATTTCATGAGTACAGGGGTGTTCTGATCAATGCCGTACTCGAATTCAGTGTTGAGAATCTTGTGGGTATGGCTCAGAGATACACTGCTGGCAAACGCCAGCACGGGCAGAGTCAGCTCCATACTGTGGGTCCGGCTAGCCGTGTAGTTCACGCACAGGCTTTTAATCCGCAGGTTGTCCGTATTTTTCAGCGCACGTTCCACTTCATCCTGTGCCGCGCCCCCATCAGCAGTGACACTTTCAATCATCCGCAGCACATCCGGTTTGACCTCGAGCCCCACGCTCACTGAAGTCCCTTTGTTGCTCTCCAGCTCTTTAAGTGTTCGGGCCAATTGCGGCTGGCTCTGGAGCATCCGGATAATGGCCGCCTTGTTTGCCGCTGCCGTATCGTCCATCCACCCATGCTCTGCGTCGCCATCCAGCCCCACATAGGACACTGTTCGCTCGACGGAGCCAAGTTCGCGCCTGCCCTGTGTGCTCCATTGGTGCTGCTGAAGAAGCGTTTGCATATTGGCTTTCAGCACAGCCTGCTCTTCAAGCCCAGTCTTAGGTGTCGGCAAACGGTCCAATAGTCGATGAAGACTTTGCAGTTGCTCACCTATATCGCCCTCAGAGGGAAGTGCCTGCAGTTCGCGCTTTGCCTGCGGGGAAAAGCCCGACAATGCATCACGCATATCATTGACCTTTATCTGCTCAACGGCCGGTACAGGCTTGAATGTAAAGTTCAAGGCCCCCGATCTACTGCGATCAAAGTTGACCGAGAGCGAAGAATCGAACCATGTGAAACCCACCAGGGATGAACCCTGCGGTTCAACCTGAGCCAATAACGACGTATTCCCGGGCGCCACACCGATAGAAACGCCACCTTTATTCAACAACTGAACATTATGTTCTTGAGTATGAGTCACCTCGTTCAGCCCCTGGATTACCGAGCTGCCTTGATCAAAATGCACCAGGTTAAGGCTCGCACTACCGCCTATGGCCGTACGAACCAAACCAGCCAGTGGCCCCGGGTCTTGCAGCGCTTGGTAATGGACACGGCCTTGTGCGAGCGCAAAAACACTCAGGTCCACATTGTTTTTCGAGCGATGGCCGTACTTGTGATCCTTGCCGAGATCCAGCAAGTCGAATACATCCCCCCGCTCCCCCGTCAGGATCTCCATCATTCTTGGAAAGTCGGCTTCTTCCACATCAAAGCTGATACTCGCGCCCTTTTCATGCGATGCACCCAGGTTGGCCTTCACACCCAGTTTCAGATCGGCCCCAATCACATCACCGACTGAGAACGGCGCCAAGCTCGTCCCTACAGAAGTAGTGAGGGCATGTTTGGTGTCCATGCTGATTTTTACCGTGGCGCCCTCATCGGTTCGGCTGATCGTTACCCCGTTGGACTTGCCCCTCGAAGCGCCAATGTAAAACTCAAGGAAGGGCACAGGCGCAATGCCCAGCGCCAACAACCCTGCGCTCTTGGTGATGTTGCGGCTCGACCCAATGGTTTGGCCGCTTTCAGACTGCTGGACCTCTCGCATCAGAGCCTGTTTAAGATCGCCCCCCTGGCCGACCCCCAAGGTGCGGGCAATATGAAAATGGAGAGCGGACCCGGGGGTACCCAGATCCTTGGCCAGCAACTTGAAGTTTTTGTAGAGGTCCTCGGCTTGCGCGTAATTGTTGATATTTTGCGCAGTTTTTTTATGGACAGGATTGTCGTGGTAATCCTGCATGACGTTTTCTAATGAGGCCGCAATGTGCGTCACGTCGGGATGAGGTTCCTCCAGCCTTGAAATGAGACCGCTCAGGTGCGACAGGGTCAGAGCATGATGAATCAAATCGCTTTCGATCAGCGCCGTGGGGTTTTTCAAATCCCGCTTGTTATCAGCGCTCCACTTCGACAGGACAACGCCCTGCTGCTCATAACTGCGAAGCAGGGCTAACGTTCTGTTGCCCGTAGAAGGCGACAGATTTTCAAACGCCTTGCGTATCTGATGAAGCGTTGACTCGGGATCGCCAACAGTCACGGTTTTGTCAGGCCCAGGGGGCGTTTGGGTTCCGTGCAGCTCACCCAGCCTGGACGCCGACGACTCACTGCTTTTTTCCAGCTGCAGCCGTGCTGCATTGAGCGCCTTGACGATCCCTTGCAAGGGCTCGTGCCCCTGCAGTCGTTCAAGACGAGCAGTTAAATCCGGCGAAGCCTGCGGCGCGCTCGCCAACGGTTTGAGTTGCTGACGCAGTGCTTTGTCACTGTCATAAAGGCCTGCCATCCCGACACGCCCTTTAATGCGATGCTGAAGGTCGTGAGCAATATTTTTAATCCCTTCATAAGGTTTGAAGTGCGCGCTTAAACCTTTGAAATAGCCGCCTTCACGCTTAACCCCCTCCGTAGTTTGCCCCAGGACAGTGGAGCTCACGGCCAAGGAAGTTGCATGGTTCTGTGTTTTCAACTCACCGCCACTCAATACCGAACCCAGGGAGCTCACACGCGTCTTTGACTGCGCTGCAAGCGGCTCCCACTGCAAGGCCCCGTCAGATGAAATATTCAGCTGGCGATATTTTTCGCCCCAGCGCTTCAGTTGAGGATGGTTCTCTCCCCAACTGGCAACCAAATGCTTATCGGCTCCCATGCGCAGTGTTTTCAGTTGCTCATTGCCGGGCAACTTCACCGACGTCCAGGCAACGTGTGATGACGACGGGTTTTGCCAAAATGCCTTTTCCAGCCTCAGCAACTTGCCGGTTTTGGTCTGGCCATAAAGGTTGCCAAGGTGATCCAGCGCCAGTGCTCGCACATCTTCAGCCTTGCTAAACCTTAAGGCCGTTTCTTTTCCATCGATGTGAGCATGCAGCTGGTTGTTATGGTCCAGGCTCACAAAGCGTCGAGCGCTATCCACTGCAAAACCGGTGATGATTCGCTCAGAACCTGCGGTCATTGCTTCGAACGCAAACCGGGTTTGTGCACCATTGGGCGGGGCCAGATCATAACTGGCGCCCATATGTAACGGCTCCCAGGTTTTATGGGGGACCAACACTTTCAACTGACCGTCCTGCAGCACATAGGCGCGGCCATCCAGGCCTCGCTCCAGATGGTCGACATTGAGTTGATCCGTCTGCTCCCAACGCTGAGCCGGCGAGTCCCAGCACAACAGGGTATTGCCTTGCAGCGCGACCTTGCCCCGCACGCCAAGATCCACAGCACCGGCCAGTGCTCCCGGCCCCGGTTGCGGCACACCTTTGTCGATCGCCTTAAACATCACATCACTGAGATTCCAGCCCGGTGCCAGCCCTGCCCCGTCAGTCAGCGGGCTGCTGTGGAGCTGCTTGGATGCATCGAGAAACAGGGCGTTGAGCTGAGCATTATCGTCATGCATGAACCCCTTGATAGTGATGCCGTCCTTGAAGAAATGCCCAAGCTGACCGATCGGCTCACGCACCATCTCCAGATCCCCCTCCCTGGCCGTGCGCAAATCCCCACGTAACAACTCGCCCTTCAGGTTCGAGGCATACAGCACATCACCCGCCAGCCCAATGCATGTTAGCTGTACAGGCTCGCCCGACTCACTGACAGGTGTGAGACGGACAACGGGCACACCCTTGTCGCGATGGATGTGAAGAACGGCACCTTGCGCGCATGGCCTCAGGCTTGCCTGTGTTTGACCGGCAATACTCAGGTCACTGACGCCCTGTGGGACTTTCATCAGGGCACCTTCCCGGGTCAGGCCAAGACGGGTGTACTTGCCCTCATCCTTGTCAGCCAGCCAGGCACAGGTCTGCGGCTCGAACCGGTACAGACGCTGCTCTTTCAAACGAAACTGGCTACCGTCCCGGGTTGTGTGTACCTCACTGACCTGTCCCAAATGGGCCCGACCAGGGTTGTCGGGCCCCCAGTCGCCGCCAGCCAGGGGGCAACTGCTTTTGAACGCCGCGGCAACGGCCGGCGTGGACTGTATGTGAAACACATTGAGCTTCTCATCCAGCACGCGCAGCCCTTGCTCCTTGCCCGCGTAACCGGGGGCCGGGGTCAGGCGCCCGGGGAGCTGATTGAGTTGCCCGGCGATATCCCGCCCGGCCTGCGAACCTTCTGCAACAACCTTTCCATGCTGAACCCCGGCGCTGAACGCCATGGACGATGGACGATAACTGCGAAACTGGACCAGCTCCGGGGGATGTGCGCTGGAGCGACCCAGCCGGAAAAGATCGGAACACCATCGGCCAATACTTCGAGTGGCAGGCTTCTGCCGGATGGCCGGGTTGGCTCCGCTCTGCGAAGTACCAAGGTTCTTTTCAAGACGAACTGGATCTGCTGGGCCCAAAAACATGGCAGGCTCGAATTTATCGGCTGATGACAACTGAGTGACACTGAAAACCCTCGCGGTTCCCTCATGCCCGGTCATCAGCGATCAAGTTCAGGCAGTTCTATGGTTTCACGACGCGCGTCATCATCCAGTTCACGCAGAATGCGGTAGATGTGGGCAACGGCCTGCAATGTCTCGCGGCCAATACAGTCGCCGACCTCTTCGCGATACAGCGTACGGGCCAGCCAGACACACTGGATCACAGGGACATCCGCCGCCCTGGCCCTGTCGATCATTTGCCGGGCCTGAGCATCGACCCCTTTTTCGAGCAACATCGGCAACGGTGTGTGGGGGGGACGGTAATACAGTGCAACAGCAAAATGAGTCGGGTTGACCAGCAACATGTCGGCCTCTTCCAGCGGCAGTGGCTTGGCCACCGGCGCATCCTGGGCCAGCTCTTGGGCCAGTGCCCGGCGCAGCATTTTGACGTGGGGGTCACCCTCCATGCCTTTGTATTCCTTGACCACTTCGTCATGGGTCATACGCATGCGCTTGGCAAAAAAGTATTTTTGCAAAGCCCAATCCACCAGTGCGAGCACCAGTAACAGGCCAAGACAGGTATGCAACAAACGTCGAAACAACACGATCAACGCCTCGATGTAGCCCGGTAAATCACCGTTGGCCAACCCCACCAGCACGCCCAGGTCCGGGCCAATCACCCGGTACAGCACAAAGCTGATACACAGGGCCTTGAGCACGCCCATCAGCATGTTCATCAAGGCCTGGCCCGAGAACATCTGCCGGGCCTGATTGATCGGGTTAAGCCGGTTGAAGTCCGGTGACAGAGTCTGGGGGGCAAACAAAAAACCGAACTGCAGCCAGCTGCTGATCAATTTCATGGCGATTGCGAGGCCTGTCATCAGGAGCGCGAACCCGAAAAACACCTGGGCCGCCCCGGCTGCGACCTCTTGCAGCGCACGGATAAAGGGTTGCCCCATCAGTGACACGGGCAACATCAACAGTTGCTGAAGACGCTGCATGGTGCCCTGGGCCGAGGCCAGGGCTATTTCACTGATGGCGGTCAGGGCCAGCAGTTTGCCGATGTCCTGGCTCTGCGCGACTTGCCCTTTTTGCCGTTGATCCTGAAGTTTCTTGCGGCTCGCATCGTACTTTTTTTCACCGCAGTCACTCATGGCCAGGTCACCTTGAACAACAGGCCGAGTGAATGTTTGAGGTCGCCCAGCAGCCCCATGCGCCCCACAATCAATTCTTCAAGCAACCCCAGATACAGCAAAAGAAAGCCCAGCCCGGCCAGGCTTTTAGCGGGCATCGACAACACAAAAACCTGCAACTGCGGGCTGTAGAGGCTCAACAGGGAAATGGCGAATTCGATCATCAACAGCAACGCGATAAACGGCGCCGCATACAGCAGCAGATGGGTGAAGGTATCCCCGAGCAGACCAACAAAAACATCAAAGCCATCCTCTGCCAGCGTCGGGAGCCAGAGTGTAGGCGGCCAGATCAGATAACTGTCCCAGATCACTTGGGTCAGGCTGCCTAACCCCAGCGTGACAATCAGCAAAAAAATGCTCAGTTGTTTGAACATATGCCCGATGGGTGTCGCATCGGGGCCCAATAACGGGTTGAGCTGCCCTGCGATCAGAGCCCCGCGCTGGTTGTCCAGTAATGCGCCGACCGACTCGAACAACCAGAAGGGCATCGACAGCAGCATGCCCAGCAAAAAGCCCAGTACAGCTTCTTTGAGCAGCAACCCGCAAAGCGCCAGCATGCTGTAGTCCAGCGCCGGCAAGTTGTGATAAATGCCCGGGGCCGGGATCAATGCCAGTGAAAAAACGATGGCATGACGCGGCATCCCGCGCACATGCTGAAAGCAAAATGCAGGGACCAGAAAAAAACAGGGGTACAGGCGCGCCATCGCAATGGCGAGGCTGGGCAAATACTCAAGGATCGGTATGGACGGCGTCACGGCAGGGCTCCCTTCAACGCGTCGAACGCGCGGCAATGTCAAAGGTGAGGTTGAGCAGTTGAATCAACTCGACGCCGATCCAGCGCCCCGTCAGCGCCAGCGTGATCCCCACGGCGACCAGCTTGATACCGAAGGGCAATGCCTGGTCCTGGATCTGCATCAAGGCCTGGACCAGTGATGTCAGCACCCCCGCGACAACCGCCACGATCAGCGGTGGCGCAGACAGCACCACCACCAGCAACATGCCCTGCTTGAACAACAGAATCGAGTCCATTGGCGCCTCAAAGGTAGGACAGAAAAAGGCTGTCGAGCAGGCGTGTCCAACCGGATACCAGCACAAACAGCAGCAACTTGAGAGGCAGTGAAATCGTCATGGGCGAGACCATCTGCATGCCCAGGGCCAGCAGCAGATTCGACACGATCAGGTCGACGACAATGAACGGGATATAGATCAGAAAACCTATTTCGAATCCGGCCTGCAACTGCGAGAGCACAAATGCCGGAACCAGCAGAATCAGGTCATCGCGATTGACCTGTTGCGCCATTTCCTGCGGCCACAGGCGGGCCGTGTTCTCCAGCAGATGAGTCAGCACATCGGGGGCCGTGTTACGCACCATAAACCCCTGCAAAGGCTTCACGGCTTGTGCCCCACTGGCCTGCAAGGCCTGCAAGCTGCTCAGGTCCACCGGCGATTCCTTGAGGATGCGGGCGGTCTCATAACCCACAGGCGCCATCACAAACAACGTCGCTGCCAGAGCAATGCCGTAGAGCGCAATGCTCGGCGGCACCTGCTGCACGCCGATCGCATTACGGGTGATCATCAACACGATGCAGATTTTCAAAAATGCCGTACACACCACCAGCAGCAACGGCATCAATGACAACCCGCCAAGGAAAAGCGCCAGCAGGAAGGGATCAACCCCTTGAACCGTCATTGTGAAAAACTGATGCGCGACAGCTGCAAGCCGAGACGGCCGTCGACCTCCACCAGTTGGCCGTGGCCAATCCGGCGATCACCGTAGTAAAGCCCGGCCATGCCTGCGCCATAACCCTCAACGGTCAGCACCATGCCGGGGGCCAACTGGCGCAGCTCACCCAGGCTCAGTTTGAGTGCTCCGCAACGAACGCTCATCTCCAGCAACAAGCCTTCAATCGGCTCATCCAGCGCAATCGCTGCGCCCGGTTCATCAATTGGCGCAACGCCCGTGCTCGTAAAAAGAACATCATCCATCGCTGATTCCTCAACAGAACAAATCTTCAGGCACCTGCGCCCGCCGCCATCATCCATCTGCGTATCCAGCTTGAGCCGCCCCACCCTCAATGATCCAAAACCTTCGGTGCTGAACCCGGAACACTCCGCCAGCAACACGTCACCGGGGCGAACCGTGCGCACCTGTTCAATCGCCAGTTGCAAGTGCCCGAGCACTATCGGGATCGACACCGCAAAGCCCTCCCACAGCGGCGCCTTGATTGCCTGCCACGTCCCCGCGTCATAAAGCGCCAGCAGGGTTTGCGCGGGCAT
Organism: Pseudomonas sp. B424; assembly: GCF_055408345.1. Classification (NCBI taxonomy): domain Bacteria; kingdom Pseudomonadati; phylum Pseudomonadota; class Gammaproteobacteria; order Pseudomonadales; family Pseudomonadaceae; genus Pseudomonas; species Pseudomonas sp. B424. The sequence goes on along the minus strand of NZ_JBUZTL010000009.1, from coordinate 12,303 downwards.
CGTCAGCCGGCCGACGCTGCGCGATTGCCCAAGCGCCACGCTGACCCGGCATTCGAAAGTGCCCTGCTGTACATCGGCAAGGGGTCGCAGGTAACCAAAAAGCCCGGTTAATTGCGGGCTCAAACGCTGCTGAAAAAGCCCCCAGAACCATGAATCCGGATCATTGCCGGTGTCTGCCAGCACCACAGGGCATTCACCAAATAAGCTGAGAATGGCAGTGCAGTCACTGAACGTCATGACGCCACATCCGCTTTCAAAGGACAGTGAAACACCAGAATCCGGGGTCGGGCCGGGCTCAAGCACAAGCTCACCGGCCTCGTCGGCTACCCGGAACAAAAAGCGCAGGCCACGGCCCAGCCGGCGATAAGCCGCGACCACCAGACTGTCCTGCCGGGGCAAACAGATTGCCGTTGCGGTCATGGCCGCACCCCCTGCATCAGTTCTATCCTCACGGGCCGGCCCAATCGGCGCGCAAGGCTTTGCTGGCAGCGCTGCTGCTGGCCTGCGAGCCATTGGCAGGTGTCGGCGCGCTCGGCATCCAGCCAGATACTCCAGCCCTGAGGTTCATGGCGCGCACTGACCTTGATCCGTCCGCGACGGGCCAGACACATCACAAATTGCAGGGGCCAGTGGCCGCTCCCCCCAAGGCGGGGCATCAAATGCTCGGACATGGCCTGGGCAAACTCGACAGCATCCGCAGGGTTTGCCAGGCGCGTATCGGGCAGACTGCCCTGGACACCTGACGCCAAAAACGCGTTGAACAGCTTGCTGTCGGCGACACGCCTCCGTGACCCGGAGTCGTGCGGAAGCGCACGTTGCAGTGTGGGCACTGATAGCTCGGTCATAGGACCTTCTGCCCCCATTGCACGGATAACTCCCGAAGCTTTTCTACTGCCCGCCGACACTGCGAGGCGTGCTTGCGCGCACGCTCAACGTCGATCACTTCCCGCCGCTGCTGATCGAACAACAGCTGCAGGCGTTGTTCTTCACGGACCGTTTCGGCACATGCCTTACGCTCCGCCTCGCCCCAGCCTGTCAGGGTTTGCAGTGACACTGCCCGCCCCCGATGCCGGCCCAATAATTCGGCCCGCTGCCGGGCTTCTTGCAGACGGGTTTGTTCGACCAGCACCCGGGCCTGCTCGATACGCACGCTCAGCGCCTGCAGGGCCGCCAGGGCTTTTCGCAACTGCCGCTCGGCCCGCTCGGCCCGAAATCCGCGCAGGCATTGCAGGGTTTCTATTTCACTCAGAGGCACTTCAGGCAGGTACATGGGCAGTCAACTCGCTGAGTTGCTCCAGCGTTACCGGAAATGGCGTGGGCTCACGCAAGTCCTGGCGAAGAAAAGCGTCTACCCGCTGCCGACTTTCGACCGCCATGTCGGTCAGCGCATCGTTCCCCGCCTGGTACTCACCCAGTTTGAGCATCAACTCAATCTGTTGATGGGCAGACAGCAAACGCCTTAAAGACGTCATGTTCTGCACCTGGGCAGGCGCTGCAACATTACCCATGATCCGGGACAGGCTGCCCAGCACATCAATCGCCGGATAGTGGCCGCGCTCGGCCAGCTTTCGTGACAACACAATGTGCCCGTCCAGCAAGGAACGGACTTCATCCGCAACGGGGTCGCTCATGGAGTCCTGCTCGATCAACACGGTATAGATCGCGGTAATAGCCCCCTGTTGAGTCAACCCTGCGCGCTCCACCAATCGCGGCAGCAAGCTGTAAACCGAAGGCGGCAGACCACCACGCCCCAGCGGTTCACCCGCTGCCAGACCGATTTCACGCTGGGCCCGGGCAAAGCGCGTCAGGGAGTCGATCAGCAATAGAACCCGTTGCCCCTTGCTGCGAAAACCTTCGGCCAGGGCGGTCGCCGTGAAGGCTGCGCGCGCCCGCTCCATGCTTGAGCGATCAGACGTTGCGCACACCAGAACGGCTTTGGCGCGCAAGGCATCGTCCAGTTCATGGTCGAGAAATTCGCCCAACTCGCGGCCCCGCTCACCAATCAGCCCAAAGACGATCACATCGCAATCGACGTTGCGGGCGATTTCAGCCAGCAGTGTGGTTTTGCCACACCCGGCCCCGGCAAAAAGCCCCACCCGCTGACCTTCGCCCAGCGTCAACACTCCATCAATTGCCCGCACCCCGGTCGATAATGCGCGGCAGATGCGCGGTCTTTCGGTGGGCAGTGGCGCCTCGCACAACACCGCACCGGCAGCCTCACAAGGCGGCCTGGCGAAGGCTCCCCACCCGCAGCCGGTGAGCGGTCGGCCAAATCCGTCCAGAACCTGGCCCAGCAAATCATTGCCGACACGAACCTGGTGCGCCCCTCCCAGGCGTTTAACCGCCGCCCCTGCGCAAATGCCTTCCAGGTTGCCAAGGGCACTGAGCATCGCGTCCTGCTGATCAAAACCGATGATTTCGGCGAGCACCCACCCTTGGCCCGAGGTCTCGACCTGACATAAATCCCCGATCCGGGCATGTGGCAAACGGCATTGCAGCAAAATGCCATTGATCCGCTGTACCCGGCCGTAAAGAGCCACTGGCGCAAAACCGGCCAACCGGGCGGACTGGCCCTGCCGCCAGCACTCAAGCCTTTCTTGAATGCTCTTGCTCACCACTTCACCTCGTACCGCTGCTTGCCTTCAAACAGCAAGCGGTGATTGTCGATAACGGTCAGGCGCAAGCCATCAATTTCATCACCGAAAAACAGGCGGCGCCCGTCTGCCAACACCACATGGGCCTTTTGGCCGCCAATGATCTGAACGATCCTGAATGGCAGGTCCGAGCTGAGCGCCTGGACCTGGTTGATGATCGGCACTGTCGTGTCGAACTGCGCCGAAAAACGGGCAAGCATCCGTGAAACCAGTGCCTGCGACTCTTTCGAGACGTCACCGCCGAGGGTGATTTGATCGTTGGCGAGCTCAAGGCTGACTTGATGGCCCAGCTCGCGCTCGATCAACATTTTACGTAATTGCTGATGCACCTCTGCCGGCGTCGCGAGCCGACGCTTGTCACTGGTTGAGGCCTCTTCCCGGGGCGGTGGCATCACGTCACTGGAGGGCAAGACCAACCCGCCGGCCACCGCCAGCGGCACCAGCAGTGCGCAGACCAGCCCGGTTTTCCATCGAACTGCCGTGGATGCTGCCCGCTCATTGACCGCAACTTCGTTCGACGTGCCCGGCACATGAACAGGCTCCTGGGACCAGAAGCTGTCGGTGATGGCGATACAAAGCCGGATACCGCCAATGGAGAACTCGACCCTGGGCGCCAGATTTGCAATGCGCGCCAATACAGCCCCGCACTCGTCCTGCAAAAGACCTTGCCGGGCTTGCACCTGCCATCGACCGTCACTGCAGAACAGTTGAGCGTGCTGAGCCTCAATACCGGGGTCGTATAACTCCAGGTCGGCCTCTGCGCTGGCACCGATGCACCATTGATCACCGAACAATGGCAATGCAGCGCCTTGATGCAGGCCGCTTAAAACCCGCAGCTCGAACATCTCGCCCGCGTTGTCGGTCGGCACGCCCTGATGACTCAAGAGACCGCCTCACGCAGCAGCCCTTCGTATTCAAAATCAAACCGGCCAAGCACTTTCACCTTCGCCGAGCCCATCAATTCGGCAAACGACATGACCGGCACATGGTTGAACTCATCGAACAATAAAGTGCGCAAAGGGCTACGCAGATCGTGGGCGACCAGCATCACGCTTTTTTCGCGCAACCCCGGCACAAAGGCATCCTTGAGCTGCTCCACCAACTGGGTGCTGTGCTCGGTGTCCAGGGCAAAGAAAACCCCGGTCTGGGTCTGACGCAACGCCTCGCGCAAAATGTTTTCGGTGTGGGGTGAGAGCAGCCAGGCATGAAGCCCGTCGAGCTCACTGTGCAAGTGATAAATCTGCGACTTCAGGGCTATGCGCGCATAGTCCGCGAGCGCAATCACTTCACGCTCGTGCTGACCGTGCTCGGTCAGTGCTTCGACGATCAGGCGCACTGCACGCAACGGCACCCCTTCACTGGCCAGGCGCTGCAGTACGCCGGAGAATCGGGAGAGGGGCATGATGCGCTGCAGCTCTTGCACCAGTTCCGGCTGGGTTTGCTCGAGCCAGGAGAGAATGGATTTGCTCTCCTGGACACCTAAAAACTGCGGCCCGCTGATCATCATCGCTCGCCGTATGCGCTCGATGATCAAGGTCTGGGCACTGAACGACTCGACGCTCTCCCCGGCCAGCACCGGGTCATCGGGTTGCAGCCATAACCAGTCCAGCTCATCCCGCTGCTCGCTGCCCCTGAGTGCATCAAGGGGTTCGCTTGGCAGGCTGGCACGCCTCACCGCCCTGCGCTCACTAAAGGTGGCCTTGAGCACCGGGGCCTCGTGCACACAAAAACGGAATTCATCCTCGCCAAGCGTGGGGCTGTATTCGATTTCAAATGGGGGGAGCGTCAAGCCCACGGTTGTGACGATGCTGTTACGCACCTGGCGAATGCCGTGAATCAGTTGCGTGGTTGGCCCGAGATCCTGATGGGCAGTTGCAAACTGCAGCACATAAGGCCTGGATGGATCAAAGCTGCGCAAATCCTCTTCGCCGTTTTGCCCGGGGGCAAGCTGCGGCACTTCGACAACCTGCGGCTCCTCTGCCTTCCTGGTGCGCAACCACAAATGAAGCCCCAGGCCAAAGGTGCCCAGGGCAATCGCGATAAACACCAGGGTCGGCATTCCCGGTAACGCGGCGAACGCCAGCATCCCGATCGAAGCAACCATCCAGCTTTTGGGTTCGCGGGTTATTTGCTGCCCGATCTGCACCCCGACGTTGGTGCTTGCCGACGGATTGTCAGGGGCGACACGGGTGATGATCATCCCCGCAGTCAACGCAATCAGAAGGGCCGGGATCTGAGCGATCAGGCCGTCACCGACGGTCAATACCGAATACAGCGTGATGGCATCTGCCGCACTCATACCATGCTGCAACATGCCCGTGGAAAACCCGCCCACTATGTTGATCACCACAATGACCAGGCCTGCGATAGCGTCCCCTTTGACGAACTTCATGGCCCCGTCCATGGCCCCGAACAACTGGCTCTCCCGGGATAACTCGTCGCGTTTGTGACGGGCCTGGGGCCCATCAATCAGCCCGCCGCGCAAATCACTGTCGATGGACATCTGCTTGCCGGGCATCGCATCCAGGCTGAAACGCGCGGAGACTTCCGCCACACGCTCGGAGCCCTTGGTGATCACCAGGAAGTTGACGATGGTGATGATCAGAAAGATCACCAGCCCGACGGCGAGATTGCCCCCAACTACGAAGTTGCCGAATGCCTCGACAATTTCACCCGCATCCTGCTCCAGAAGGATCAGACGGGTCGTCGCAATCGACAGCGCCAGACGAAACATGGTGGTCAACAGCAGGAGCGAGGGGAACGAAGAGAACGCCAGAGGGCTCGGCAGGTAAAACGCCAGAACGATCAGCAGGCAGGAAATACAGATATTGATCGCGATCAGGACATCTATCAGCCACGTCGGCAGCGGCGCGATAAAGATAAACACAATGCCCAGTACAAACACCGCCCCCAGAGCCTCGCCCCCTTTGGCGACGTTCGACAGGCCTTTGTTGAGCCACTGCACAAGTGTCATCGAATGGGTCTCGACAACCCGGGCCTCAGTGGCGCAATACCCTCGGCCCGAGTGTGCTCCCCCATCAGCGCCAATAAAGACTGGAGCGTGGCCTGACGGTTTTGCGGATCACTCCATACCGCCAGCGGCAGCCGTTGAACCAGTGAATAGACCTGGTTCAGGGAGACCAGTTGGCCGGAAAGCCCCTCCCCTCCCAACTCCCGGCTCAGGTCCTGAATCTCGCCGGGGTCGGTGCCTGTACTCGTGTACCCCAGCAAGCGCTGTAACAGGGCGACACCGGTGTATTCACCCGCCGGGGCACGGGCAGGCGATCGCTCAATAAACTGGCAACAACTGTGCAGGATGCCGCCCAATTGGCCGCAGGCCTGTAGCCCCAGGAGCAAGGTACGCAACTTGTCTGTCGGTACAGACGGACGATGGGCGGCAATATCATCCGCCAGGGCCCGGCCCATCATGTTCAACCCGGCATCGACCCCTTCTTCGCCAAACAACCCCAGCAATGCCTGCGTAATACTCACCAGCGATTGTTTCATCACCACGCTGGAGTAATACAGCGTGCGAACGGCCTGGCGCAAAGATGCATCACCATTGGCGGCCTTCAGCGCCTGGGCAATGTTCACACCTGCCTGGATCTGCCGCAGATAACGTACCTGTACCTGCTCTTGAAAAGCCTGCGCCTGAACAGCATCCGGCTCTCGCCCTTGCGCCTGGGCCTGGGCCGTCACGTGCTGCAGCACGACATAGGTACGGGCCGGATCGTCACCGGTCAGCGCCAGCAAACTCTCGACACTGGGCCTGGACATGAGCTCCTGACGGACTTGCCGGGTCAACTGCCCCAGGCTGATCTGACCGGGATGCCCCAACTGCTCATACAACTCGTTGAGTTGCTGGATACCCTGGATTTTCAGCACGGGGGTATCCGTGCGCAGGTTTCGTCCGGGCTGCACTTTGCTGCTGCTCTCTACCTTCTGGCTGAACAGCATGCCGACTTCCTCGGCGGCATTTTGCTGAGAAGCCTGAGGGGCTTGCGCCCGGACCTCCCGCAGGGAGACAAGCGGGATGGAGACCGACGCAACATCGTTTCGCACGTCAACTTTCATAGAGATGCCATCAAGGAAGTTTCGAGTACCTGTGTGGTCGTCCACAGGCAAACGGTTCCTTGGTCGTTCAACGGCATTTTTTGTGAAAAAAATGGCACAAGAAAAAAGCCGCCATGCAAAAAACAGCACTGAAAAAACACCAACCGCAGCAAATACCCATAAAAAACATACAGATAAAAACAGTCCATCATTGGCATAAGCGATGCTTGGCAGGTCCTCGTCGAAACTATTTCGATAGCGTTCACTTGAGGATAAAGAATGAATCACTTAGATGATGTTTTAGCGCCTCCCCTTTTGCCTCCCCCATGCGACCCACTGGATCTGTCACTCGCGCTCCAGAAAAAACTGCGCCTGTTTATTCATAAACGCGTCCTGAATCCCGCAGATGCAGACGATATTTTTCAATTAACCTGCCTTGAGGCCTGGCGCAGCAAAGGCCGCTTCAACGGCCAGGCAGCGCTCAGTACCTGGATGTGCGGCATTGCGCAAAACCTGATCCGCAGTCACTTTCGCCGCCTGTACGCCAGGCCTGTGCATTGCGAGTTTGACGAGGTGCTGTGCCATGAGGAGAACTGCGCCCAGGACCCGGGCGGACAGTTCGAGATCAACCGGCGACTTGAGCTGACGCTCATTGCCATCAACCGGCTGCCGACTGAAATGCGCAATACGCTGTATGCATCACTGGAAACCGGGGGCAGCTACCGCGACACGGCCAGTGCCCTGGAGATACCCATAGGTACGGTTCGCTCGCGCATCTCCCGTGCACGTGAGCAACTCAAGATTGCGACCCACTGCTAGAACTGCCATGGGCCATATCAGCACTGCCGTGTTGAACGGGTGCGCAACAGGGAAGTAAGCCCTGACTTTAGGTGAGATTGAGCCAGTGAACTGTCAGTCGCATGATTGTGCTGCCAGCCATGGGGCTACTGATGAGGTAGCCCCATGGTTGAAGGCAAGCGGCACCTGGCCTGGTGCCGTTAAGACTGGGGCGTTCAGGCTTTTTTGGTGCGCGGCAGCAAGATGGCCAGCACGCCGAACAGCGGCAGATACGAACACAGGCCGTATACATATTCGATGCCATGAATGTCAGCCAGATGGCCGAGCAAGGCGGCACCAATCCCGCCGAAGCCAAACATCAAACCGAAGAAGATACCGGCGATCATCCCCACATTGCCCGGCACCAGCTCCTGGGCATACACCACGATCGCCGAGAACGCCGACGCCAAAATAAACCCGATGATGACGCTTAGCACACTGGTCCAGAACAGGTCGGCGTAGGGCAGCAGCAACGTGAACGGCGCGACCCCGAGAATCGAGAACCAGATCACCGCCTTGCGGCCGATACGATCACCGATCGGGCCACCAAAAAACGTACCCGCCGCGACAGCGCCTAGGAACAGGAACAAATACAACTGTGAAGTGGCGACCGACACATCGAACTTCTCAATCAGGAAGAAGGTGTAATAGCTCGTCAGGCTCGCCATGTAGAAATACTTGGAGAACACCAGCAAGCCAAGGACCACCAACGCACTGAGTACGCGCTGCTTCGAAAGCCCGTGAGTAGCCTTCTGCCCGGCTTTGAGCTTGAAGAGGTTCAAGTGGTTACGGTACCAGCGGCTGATGACATACAGCAGCCCGACCGCGAACAGCGCAAACAGCCCGAACCAGGCGACGTTGCCCTGGCCAAAGGGAATGATGATCGCTGCCGCCAGCAATGGCCCGAAGGCTGAGCCGGCATTGCCACCGACTTGAAAGGTCGATTGCGCCAAACCGTAGCGCCCGCCCGAAGCCAGCCTCGCCACCCGGGAAGCTTCCGGGTGAAACGTTGAGGATCCAATCCCCACCAGGCCTGCCGCCAGCAAAATCAGCGCAAAGCTGCCGACTTGCGACAGCATCAGAATCCCGACCAGGGTGCAAACCATACCGGCCGGCAACAGCAACGGATTCGGATGTCGATCGGTGTAGTACCCCACCCAGGGTTGCAACAGTGACGCGGTGAGCTGAAACGTCAGCGTAATCAGCCCTATCTGGGTAAACGTCAGGTCATATTTGGCCTTGAGCATCGGATAGATCGACGGCAGCACCGCCTGAATCAGGTCATTGATCAGATGCGCCAGCGCCACGGCACCGATGATGCGCATGACGAGCGGGCTGGACTGAGGGGTTTGCGAAGCGGTACTTGTTGTTGTTTGAGCGTTGCTAAGAGCCATAAGAGTTTCCGGACATCAGGTGAATGCGCACTTGCAGGTGCTTCAATGTGCCATTTTTTTACAACATATTGCCATCCAAGTGCCGGAAAACCTTAAGCAGTTGATAGGACAAAGAATTTTTTAAGATATTTGCTTGACACATGTCCATTACGAGGGAATAATGCGCGCCATTGGCTACATAGCTCAGTTGGTTAGAGCATAGCATTCATAATGCTGGGGTCCGGGGTTCAAGTCCCTGTGTAGCCACCAAACACCGGTTTCACTACATCGCAAGATGAAAATGAAACCAACAAGAAGCCCGCCTAGTGCGGGCTTTCTTGTGTCTGGGGTATTCGTTTTTCGCGCCATGCTCCCGCACAGCCAGCCCGGGTATCGGACACGGGCTTATTCTTGCCTGACAATATCGACCGATATCTCCACCGCCGGCATCGCCCCTCTGTTTTCTAGCCAGTGCGTGGTGTGCCTGTCCTCGGGCCAGCCGACACCCGGGCCATAGTCCGTAGCCACGCCATTCCGATGGTCGGTTATCACACCGTGCAGAATGTAGACGGTGCCAGGCCTGTCTATATGGTTGTGAACCGGCCCAAAAACGCCTCCCGGCTCAATCGTCACCAGACGCATGCGAAGCTGGCGCCCTGCCATTCCTTCGATCTCGGGGCCCAGGTCAATGGCGGCAAGCAGTTTGACCGTCACGCCTTTCGTTTCAGGTGCTACCTGTTCGTTGCTCATCGCGCCCACCTCTTTGTAAAGACAACGCCTTACTGAAAGTAGACACCCTAAAAGGCGTGACGAGTGGCGAGGCGACAAAGGGTTGTTCATCACAAGGATGGGCAGATTGGGATTGCAAACATCTACAACGGCCACAAACAAAAAACCCCCGAAGCCGTGAGGCATCAGGGGTTTTGGTGTTGTGGTGCCCAGAGACGGAATCGAACCGCCGACACGGGGATTTTCAATCCCCTGCTCTACCGACTGAGCTATCTGGGCAAGGGTGCAATTAAACGTGTTTTACGGTCGGGGCGTCAATAAACAAATAAAAAAAGATCAATAAATACCTGCGCTTACGATTATCCGTTATTTGAGAAAGCGCCCCCGCCAGCCGAGCATCAAGCCTCAGGCAGGATTTTGCCCGGGTTCATCAAACCGAACGGATCGAGTGCCTGCTTGACCAGACGCATGACACCGAGTGCGGCCCCATGCTCCTGTGACATGTACTTTATCTTTCCCGAACCGATGCCATGCTCACCGGTGCACGTGCCCTCCAGGGCAATGGCGCGCTCTACCACACGCTCATTGAGCGCTTCGGCTTCAGCCATTTCTGCCTCGTTATCCGGGTCGACCACCAACCCCAAGTGGAAGTTTCCGTCCCCCACATGCCCGACCATACCGACAAAAAAAGACACCCGGGCCACATCCTCAGCGGTTTCGGCAATGCATTGAGTCAGCGCCGAAATAGGTACGCAGACGTCGGTACTCCAGATCCGCGCATTCGGGCGCATGGACTGCATCGCATAGTGAACATTGTGCCGGGCGCGCCACAGCGCATTACGCGCATCTGCATCAGCGGCCGCCTGAAAACCCAGTGCCGCGTTGCTTTCGACAATTTCCCGGGTTAATTCGACCTGCTCGGCCACGCTGGCCGGGGAGCCGGCGAATTCGAAAAACAGCGTCGGCGTCTCGGCCAGCCCCATCTGCGAGAAGCGGTTGACGGCCTGCACCGTGCGCGCATCGAGCAATTCGACCCGTGACACCGGGATGCCGTATTGAATGATGGACACCACCGAGCTGACCGCCGCGGCAATCGTCGGGAAGGTGCAGACTGCCGCGCAGGTGGTTTCCGGGATGCCGTAAAGGCGCAGCGTGACTTCGGTGATGATCCCCAGGGTGCCTTCCGAGCCGACGAACAAACGAGTCAGGTCGTAGCCTGCGGCCGACTTTCGCGCGCGGCCGCCGGTCTTGATCACCTGACCATCGGCGAGTACCACGGTGAGGTTCAATACGTTCTCGCGCATGGTCCCGTAGCGCACCGCATTGGTACCTGAAGCGCGGGTAGCCGCCATGCCGCCCAAGGTGCTTTCGCCACCGGGATCGACCGGAAAGAACAAACCTGTGGTGCGCAGTTCGGCATTGAGTTGCATCCGGGTGACGCCCGCCTCTACCGTGACATCCAGATCATCGGGACGCACAGCAATGACTCGCTGCATGCGGCTCAGGTCGATACAGACCCCGCCCCGAGTGGCACCCACATGCCCTTCCAGTGAAGTCCCCCCGCCAAAGGCAATGATCGGCACCCGCTGCGCTGCGCAGAGTTTTACGATGGCCGCGACCTCGGCAGTGGACCCGGCGTAACACACCGCATCCGGCGGTAAAGACGGGTGGTATGACTCACCGCGCCCGTGTTGCTCGCACTCGGCGCGGCGGGTGCTTAATCGCTCACCGAGAAGCTCGCGCAAGGCATCGAGCAAGGTGGGCATGGATGAAAACTGAAGCGTTTGGGTAGAGGCCATAAAAACGTCCATATTGTTATTGGGGGGACGAATCTAAGGTACAGCAGTCATCGCGCCTGTAGTGAGCAGGCCGCCTGCTTACTCGCCACCGGGGTACAACTCCCCGTCCACCAGCCTCGACAAGACGCGGTGAAAGCGCTGCAACAACGCCTTGATCTCATCGGCTGACTCAGGGTTCAAAGGCTCACGCAGCAAAGCGATTTCGCACTCATTGCAAACCGCCGCCAGGGTGACGGCGCCTACCGTGGCAAATGAGCCATGCATCCGGTGCACATAGCTGACCAGTTTCGATGTGTTGGCTTGCTGCAAAGCCAGCTGCGCCTGCGCCAGATCCTCCTGCAGGGTGGTGATAAACAGCCGGTGCATCATCGGTGACAGCGTAATCCAGTCTTCCAGATCATCCGCTGCCAGGGCCGCAGCAGGGGGCGCCTGCACCCGGACAGGCTGGGGAGCATAGGCAGACAGGGTCTGGCGCAATGTCGTCAGACTCAAGGGTTTGACCAGCCAGACATTCATCCCGGCCTCCAGGCATTGCTCGCCTTCTTCGCGCAAGGCATTGGCGGTCACGCCAATAATCGGCACCAACGGATCAAGCTGACGCAAGCGGCGAGTCAGCTGATAGCCATCGAGCCTGGGCATATTGACGTCGGTGATCACCAGATCGAACGACGCCTCACTCCAGCGCAACAGCGCTTGCTCACCATCGTCTGCCAACGTCACCCGAACACCCAGGGCTTCTAGCTGCTCCCTGAGAATCTCCTAGGGGGTGTTCTCATTCAGGCGAGCCATATGACAGCAGACACAAGGGATAACATCGACTGGTAATTCCTGGCCAGTCGCTCATATCGTGTCGCTATC